>JAVHVY010000042.1:0-9417 GCA_032160305.1 Actinoplanes sp.
GTGCGGGCCAGCGTCCCGCACTACAGCACCGCCGCCGAGGTGGACCGGTTGCTATCGCTGATCGGCGACGAAGCCGGAAACCCAGGCTAGGGCGGCATTCCAGTTGATGGCTTCCTCGTTCGTCGAATACGACTGGATGTCGTCGACGTAGCAGAACTGCGGGGCGCATTCTTTCAGCAGCGCGGCCACATAAGGGTCCTGCAGGCCGGAGTTCGCGCCGCCGGCGAGGGTGCCTTTCGGCGGGTGCGGCAGGGCCGGGTCGAGCTCGTGGGCGTACCAGCGGCTGTGCTCGTTCTGCGCGGAGACGGTGCCGTAGCCGGTGACGTAGGAATGATTCAGCGCGTTGCGGCCGAGCAGGTAGTCCATCGCCGTCAGGACCCCGGTACGGTATTTGCGGGCGTGCGTCAGGTCGTAGGCCGAGGCGACCACGACCATCGTGTTGAGGATCGCGCTGTTCGAGCCCCAGACCCAGGCATTGGCCGCCGGGGCGTACGGGACGCCGTAGGCCTGGGCCCGCTGGATCGCCAGGTACTTGTCGGCGCCGGCGACCACCGAGGCGCGTACCGCGGCGCGGCCGGGCAGCCGGTTGGGCAGCAGGGCCAGATCGAGGCGGGCGGCGGCGGCCGTACTGGCCCAGTCGAAGGCGCCGTCGCCGAAGACGTCCGCGGTGTGTGCCGGCGCGGAGAGCACGTCCTTGGCGTACTGCCGCTCGCCGGTGGTGATGAAGAGTTCCGCGGCGGCCCAGTAGAACTCGTCGGTGACGTTCGCGTCGTCGTAGGAGCCGCCGCCGTTACCGTCGGACGCCTTTGCGTAGAGCGCCGGGTTGGCCTTCGCCGCGGTGTAGGCGACGCGGGCGGCCCGCAACGCCCGGGTGGCGAAGCCGCGGTCGTAGCGACGATATACGCGGGCCGCCTGGGCGGCCACGGCGGCCAGGTTGAGGGTCGCCGCGGTCGAGACCGGGTGCAGTTCGCGCGGTTGCGGGTCGAGGGCGGGCAGCAGCGGCAGGCCGGTCCAGGCGGCGTCGTGGATCTTGTGGTGGACCATGCCGGCCAGCGGCTCACCGCTGGGCACCTGCATGCTGAGCAGGAAGTTCAGCTCCCAGCGGGCCTCGTCGAGCAGGTCCGGGACGCGGTTGCCGCTCTCCGGGATCTGCAGCGTGACCTGACGGCCGGTGGCGGTGCGCTCGAATTCGCTGAGCACCTCCCAGGTCGCGATGCCGCCGTTGACGACGTACTTGCCCTGGTCGCCCGCGTCGTACCAGCCGCCGCGCACGTCCAGGGTGTAGTCGCAGACGCCCGCCTGGCAGGGCACCTTGCCGTCGCCCTGGTTGGGGGCCACGTCGACGTGCCCGGCGGCGCGGGCGTAGCCGGGCCGCAACGAGTCGAGGATCGCGACGCCGCTGCGCTGGGGGTAGTAGAACTTCAGCGAGTCGGTGGCCAGCTTGGCGTACGCGGACGGGTCGATCGCGAACGGATAGCTGGTCTGACCGCCGGCGACCAGCGTGTAGCCGTGCCCCTTGCTCCGGTACGCGCTGAAGTCGATGGTCTGCACGGCCTGGCCGGAGGAGGCGTCGCGGCCACGGGGGACGCTGCTGCCGCGGGCCACGGTCGCGCCGGTGCCGTTGTGCAGCTCCCACGGCTGCGGGCCGGTCGCGTCGGTGACCAGCGTGCCGACCTTCGGTCCGTCGGGCAGGTAGGCGACCTGGTTGACCCGCACGATCGGGCCGGTGTCGGGGTGGTAGACCACCGGCGGGACGCCACCGACCAGGGAGGCGTCGTCGAGGCAGAAGTGCCACGGGTCGGCGCTGCCGCCGACCTGGAAGGCGACCTGCGCCTGCGCGGTGCTGACCGTGGCGGTGAAGGTCTGCTCGACCGCGCCGCCGGCTGTGGACAGCGCCGGCGAGGTCTCGAAGTAGGTGTCGTAGGGCGGCTGCGAATTGCCGACGACCGCCCGGACCACGTGGCCGGCAGGGGCGCCCGAGGCCCAGAAGGAGAAGCGGTAGCTCTCCCCCGCGACCAGGTCGATATCGTTCTGGCCGATCGTCACGTCCCACCGGTTGCTGGTGCCGCCGGGCACATCTATGCAGGCGTGGCCCTCGCCCAGCGAGATCGGCACGCCCTCCGACGACCACCACGGGGCGGTGGTCGACGTGAATGAACCGTTGCTGACTTGCTCGACCTCGTCGGCCTGCGCGGGGCCGGCCGCAAACCCGACCAGCAGCACGATCACCCCGAGCGCGGACACCGCTTTGGGAGCGCTCCCAATTTTCATGGGGACATGATTGATCCGTATGTCACATGCTGTCAACGTACAAGTTACAGCGGCGCGAGGATGGGGCCATGGGATCGACGCGGGCGGGGGCGGCGGGCGCGTTGCTGATCGTGGGTGCGCTCGTCCTGGCCCGCCCGGATGCGGTGCTCGGCGGCTCGCCACCGCCACTGGTCCGGATCGCCCTCGCCGTGCTGCTGATACTGCTGGCCAGGGGGCTGGTGGGGCGGCGCCGGCTGGCCCGGCAGAGTGCCGTGGTGCTGGTCGCGGTCGCCGTGGTCGTGCCCCCGATCGCGCCGGGCCGGCTGGCGCTGCTCGCCGCGGTCGGTGCGCTCGCCGTGGCGTACCCAAGGGGTTATGTGGTGCGCCCCGACCCGCACCGGCTCCGCGCGGCCTGCCTGGCCGCGGCCGTGGCCGTGGGTCTCAGCCTGGGCCGCGGCTTGTGGGAGGCCACCCGGCATCCGGTCCGGCAGGCCGCCCATCAGGCTCTGCCGCTGCTGCCGGCGGCCTCCGACCGGTCCACCCAGGTCTTCGCCGGCGCGGTCTTCGCCGTCCTGCTGGCCGCCGTGGCCTTGGCGCTGGCCCCCTGGGTCGCCCCGGCGCCGGGCGACGAGAGCGAGCGTGCCCGGGTCCGCGAGCTGGTGCAGGAGCCCGGCTCGGGCAGTCTCGCGCCGTTCGCCACCCGCGCCGACAAGTCGTATGTGTTCAGTCCCGACGGCCGAGCCGTAATCGGCTTCCGGGTCCACTTCGGAGTGGCCCTCGCCGGCGGCGACCCGGCCGGCGCGACTGAATCCGCCGGCGCGGCCGTCACCGCCTTCGCGCGGCTCTGCGCGCAGCGGGGCTGGCGTCCCGCGGTGCTGGGCGCGGATGCCGCCGACGCACGCCTGTGGCAGGCGGTCGGCGTACGGCGGGCGGTCGAGATCGGCGACGAGGCGGTCCTGCCGGTGGCCTCTTTCTCGGCCGCCGGCCGCGCTATGCGTAACGTGCGGCAGGCGGCCCGCCGAGCGCAGAACGCCGGTGTCCGGGTGGGCATCACCGAGCTGGACGCCGCGCTGGCCGCCCGGCTCGCACCGGTCCTGCGCGACTGGCTGCACGGGCAGGCCGAGCGCGGCTTCGCGATGAACCTGGACGCCATCCTGAAACCCCGCGCCGACGTGCTGATCGCCGTGGCCCGCGACCCGGCCGGGCGGCCGGTGGCCTTCGCCCGGTTCGCCCGGGCGGCCGGCGGCCGCCTGCTGTCGCTGGACGTGGTGCCGCGCGGCCGCGACGCCCCGAACGGGGTGGTGGAGCTGATCGTCCTGGAAACCGTCGATCACGCCCGCTCGCACGGCATCGCCGAGGTGTCGCTGAACTTCGCCGGTATGCGCCGGGTCTATGCCGGGCGCGGCCCGGCCGCCCGGCTGGCCCAGGTGCCGCTGAAAGCCCTCGACCGGTGGATCGAGCTGGACACGCTCTACCGGTTCACCGCGAAGTTCCACCCGCTGTGGCGGGCCCGGCAGCTCCGGATGCGCTCCTGGTTGGACCTGGTGCCGGTCGCCACGGCGGCGTTGACCGCCGAGTTCGGCGCCCGGGCGACGGCCGTCGCCGCGGTCGCGGTCCCGGCTGCGGCGCCGGGCCTTCTCAGTGACCGTTGAGCAGCTCGTGGGTGCGGCTGATCTGCGGCCAGGACCTGGGCTCTGCGCACCAGGCTTGCCAACATGCAAGATCCTTTCGTCGCGGCCGGGTCGCGGCCGCCAACCTGTCGAAGAATGTCGACGTCTTTCGTCCCGGATCCCCGCAACACGGCGGCAACAATCCTGAGATGCGGCTGCCGCAGACCAGGCGTGTACTGCTGAGATCCAGTCGCTTCAGTGGAGGCAGGAGCCCCATGACAGTGGTGCAGACGGACATCCCAGCCGAGGTGCGCGAAGGCAGCTACGGCACGAAGATCACCGCGGTGGAGCCGGGCGGCGCCGGGTTCATCCCGCTCGGCGAACGGCACGGCCGGCCGCTGAACCTGTTCTGGACCTGGATGTCGCCGAACCTCGAGTTCGCCACCGTGTACGTCGGGGTCATCTCGGTGCTGTTCTTCGGCCAGACCTTCGGCCAGGCGGTGGCCGCGATCGTACTGGGCACCGCGCTCGGCTCGGCCACCCACGGCATCCTGTCCGCCCGCGGGCCGTCGATGGGCGTGCCGCAGATGGTGCTGTCCCGGATCGGCTTCGGCTACCGCGGCAACATCCTGCCGGCCGGGCTGAACGCGGTCGTCGCGGGTATCGGCTGGTTCGCGGTCAACAGCGTCAGCGGCGCCCTCGCCCTGGCCACCCTGACCGGCCTGCCCAACGCGCTGTGCCTGGTCATCGTCGTGCTCGCCCAGGTGTCGATCGCGTTCTTCGGGCACAACCTGGTCCAGGTCTTCGAGCGCTACGCCTTCCTCGTGCTCGCGGTCATCTTCCTGATCACCTCCGTCATCACGCTGAGCAAGACCGACCCAGGCAGCGTCGCCGCGCAGACCGGCGGCATCGGCGGCTTCCTGCTGACCGTCGGCGCCACCTTCGGCTACGCGGCCGGCTGGAACCCGTACGCCACCGACTACACCCGTTATCTGGATCCCGGTGCCGGCAAGGTGGCCACCGGCCTCGGTGCCGGACTCGGCGTCTTCGTCTCCTGCACGATCCTGGAGATCGTCGGCGCCGCCTCGGCCACCATCGCTGCCCCGGGCATCACGAACCCGACCGAGGCCTTCACCAGCCACCTGCCCGGCGTGATCGCCGACCTGACCCTGCTGGCCATCGCACTCGGGGCGATCAGCGCCAACGCGATCAACATCTACTCCGGCTCGATGTCGTTCCTCGCCCTGGGCGTCAACCTGCCCTCGCACATCCGGCGGGCGATCGTCTCCGGCGTCTTCGGTGTGCTCGGCTTCCTGCTGGCGCTGGGCGGCCTGCACGACGCGGGTGCGAAGTACGAGGGCTTCCTGCTGATCATCTCGTACTGGATCGGCCCCTGGCTGGCGGTCTACTTCGCCGACTGGGTGCTGCGCCGCGGCAAGCGCGTCGACGGCTTCCTCTACGACACCGCGCACAACCCGTGGGCCGGTGTGGTCGCGATGGCGGTCGGCATGATCATCTCGATCTGGCTCTTCTCCTCCCAGCAGCAGTACACCGGCCCGCTCGCCAAGCACTGGCCGTCCCTGGGCGACATCACCTTCGAGGTCGGCTTCGTCATCGCGGCGGTCCTCTACGTCGCGCTCTTCCAGTTCCAGAAAGACAAAGACCGCTCCGAGGCCGCCGTCATAGCGTGACCGGCGGATATTCGTACGCCAGGAGCGGTCGTCGGAAATTGCCGGCGGTCGCAATCGGCGGGAGCCGGGCGTCGCGAGGTAGAAATAGGCGTGACCGACCCGCCGGCTGATCTGGACCAGGTCCCCTGGCCCCGGCTGCACCACGCCCACGGGCCGGCGACCGACGTGCCCGCGATGCTGCGCGCCCTGAGCTCGGCGGATCCGGCGACCCGCGACTGGGCGGCGTTCGAGCTGATGGGCACGGTCTACCACCAGGGCACCCGGTGGCAGGTCAGCGCGCACGTCGTGCCGTTCCTGGCGGCGCTGGTCGACGACCCGGGAACCCCCGACCGGCCCGGGGTGGCCCGGCTGCTGCGCGCCGTCGCACTCGGCGACCGTACCGACCGGGACCTGCCGTTCTCCCCCGGCGCCGCCTTCGCCGACGCGGAGGGCGTGACGGAGGCCGAGGAGGCGCGCAGCATCGCCGCCCTGTCTCGCGGCGAACCGGGCTGGGACGACGGCGCGGCGATCGGCGCGGCGCAGGCGGTCGCCCGCAAATGGGACCGCGACGCCTACGAGGCGGCGCTCCGGCACGTCGGCCGCTTCGCGCGCTGGGTCGCCGACCCGGACACCGATCTGGCCGCCCGGGCCGCGGAGCTGCTGGCCTGGTTCCCGATCACCCCCTCCGGCCTGGTCGCCCTGATCGCGATGCCGCCCGACCCGATCCGCTGGCAGCCCCGTGCGGGCGCCAACCTGACCCTGGCCCACCTGCCGGCCGACGCTCCCGGCATGATCGAGAGCCTGCGCGCCCAGCTGCACGCGAACCCGTCCCCGGTCCGCCTGACCGCGGCGATAGCGCTGGCCTACCGCCTCGGCGAGAGCGTCCCCGAGGCGGCGATCGACGTGCTCATCACCGCCGAACCCGACGACGACTTCGCGCACATCGTGCCCTGGCACCGCCCGCTGGCCGGCTTCGCCGCCGAAGCCCGCAAACGCGTCGGCCTCGTCTGAACCTTCCTCCGTCAGCGGGGGACGAAGTCGATCTCCTCGGCGGTGCCGTTCCAGGTGACGGTGCTGCGGGCCGGGTCGGTCGCGGCAACGATCCGGCCGGCCCGCAGCACCAGGTTCCGCGGACGCTGCAGGCGCAGCGCCTCGGCTTCGGACCGGGCCTCGAAGACCACCAGATCGGCGGGATTGCCGAGGTCCAGTCCGTAGTCGGCCACGCCGAGGGCGGCGGCGGGCGCGACGGTGATCATGTCGATGAGGGTACGCAGCTCGGCGTCGCCGCTCAGCTGACCCAGGTGGGCCAGCACGAAGGCGGCCTGCAGCGGATCGCCGTGGCCGAGCGGATACCACGGGTCCAGCACCGAGTCGTGGCCGATGGCCACGTTCACCCCCGCCTCGAGCAGCTGCTTGACCCGGGTGTGGCCGCGACGGACCGGACCGGTGTCGAAGCGGCCCTGCAGGACCGCGTTGTCCAGCGGATTGGTGACCATGTGCAGGCCGGCCCGGGCGATGTTGGCGATCAGCCGGGTCGCGTACGCGGCGTTGTAGGAGTGCATCGCCGTGGTGTGGCTGGCGGTGACCCGGCCGCTCATCGACCGCCGGATCGTCTCGGCGGCCATCACCTCGACGAAGCGGGAATGCTCGTCGTCGGTCTCGTCGCAGTGGATGTCCACGCGCAGGCCGTGCTCCTCGGCGAGCGCCATCGCGAAGCGCACCGACTCGACGCCGTCCTCGCGGGTCAGCTCATAGTGCGGGATCGCCCCGACCACGTCCGCGCCCAGCTCGACCGCCGTACGCATCAGATCGGCGCCGCCGTCGAAGGACAGGATGCCCTGCTGCGGGAATGCGACCAGTTGCAGGTCGACCATCCCCCGGGCCTCCGCGCGCAGCTCCACGAGCGCGCGCAGCGCCCGCAACTCCGGGTCGCACACGTCGACGTGGCTGCGGACGTGCTGCACACCGTGCGCGAGCTGCCAGCGCAGCACCTGGCGGGCCCGGTGCTGGACGTCCTCGACGCTCAGGTCGCGGACCCGTTCGGCCCAGATCGCGATGCCCTCGAACAGGGTGCCGGAGGCGTTCGGGCGGGGCTGGCCGACGGTCAACGCCGCGTCGAGGTGGATGTGCGGCTCGACCAGGGGCGGCGTGACCAGCCGGCCGCCGAGGTCGCGGGTCTCGGCGGCCGGCGCGGGCTCGACGAAGACGCCGCCGTCGATGCCGATGTCGCCGCGGGAGGTGTTCGTGAGCAGCAGGTCGATCATGAGCGGCCCGCGAATCCGGCCAAGGCCCGCCGCGGCGTCACCCGCCGGGTGCCCACCTCGGCGTCGCGCGCAACCGCCAACCACGTCATGGCGCCAGTCTGGTCCCCACTTATTACGGCTCGGCTAACGTTCGCCCCTGACGTTCTCGATGGTGGGCGGGCCGCCGCAGGCCGGCTCGGCGTAGTCAGCCGAAACACGACCGCAACGGGGGGTTCTTCCGGCTCCGCTGGCATGCTGGGATCGAGACGGACGCCACACCGGGAGAAGGAGATCGCCGGCATGCTCAACCTCTCTGTCGTGCTGGAGGACAGCGCCAAGCATTTCCCGGAGCGCGCCGCGGTCGTGCTGGGCGAGCAGCGGCTCAGCTACGCGCAGGTCGACGCCGCCGCCAACCGGGTCGCCAACCTGCTGGTCAGCCGGGGCATCGGCGCGGGCGACAAGGTCGCGCTGTCCTGCCCGAACCTGCCGTACTTCCCGGTGGTCTACTACGGCATCCTCAAGGCCGGCGCCGTCGTCGTCCCGCTGAACGTGCTGCTCAAGGGCCGCGAGATCGGCTACCACCTGAACGACTCCGAGGCCACGGCGTACTTCTGCTTCCAGGGCACCGCCGAGCTGCCGATGGCCGCCGAGGGGCACACCGGTTTCGGCCAGGCCGAGCAGTGCGAGCACTTCTTCCTGATCACCGCCGACCCGGCCGCCGCGTCGCCGATCGAGGGTGCGCAGACGTTGGGCGCGGCGCTGGCCGGCCGGTCACCCGTCTTCGAGACCGTGCTGGCGGCCGAGACCGATCCGGCCGTCATCCTCTACACCAGCGGCACCACCGGGCAGGCCAAGGGCGCCGAGCTGAGCCACTCCAACCTGCTGCTGAACGCGCTCACCTGCAACCGGCTCTTCCGGTCCACGCCGGGCACCGACACGCACCTGGTGGTGTTGCCGCTGTTCCACTCGTTCGGCTCGACGGTCAACATGAATGCCGGCTTCGCCACCGCCGCCACCCTGGTGCTGCTCCCCCGCTTCGAGGCGAACGCCGCGGTCAAGCTGCTCGAACGGGAGAACGTGACGTTCTTCGCCGGCGTGCCGACGATGTACTGGGGCCTGCTCAACGCGCTCGGCGACGACGTCGACGTGCAGCGCATCGCCCGCACCATGCGGATCGCGGTGGCCGGCGGCTCCAGCCTGCCGGTGGAGATCATCAAGGAGGTCCGGACACGCTTCGGCGTACAGATCCTGGAGGGCTACGGCCTGTCCGAAACCTCCCCGGTGGCGACCTTCTCCGACCCGGACAGCGATCCGCGTCCCGGCTCGATCGGCGTGCCGATCTGGGGCGTCGACGTGAAGCTGATCGACGACAGCTGGAACACGATCGAGGGCGCCGACGAGATCGGCGAGATCGCCATCCGCGGCCACAACATCATGCGCGGCTACTACAACCGGCCCGAGGCGACCGCCGAGGTGATGAACAACGGCTGGTTCCGCAGCGGCGACCTGGGCCGCCGCGACAAGGACGGCTTCTACTACATCGTCGACCGGGCGAAGGACATGATCATCCGCGGCGGAGAGAACGTCTACTGCGCCGAGATCGAGGCGGCGCTCTTCGAGCACGATGCGGTGCTCGATGCCGCG
>JAVHVY010000049.1:0-12883 GCA_032160305.1 Actinoplanes sp.
CGCCGCGTCGCGTTCGGTGGCGGTGACGACCGCCCGGTACTCGAAGCCGGCGCGGGTGGTCGCCAGCGAGTGGCCGACGTCGCGGAGCTTCGCGGAGGTCTCGAGCAGGTCCTTCAGCTGTGCCGCCTGAGCGCGCAGGGCCTCGCCGGTGCGGCCCGAGATCGGCAGCGGCACGACCCGCGGGTCGACCGGCGCCGGCCGCGGCTCGCCGCCCTCCGGCTCCGCCCGTGCCGGGGCCTCCTCGATGATCACGTGAGCGTTGGTGCCGCTGAGCCCGAACGACGAGACGCCGGCCCGGCGCGGGGTGGCCCGGCGCGGCCACTCCGCCGGCTCGGTCAGCAGCTTGACGGTGCCCGACGACCAGTCGACGTGGGTGGACGGTGCATCCACGTGCAGCGTCTCGGGCAGCAGGTCGTGCTGAAGGGACAGCACCATCTTGATCACCCCGGCGACGCCGGCGGCCGCCTGGGTGTGGCTGATGTTGGACTTCACCGAGCCGAGCAGCAGCGGCCGGTCGGTGTCCCGGTTCTGCCCGTAGGTGGCGATCAGCGCCTGCGCCTCGATCGGGTCGCCCAGCGTGGTGCCGGTGCCGTGCGCCTCGACGACGTCCACCTGGTCGGGCGAAAGCTTGGCGTTGAGCAGCGCGTGCTCGATCACCCGCTGCTGGGACGGGCCGTTCGGGGCGGTGAGGCCGTTGGACGTGCCGTCGGAGTTGACGGCGGAACCGCGTACCACGGCCAGGATGTCGTGCCCGTTGCGCCGGGCGTCGGAAAGCCGCTCGACGACCAGCACGCCGACACCCTCCGACCAGCCGGTGCCGTTCGCCGAATCCGCGAACGACCGGCAGCGCCCGTCCACCGCGAGACCACCCTGGTGCTGGAACTCCACGATGGTGGTCGGGCTGCACATCACGGTGACGCCGGCCGCCAGCGCGAGCGAGCACTCCCCGCCCCGCAGCGCCTGCATCGCCAGGTGCAGGGCGACCAGCGAGGACGAGCAGGCCGTGTCCACGGTGACCGACGGGCCGACCGCGCCGAACACGTACGAGAGCCGCCCGGAGAGCATGCTGGTGCCGTTGCCGGTGAGCATGAAGCCCTGGACGTCGTCCTCCGCGCTCAGCGGATACTCCTGCGGCATCGCGCCGATGAACATGCCGGTCCGGGTGCCGCGGATCGAGGCCGGGTCGATCCGCGCCCGCTCGAACGCCTCCCAGGACGCCTCCAGCAGCACCCGCTGCTGGGGCTCCATGGACAGCGCCTCGCGGGGCGAGATCCCGAAGAACGGGGCGTCGAACTCGGCGGCGTCGTGCAGGAAGCCCCCGGTCATCTCGGAGAGGTCCGCGTCCGTGGCGAGGTTCCAGCCACGGTCGACCGGGAAGGCGGTGAGACCGTCCTCGCCGCTGGCGAGCATCGACCAGAATTCCTCCGGGTTCGACACCCCGCCCGGGAAGCGGCAACTCATCCCGACGATGGCGATCGGCTCACCGGCAGCGGCCTCGAGTTCGCTCACCCGCTGCCGGGAGCGCTGCAGATCAGCGCTCGCCCGCTTGAGGTAATCCCGAAGCCTCTCTTCCTTGTCCATACTTCCAACCCATCCCGAACTCGATAGACAGCAGCTCCAGGCTGCGCAGCACGATGAATCGACACCGGCCTGCCGCGGAGGTGCCGGGGGCAGGCCGGAGGGGCGAACTCAGGTCAGCATCCGGCGCGCTCCACCCGGAAATCACTAGAGCGATCAGCGGGTGGCGGCCAGCTGGCGGCGGGCCGCCGGCCGCGCCGTCGCGCGGCCGAAGCGCAGCGCGGGGTTCTTGACCCGCCCGTACCGGATGGTCGGCAGATCGACGAAGTAGTTCTGGCTCAGGTGCCAGGGCCGTCGGGCGCTGCGCTTGGGCCAGATGCCGGTGGCACGCCGCACGTATCCGGCCTTGGTGCCGACCATGGGGCGCAGCGACTCCAGCGCCGGATCGCCGTCGCCGACGTACGGGGTACACACGGTGTGTCCCCGCCGGTCCATGTAGTTGAGGAGCCGGGCCACGTACTGCGCGGTGAGGTCGGCGCGCAGCGTCCAGGCGGCATCGGTGTATCCGATGCTCCACACCAGGTTCGGGATGCCGCTGAACATCATCCCCTTGTAGATCAGCGACTGGCTCGGGTCGGCCGGCACGCCGTCGACCGTGACGGCGATCTCGCCGAAGGACACCGCCTTGAGCCCGGTGGCGGTCACGATGACGTCGGCCTCGATCTCGGCACCGGAGCGCAGCCGGATCCCCGTCGCGGTGAAGGTGTCGATGTGGTCGGTGACCATCGAGGCGCGGCCGTCGTTCAGCGCGGTGAACAGGTCACCGTCCGGCACGATACCGATCCGCTCGTCCAACGGTTCGTACGACGGAACGAAGTGCGGATCCATCGGAAAGCTGCCCTTGAGTTCCCGTTCGATCTGCCCGCGCAGTAGGTTCGACATCCAGGCGGGCCAGCGGCGGCCGGCCATCAGCAGCAGCGTCACCACGGTGACGTTCTTGGCCCGGTTGACCCGGTGCGCGACCCCGGCGGGCAGCCTGGCCCGCAGCCAGTCGGCGATCGGGTCGGTGGCGGGCATGCAGGCGTAGTAGCTCGGCGAGCGCTGCAGCATGGTGACGTGCGCGGCCGTCTGCGCCATCGCCGGTACGACCGTGACGGCGGTCGCGCCGCTGCCGACCACCACCACCCGCTTGCCCCGGTAGTCCAGATCCTCGGGCCAGAACTGTGGATGTGCGATGACGCCGCGGAATTCCTCCTGACCTGGGAAGTCGACCACGTGACCGGACGAATAGCTGTAGTAGCCGGTGCAGAGGTACAGGAAGGCACAGAAGTAGGTGACCGGCGCGCGGTCCGGGCCGGCCTCGGCCGTCACCGTCCAGCGGGCGTCGGCCGAGGACCAGGCGGCGCGGACGACCGTGTGCTGGAAACGGATGTGCTGGTCGATGCCGTGCTTCGTGGCCGTACCGGCGATGTACGAGCGGATCGCCGAGCCCTCGGCCATCAGCCGCCGGTCGGTCCACGGCTCGAACGGGTACCCGAAGGTGAACATGTCGGAGTCGGCCCGGACGCCCGGATAGCGGAACAGGTCCCACGTGCCGCCGATGGCGTCGCGAGCCTCCAGCACGGCGTAGGACTTGCCGCGCGCCTGTGTCTGAAGGCGGTAGGCCGCACCGATGCCGGAAAGTCCGGCACCCACGATGAGGACGTCCACACTTTCGGTCATCAGGTCTGCACTCCGTTCAGCCGGCGGTCGGATCGCTTCCGCAGAGCAGTGCATCGTGCAACGGACCTGGTAATCCCTAGTGTTTCCGGGCCGCCCGCGGTGGCCCGGACCGGGTGCGCAAACTGAGGGGACGCCTAGCGATCCGCGAATAGCCTCGTGAGTTGCAAGGACCGGGTCATGTCGTCCCGGCTCAAGGCCAGAAGGGCAGCGATGTTCGCATTGATGAACGGGGTCGCCTGGTTCGAGATCAGCGCCGACCGGCCAGCGGCCGCGGAACTCTTCTATTCGACGCTGTTCGGCTGGCAGTTCTGCGCGGCCAAGGGTGCGCGGGAGTCGTACCGCGTCGTCACTGTGCCGGGGCAGTCGATCGGCGGCGGCCTGTTCGCCCCGGACGGCGACATCCCGACCTACGCGATCTTCGGCGTCGTCGTCGAGGACGTCGGGGCGACCTGCCGCAAGGCGGCGGCGGCCGGCGGCGAGGTGCTGATGGAGCCCAAGCTCGATCCGCCCACCGGGGTCACCTTCGCGTATCTGTCCGACCCGTCGGGCAACCTCTTCGGCATCTCGGGGCCGCCGGCCGTATCGGTCGACGTGCCCCTCCTGATCGCCGTCACGACCGGCTCCGAATCCGCGGAAGCCGGCAGCGCCCGCTGATCGAGGGAGGATCCGCCATGTCCGAGTACACCCTGGCCCGCGCCGACGCCGAGTCCGGCGTTCCACTCGACGTCTTCGAGCGGCAACTGTGGTCGGCCCTCGCCCGTACCGCCGACCCGGAGGTGGTGGACGGCGATACGGCCCAGTTCACCGCCGCGATCCTTCAGGCGCAGGAGCCGACCGTCGACGAGCTCGACGAGCGACTGGTCGACCTGATCCTGCGCCGCGCCGAGTACGCCCAGCGGGCTCAGCTGGCGCGCCGGGCGGAGGGCCTGCCGGCTCGCCAACTGTCCGGCGAGAACGCGATGGTGCAACGCTTCTCGGCCCGCCTGGGCCGGCGTGGCAGCGAGATCGCGACCGCGCTGCTGGCGCTCTCGCAGCCGGCGCTGGGCGGCTGACCCGACCGCCGCGGGGCGAAAGGAGCACCGGCGATCATCCGGCCGGGCCGCTCCCTCGGAACCGGACGTGTGCCTGAGGCCGATGGAAGCCTGACGCCTGTTCCCGCATAACGGCGCAGCGTCGATACGCTGAACGGATGCTGCCGGTTCGCGTCGTCTCAAGCGCCAGGTGAACAGATGATCCCGAACACGGCGATCGGGCTGCTGATCCTGGTCGTGGCCATCGTTCCGGGCCTGGTCTACACGTTGACCTTCGAACGTGAGGCCGGTGACTTCGGCGCGACGTTCGCGGACCGGACCATGCGGTTCATCGCCGTCTCGATCGCCTTCCATCTGCTGGCCGGTTGGCTCGAGTACTGGATCTACCGGGAGACCCTGGGCGAAAAGGGCCCGATCTCGTCAGGTGACTTCGCTCTGCTGTGGCTCGCCGCCATCACGATGGTGGTCGTTCCGGCCGCAATCGGGATGCTGCTCGGCACCTTGTACAGCAACCGACGACGCCTGACCGGCTGGCGGAGGACGCTGCTCGAGTTGGCCCTGGGCCAGGACGTCGCGCCGCGCGCCTGGGATGATCTCTTCGCCGGCGGTCCGGATACCTACCTGCGGGTCCGTACGACCGAGGGGGTGATGCTGGCCGGGCTGTTCGCGAGCCGTTCCTATGCCGCGGGATTCCCGCAAGAGCCCGATCTGCTCCTGGAGGAAGCCTACGAGATCGACCCGGAGACAGGTGAACTCGGCCAAGGGCTCGGGTATCCTATCTACATCGCGGCCGGAAAGATCGCCTGGATGGAGGTCGTCCGCCCGCAGAGCGGCATGGGAGGCTGACATGGCGAACGAGAAGCAGGATTCGCCCGGCGAGAAGCGCGGGGGATACTCCGGTTCGACCGACGCGGCCAAGGTACCGCCGCCGGCCAAGATCCCCTCCGCCACGATGCCACCGGGGAACGGCCGCCTCTCCGAGAAGTAGGCGTGCTGAGCTGACGAGCCCGCGCCACGTTCTAGGATCCCGAAGACATGCGCCCCGATGGCGCCTTCAACCAGGCCTGGTGCATCGCCGTCGCGATCGCCGCCGACCTGCTCGCCTGGCTCCGGCTACTCACCCTCGACCACCACGAGAAGCTGACCGAGGCCACCCCCGACACCCTGCGCGACCTCCTACACGTCCCCGCCCGCCTGGTCCGCCACGCCCGCCGACGCTTCCTCCGACTACCCACCGACCATCCCCACGCCGGCGACCTCACCCACGCCTGGCAGAAAATCAGCGCCTTACCCACCTGAACCGGACACCCTGACCCAGCCAGACGAAAGGCCCCACCCGCCCACCGGGGACACCAGGGCGCACCCGGCCGACCACCGGGCCCTCACCACGCCCGAAACCCGAAACCCCACCCAACAGGACCAAGAACATGAAAGATCTGGGCTAAGGAACCTGTGGTCCCGGCCGATGGCTATGCGAGGACTCTGTCAAGGGATCACCTTGCAGACCGTCAATCGACCTAGGCACACTGCGGACTTTTGGCTCCCGTTGGCACAAATGGGATGCACCACCGAAAAGGAGAATAAGCATGTCTGTAGATACAGATACGGCACCGGTGTCGCCACAGCCCGCCACGACTCGGAGATTCAGCAAGACCACGATGCTGGTGCTGGCCGGGGCGTTCGTGCTGACTGCGGTCGGGGGATACTTCGCGCCGAGAGCGTACGACTGGATGACGCTGGGTCGGTCAGCGAGTTCGGTGGCCAAGACGGTGGGATGCACCGGCTTCGAACGAGAGGCACAGCACTCGAACGGCACGAGACAATACCAGGACTCGGGGTCGTGCACGCTCAACGGTGCTCGGTTGAGCATCGTCACGTTCGCCTCTCGGCAAGACGGCAACGTCTTCGATCAGCTCTTGGTGATTCGAATCCAGAATAACCTGGCGAAGGGTCGTACGGCGTCCTTCGCGTCGGGGCCCGGGTGGAACATCTCGGAGGCCGGCTTCACCAATGCCGCGGCTCAGGACATCGTGAAGCGCATGGGTTCCGGAGTGGTCAACAAGGTGCGGCCCAATTCAAACGCCAAGGCGGCGGTACCGACGCCGTCGGCAACGCCGTCCGCGGGTATCAAGCTCAAGTAGCTGCGCATGACGCCATTGGGCTATGGAAGCCTTCGTCCGCGGCGGCCTCCGATAGCGCCCGTCCCGGACATTACGCAGCGTAGCGCCAACTTTTGTGCGGCTGGAGCGCGGACATGCCGATGTCCGGACATGTGACCTGGGCCTGTGTCGTCGACGGTAGTCATCAGACGGGCGGCATCAGATCGCTCTCGCTGATGGTGTACGTCAGCAGGGGATAGGTGAAGTCCGTTTCATTGTTCTCACGGCGCCGCAGTTGGTAAAACTCCCGCCTCTGTTCGTCGTCGGCCGAGGTAAGGCGTGCACCGTCCGGGAAGTATGTATGTCCGTCGCGAAACCGCAC
This sequence comes from Actinoplanes sp., assembly GCA_032160305.1. GTDB lineage: Bacteria > Actinomycetota > Actinomycetes > Mycobacteriales > Micromonosporaceae > Actinoplanes. The sequence goes on from JAVHVY010000049.1 coordinate 6,753, forward strand.
GAAGGTCTTTGACGTTCGAAAGGTCACACCCAACCATTGGTTCTCAATCATTTGGTCGGGTTTGTCTAATACTATCTTGTGCCTGAGCCGCCGATTAGTGTCAACGGAGAACGTGACGACACTATTGTGAGTCAAGGGGATCTCGAAATTGTCACCACCGGACCCCTTCGATTCGACGATCAGCTTCCTCGGCGGGTTTACCTCGGGACGTTTATAGCAGGAGAAAACAGCAATAAACGACTCATCCGCCAGATCGATGGCCTGGTCGGAATGACTGCCCATAGTTGTGTAAGCGTTCGTGTAACTTTCGATAAGAGCGTTGTTGAAGCCAACAGCAAGCGCCGCCCGTTCTTGAATCTGTTGTGCCAGCCGCTCGTGCACCATCTGGAAACGTTGCGTCGGAATGCGGTATCGAGTGGTGGTTCGTACGAGAGGCACGTTACCCGTCTCGTCAGTCTTGGCCAGGGCAGCCCCTAGCCTGCCCTTTCCCACATCTTCAAGAAGAGCCGATGCGAACAGCTCCTCAAAAAGATTCCCTTCGGTGAGCAAGGCGTACGAGCGAATCCCATCTGACATTCTACATTTGGGGGGCAATGTAGTCTCCCGTGTTCATACTGAAGAGAAACTCGTCGCCGTAATCAATGAAGGCTCGGGTCTTGTTCTCCTCGGCGTACAACGTGCGCAGCTCGTTCATGCCATCGGGCGTGGGTGGGCCCAGCTCAACCAGATTTCCATCCGTCTTGAGGAACGTGTGGCCGTTCTTGTGAACGGCTTCAGCGCTCGAACAGCGAACCACGTAACCCAAGCGGGTCGGTAGCAACGCGGCGTCCAGCGTCGACGAACGGATTTCGTGCGTATACAACCGGTTGGTGGACAATGGCATGAAGAACACGGAGTTGGGGTACAGGGTCAGAGTGAACTGTTGGGGAAGCGCGTACCCGGCGCGTCCTTCGGTTGGCTCTTTGAGACGAAAGTGAAGCTTGGTCAGCCCGCTCGCACCTTTCAAACCGTAATCGAAGGCGTCTTCGGCCAGGGGACGCAGCTTATCGAGTCGGTCATAGAAGGTACAGAAGGCCATGATGCCGTTGACGGGCATGTCCTTGGTCTTGTCGGCGTGGGCCGAGATCTTGGCCTTGGACTGCTTGCGCTCAGCGGTGGTTGGGGTGTTGTGGTAGATCTGCGCGAGGACGTGATTCAGCGGAGCTTGGTTCCGGAATATTGAGGCGGCCTCGTGGTTCAGCGCCTCGACGATGCGCGTGTCGGTCGCGGAAAAATTCTCGGTCGGTCCCGCGAGGTTCGTGGAGCACCGAAGCAGGCGGAAATGCAGTTCGTCTCCAGCCCGCGTAACGGGGGTCAGATAGATTCCGGTGCGATGGGCCGTCTCGGGCTTGGTGGACTCCGTGAGGGACTGGAAGGCGTGTTCCGAACAGATCCGGCTGAAGTGATCGGAGCTGAGGCCGAAAAAGCGTCGGTAGTATACGCCGACGCCGTGTACGCGGATGGGAACTTGGCCGATGTCCGCGAGCCTCCAAGGCTTGCCGTCCTCCTCGATGTAACCATGCGAAAGCTTCCGGATAACGAATATCCGCGCAGCCGCATTGAGCTTGTGACCGCTGATCCTAGATATGTCGCCGCACAGGTAAACGGTTTTCTGATTCACGTCGGGCGAACCAGAAGAAAAGTCCTCCAGCGTGATCACGGACCCGAAAAAGTCTTTGATCAAGCCATCATTTTGTAACGTCGATGGCGCGACCAAGATGTTGCTCGCATCCTCGATGCGAGCTTCTGTTCGTTCTGTCGTGTGCATGAAGCTGTACCTGCCATTCGAGTCTGCGACACGAACCCGCATAGAACCAACCAGATGGGCCGGCAGGTCCGCTGCGGTCAGTTCGGCCCGTTCCATGAACTTATGCACGATCGAGGTGGGAGAATACCGTCCTTCAATCGACGACGCCATGGCTCCGCGCGGACCAGGCCGGCTGCCGGTCAGCGGGATCCCACCGGTACTCCCAGACCTGCTTCCCCTTGACCTTTTCGTCATCCCTCGCGCCCAGGTAGCCCGCCAGGGTCGCCAGGGTCGTCGCTTGATAGGCCATGGTCTTCTCTCCGGCTCGGACGTGTCTGCCGGTTGTCAGGGAAAGGCCAGTGCCTCAGGCGAGCAGGGCGAGCACGGTTGTGCCGGGTGGGAAGTGGGCTCGGGAGTGCAGGGTGAACAGGCCGGCCATCATCTTGGCTTCGTACATCGGGTCCAGGGTGATGCCGTGGCGGGCGTGGAAGTCCTCGGCGAAGGCGTGCAGCTCTGGGGTCGTGCGGGCGTAGCCGCCGAAATGGAACTCGGTGGCGATGGACCAGTTGCCGGTCACCGAGCCGAAGTCCCGCTGGAGGCGGGTCACCTCGTCCGCGAGGAAGGCGCCGCCCTTCAGGACGGCGAAACCGAGCGCCCGCTGCCCCGACCGCAGAGCGGTGGCGACCCCGGCCACGGTCGCGCCGGTGCCGGCCGCACAGCACAGGACGTCGAACGGCTCGACGATCTCGGCGACCAGTTCGGCGCAGCCGCGCAGGGCCGGCGCGTTCGCCCCGCCTTCGGGGATCAGGTAGAAGTCGCCGAACTGGGCCCGCAGCTGGTCGAGGACGGCCGGGGTGGTCTTCGCGCGGTAGGCGCCGCGGTCGAGGTACGACAGGGTCATGCCGTGGTCCACCGCGGCGGCCAGCACCGGGTTGAGCGCCGGATGGGCCTCGCCGCGGATCACGCCCACAGTGGCGAAGCCGTAGTGGTGTCCGGCCGCGGCGGTCGCGAGGATGTGGTTGGAGTAGGCGCCGCCGAACGTGAGCAGCCGCGTCGCCCCCTGCGCGGCCGCGGCGGCGAGGTTGTGCTTGAGCTTGCGCCACTTGTTGCCGGGGAAGTCCGGGTGGATCAGGTCGTCCCGTTTCACTAGCAGCCGCACTCCGCTGCCTTGCAACCGCTCGTCCGCCATCTCCTGCACCGGCGACGGAATCCGCAGCTCGAGCATGGCGCAAACCCTATGTGAACGACCTGGCGGACCGACGCGACGCCACCGCGCACACCGATTCGTGAGGCCGTGCGGCCGGCCAGATTCTCCTAGACTGCACACCTATGCTGACCATGCAGGATGCCCTCGCGACGTTGATCGAGTACTGGAAGGGCCAGGGTTGCCTGACCGTCCAGCCGATGAACACCGAGGTCGGCGCCGGGACGCTCAACCCGGCGACCTTCCTGCGGGTGCTCGGCCCGGAGCCGTGGCGGGTCGTCTACGTCGAGCCGTCGGTGCGTCCTGACGACTCCCGCTACGGCGAGAATCCGAACCGGCTGCAGACGCATACCCAGCTGCAGGTGATCCTCAAGCCCGAGCCGGGCGACGCGCAGGAGCGGTATCTGGCCAGCCTGGCCGCGCTCGGCATCGACGTGGCCGCGCACGACGTGCGCTTCGTCGAGGACAACTGGGCCTCCCCCGCGCTGGGCGCCTGGGGCCTGGGCTGGGAGGTGTGGCTGGACGGCCTGGAGATCACCCAGTTCACGTACCTCCAGCAGGCCGGCGGCCGGAACGTCGAGCCGCCGTCGGTGGAGATCACCTACGGTATCGAGCGGATCGTCATGGCGTTGCAGGACGTGCGCCATGTCAAACAGATCGCGTACGCCCCGGGGGTCAGTTACGGCGAGGTCTTCGGCCAGAGCGAATACGAGATGTCCCGCTACTACCTGGACGACGCGGACATCGCCACGAACCGCCGGCTCCTGGAGCTCTACGCCGCCGAGGCGCGGCGGCTGATCGACGACGGCTTGCCGGTGCCGGCCCACACGTACGTGCTGAAGTGCTCGCACGCCTTCAATGTGCTGGACTCGCGCGGCGCGGTGTCGACCGCCGAGCGGGCCGCCGAGTTCGCCCGGATGCGCCGGATGGCTGGTGACGTCGCCACGTTGTGGATCGCCAGGCGCGCCGAGCTGGGCCACCCGCTCGGTCTCGCCGCGCCGCCCCCGCCAGCCCTGCCCGTCGCCACCCCGCCGCCAGCCCTGCCGGTCGCCACCCCGCCGCCAGCCGTTTCGGTCGCCACCCCGCCGCCGGCCCTGCCGGTCGCCACACCGCCGCCGGCCGTGCCGGTCGCCACGGGCGGCGGGGGCCGGTCGCGGACCCTGGCCGTCGAGATCGGCACCGAGGAGATGCCGCCCGCCGAGGCCCGGGCCGCGCTCGAGCAGCTGCGTCGCGGACTGACCGAGCGCCTGGCCGCGACCCGGCTGGAGCACGGTGACCTGCAGGTCTTCGCCACCCCGCGGCGCCTGATCGCCGTCGTGGCCGAGGTCGCCGCGCGGGAGCCGGACCAGATCCGCACGGTCAAGGGCCCCAAGATCAGTGCGGCGTACGCGGCGGACGGCACCCCGACGACGGCGCTGCTCGGCTTCGCGCGTTCCCAGGGCGTGGCCGTCGAGGACGTGCTGCGCGACGACACGGCTGTGTGCGTACGAAAAGAAGAAGCCGGCGGCGCGGCGCTGGAGGTCCTGGCCGACGTGCTCGGCAGGGTCGTGGCCGGGCTGCGCTCGGCGCGCAACATGCGCTGGAACGATCCGCAGTTGTCCTTCACCCGGCCGATCCGCTGGCTGCTCGCGCTGTGGGGTCCCGACGTCGTGCCGGTCGCGGTGTCGACGCTGGCGGCGGGCCGGCTCACCCGGGTGCTGCGCACGGCCGGCACTGCGGTGCTGAGCATCGCCTCGGCCGAGACCTTCATGGAGACGATCTCGGTGAACGGCATCGTCGCCGACCCGCAGGACCGCCGGGACCTGATCGTCTCGGGCGCGCAGGAGCTGGTCTACGGCGAGGGCCGGATCGACGTGGCCGGCGAGGCGGCGCTGCTCGACCAGATCACCTACCTGGTCGTGCAGCCGACGCCGCTGCTGGGCACCTTCGAAGAGGACTACCTGCGGCTACCCGAGGAGGTGCTGGCCACGGTGATGCGCAAGCACCAGCGCTACCTCCCGGTCCGTTCGGACGAGGGCGCGCTGCTGGCGATGTTCGTGGCCGTGGCGAACGGCCCGGTCGACGTGGACCTGACCCGCTCCGGCAACGAGGCCGTGCTGCGCGCCCGCTACGAGGACGCCGCGTTCTTCTACCGGGCCGACCGCGAGCAGACCCTGGCCGCCCTGCGCGACGGCCTGCGGCGGCTGACCTACACGGACCAGCTCGGCTCGATGGCCGACCGGGCCGAACGGATCGCCGCCCTGGCCGGGAAGCTCGCCGACGAGATCGACCTGCCCGACCGCAAGACCCTGGACCGGGCCGCGCAGCTGGTGAAGTTCGACCTCGGCTCGCAACTGGTCACCGAGATGACCAGCCTGGCCGGCGTGCTGGCCCGCGACTACGCGCTGAACGCTGGCGAGAGTCCCGCCGTGGCGCAGGCGGTCTACGAAGTGGAGTTGCCGCGTACCGCCGGTGACGAGCTGCCGGCGACGCTGCCGGGCGCGCTCCTGTCGCTCGCCGACCGGCTCGACCTGGTGGCCGGCCTGGCCGCCACCGTCGGCCTGCCCACCGGCAGCAGCGACCCGTTCGCCGTGCGCCGGGCCGCCCTGGGCCTGCTGGCCGTGCACCGGGCCCACCCGGCCCTGGCCGCGATCAGCCTGCGCGTGGCCCTCGGCCACGCGGCGCAGCCGGTCGAGGTGAGCGCTCAGGTGCTCGACGACGTGGCCGCGTTCCTGGCCAGGCGGCTCGAACAGACGCTGGTCGAGGAGGGCCAGCCGGTCGACTGGGTGCGCGCGGTGCTGCCGCACGCCGACCGGCCGTCGGTGGCCGACCGGCTGCTGTACGAACTGTCCACGCTGGTCGGCGACGAGAGCTTCGAGCAGGTGGCCGGCGCGATCCAACGGGCCCGGCGGATCGTTCCGGCCGGCACCCCGGCGGTGTACGACGAGGCCACGCTGGTTGAGCCGGCCGAGGTCGCGCTGCACGAGGCGGTGCGGCAGGTACGGGCGGAACGGGACGCGTCGTCGCCGGACCTGACCCACTTCACCGCGGTGGCGAGGCGGATCGTCGGCCCGACGACGACGTTCTTCGATCAGGTTTTCGTGATGGCCGACGAGCCGCGGCTGCGCGCGGCCCGGCTGGGCCTGCTCGCGACGGTCCGCG
>JAVHVY010000050.1:0-5992 GCA_032160305.1 Actinoplanes sp.
CGGCGGATCGAGCTGGCCCGCATCCTGTTCGCCAACTCGGGCCAGAACGGCAAGGGCATCCTGCTGCTCGACGAGCCCACCAACCACCTGGACCACGACTCGATCACCTGGCTGCGTGGCTACATGGCCCAGCACAAGGGCGGCCTCGTGGTGATCAGCCACGACGTCGAACTGCTCGACGCGGTGGTCAACAAGGTCTGGTACCTCGACGCGAACCGGGCCACCCTCGACGCGTACAACGTGGGGTGGAGGACGTATCTGGCGCAGCGGGAGACCGACGAGCGCCGTCGCAAGCGCGAACGGGCCAACGCGGAGAAGAAGGCCGGCGCCCTGATGGCCCAGGCCGACAAGATGCGGGCGAAGGCGACCAAGACCGTGGCGGCGCAGAACATGGCGCGCCGCGCGGAGAAGCTGCTCGGCGGCCTCGAAGAGGTGCGCAGCTCCGACAAGGTGGCCAAGGTGCGGTTCCCCAGCCCGGCGGCCTGCGGCAAGACGCCGCTGACCGCGTCCGGGCTGTCGAAATCGTACGGTTCGCTGGAGATCTTCACGGATGTCGACGTGGCGGTGGATCGGGGTTCGCGGGTCGCCATCCTCGGGCTGAACGGCGCCGGCAAGACCACCCTGCTGCGGATCCTCGGCGGGATCCTCGAATCGGACACCGGCGAGGTGCGCCCGGGGCACGGGTTGCGACTGGGGTACTACGCCCAAGAACACGAGACGTTGGACGTCGACCGGACCATCATCGAGCACATGCGCAGCGCCGCCCCGGAGCAGACCGACACGGAGCTGCGCAGGATCCTGGGTGCGTTCCTCTTCTCGGGTGACGACGTGCTGAAGCCGGCCGGTGTGCTTTCCGGCGGGGAGAAGACCCGCCTGGCCCTGGCCACCCTGGTCTGTTCGGGCGCGAATGTGCTGCTGCTGGACGAACCGACGAATAACCTCGACCCGATCAGCCGGGAGCAGGTGCTGGACGCGATCGCCAGCTATCCGGGCGCGATCGTGCTGGTCACTCATGACGCCGGCGCCGTGCAGGCACTGAAGCCGGACCGGGCGATCCTGCTGCCTGACGGTGACGAGGACGCCTGGAGTGACGATCTGCTGGAGCTCGTCGAGCTAGCGTGATCACCGTCGCTTGATCGAGGATCAACGGCATCGTCGGTTGTCAACCGGCGCCCGCACATTCTGTCCGGCGCCCGGGCATTCGCGGTCACGTCGATGAGCGCTCCGGGCATGCCCGCGGGAGTACATCGGGAGCCGTGGATACCTCTCGGTAGGCATCTGGTCGACCCTGCGTAACCTCATTGCGGTGCCCGTGTTTGTGCAGGTGATCGAGGGTGGCGACGGCGTGGCGCCGGCGCGGCTCAGGTCTGACGTGACGTGCGTGACCGCGCCGATGCCGGTCCGCAGTTAACTGTCTGACATTGATGGGCTTGCTCATCGTCGGGTTCCTGACAGTGGTAAATGGGCACGTTGGCTAAGGCGAGATACCTAGCGCATGATCGTTGGAGGCGGTCTAATAGGTGGGACCGTATCGAACCGCACAGTCTGGGACGTGAGGATTCAACATGGCACCCACCGGCACAGCCACCAGCACGGAGAAGGGTCGTCGAATCGTCGGAAGTGAGCGCCAGACGCTCGCCAAGGATCTGGTGAAGCGCTACTCCGGCGGGGAGAGCATTCGCGCACTGGCCGCATCGACCGGACGGTCGTACGGTTTCGTGCACCGGGTCCTGACCGAGTCCGGCGTTCAGCTCCGGCAGCGTGGCGGCGCCCGTCGGCGCAAGAAGGCGTGACGGCCCCGACCGCGACACCTGGCACCGCTGGGCCCGCTGAGCAGGCAGGAGTCAGCTTCGAGCAGGCCGGTCAGGTCGCCACGGTGACACTGTCCCGGCCGGACGTGCTCAATGCGCAGACTCCGGCCATGTGGGCCGAGTTGGAGAGCATTTCCCGGAAATTGCCCGGCGACGTTCGGGTCGTCATTGTCCGGGGCGCGGGCCGGTCCTTTTCGGCCGGCCTGGATCTGTCCGTCGCTCGCGGTGAAGGTGATTCTTCGTTCGCTGATCTGGCGCAGTTGTCAGCAGCTGAGTGCGCCGAACGCATTGTCGGCTTCCAAGCCGCGTTCACCTGGCTGCGCCGCCCGTCACTCGTGACGATCGCAGCGGTCCAGGGTCACGCAATCGGCGCCGGATTCCAACTCGCCCTCAATTGCGACCTCCGGATTCTCGCCACCGACGCGCGGTTCTCGATGGCGGAGGTGACGCTTGGGCTCGTCCCCGATCTCGGCGGCACCAAACGGCTCACGGAATTGGTCGGTCTTTCCCGCGCCCTCGAAATCTGCGTCACCGGGCGGCGGATAGCGGCGGACGAGGCCGATCGGATCGGCCTCGCCACCGCCGTCGTGGCGCCCACCGAGCTCGACGCGGCAGTCGCCGACCTGACCGCGGCGGTGCTCGCCGCCGACGGCGGCGCGGTCGCCGAAATCAAAGCCCTGCTGGCCGGGGCGACCAACCGGTCGTACGAGCAGCAGGATCGGGCTGAGCGGGAGGCTCAGACCCGGCGGATCCGCGAGCTGCTGGGACCGGGTGAATAGAACGGCCGGGTGAGGGCCGGCCGGGAACAACCGGGTGACCGGAAAAGTTGTCGTACCTGCGGGGCAGACTGGGCCCCTCAGGAGGTAGCCCATGGGACCGTCGACAAGCATGTCCAGCTGGGGGATGCTGCGCTCGTTGCAGGCCTCGGACCGCGTCACCAAGCACCAGCTGACCCGGGGCACGACCCGGCGGATCCTGCGCTTCGCGCGGCCGTATCGGCGCGACATCATCGTGTTCCTGGTCACCGTCGTGTTCGACGCGTGCATCGGCGTAGCGACCCCGGTGCTCGCCGGCCGGGTCATCAACGCGATCACCGGCGGCGGCTCCGCGGCGGCCGGCATCGTGGTGCGGCTCGCCCTGATGATCGCCGGGCTGGCCGTGGTCGACGCCTTCCTGTCGCTGGCCCAGCGGTGGTATTCGGCTCGGATCGGCGAGGGCATCATCCTCGACCTGCGGACGAAGGTCTACGACCACGTCCAGCGGATGCCGCTGCAGTTCTTCACCCGGACCCAGACCGGAGCCCTGGTCAGCCGGCTCAACAACGACGTCACCGGCGCCCAGCGCGCATTCACCTCGACGCTGTCCGGGGTGGTCAGCAACGTCATCCAGCTGGTCCTGACGGCCGCGGTGATGTTCAGCCTCTCCTGGCAGATCACCGCGCTGTCGATCGTGCTGCTGCCGCTGTTCATCGTCCCGGCCCGCCGGGTCGGCAAGAAGTTGGCCGAGATCACCCGCGAGTCGTACAACCTCGACGCGAAGATGAACGCGACCATGACCGAGCGCTTCAACGTCTCAGGCGCGCTGCTGGTGAAGCTGTTCGGCCGGCCCGAGGCGGAGGCCGCCCGATTCGGCGAGCGGGCCGAACGGGTCCGCGACATCGGCGTGCAGCAGGCCATGTTCTCCCGGACCTTCTTCGTCGCGATGCTGCTGGTCGCCTCGTTCGCGCAAGCCCTGACGTACGGGCTGGGCGGGTGGCTCGCGGTCACCGGCAGCGTCACCGCCGGCACCGTCGTCACTCTCGCCCTGCTGCTGACCCGGCTGTACGGGCCGCTGACCGCGCTGAGCAACGTACGGGTCGACGTGATGAGCGCGTTGGTGTCATTCGACCGGGTCTTCGAGGTGCTCGACCTGAAACCGGGCATCGAGGAGAAGCCCGACGCGGTGCCCGTGCCGGCCGGCGCGGGCAGGGTCGAGTTCCGCGGCGTGAAGTTCCGCTATCCGAGCGCCCACGAGGTCTCCCTGGCGACGCTGGAGGACGTGGCCACACTGGACCGCACGGAGAACGCGCCGGTGCTCAAGGGCGTCGACTTCACCGTCGAGCCGGGCCAGATGGTGGCGCTGGTCGGGCCGTCCGGTGCGGGCAAGTCGACCACGTCGATGCTGGTCTCCCGGGTCTACGACGCGACCGAGGGGGCCGTGCTGATCGGCGGGGTCGACGTGCGCGACGCGACGCTGGACTCGCTGCGCGACACGATCGGCGTCGTGACCCAGGACTCGCACCTGTTCCACGAGACGATCGCCGAAAACCTGCGTTATGCCGAGCCCGGCGCCACCGAGGAGGACATGTGGGCGGTGCTGCGCGCGGCCCAGGTCGAGGAGTTGGTGCGGTCCCTGCCGGACGGACTGGAGACCGTTGTCGGCGAGCGTGGATATCGTTTCTCGGGCGGCGAGAAACAACGGATCGCCATTGCCCGGCTGCTGCTCAAGCATCCGTCGATCGTGATCATGGATGAGGCGACCGCACATCTCGACAGTGAGTCGGAGGCGGCTGTGCAACGCGCCCTGTCCGTTGCGTTGCGGGGGCGCACGGCGCTCGTGATTGCCCACCGGTTGTCGACAGTTCGCGAAGCCGATCTCATTCTCGTGATGGACGGCGGGCGGATTGTCGAGCGCGGGCGGCATTCTGATCTTGTGGCCCGTGGTGGGCTTTATGCGGAGCTTTATCGGACCCAGTTCGCGGTCGGCCCTTCCGCCGGTGTTGTTTCTGATGACGTTGAGATCGTCGCCGTACCGGTGGGGTCGGTCGAGATGTGACGGGGTGGGCTGGGCGATTGCCTCGCGGTCCACGGGCGGGTGCGTCAGGGGCGGCCGCGGAGGACGGCCACGCCGTCGCCGGTCAGATCGTTCAGGGCCGGTTTGCGACCGGTCATCGCCATCATCAGGGCCACGGCCGGGCCGGTTGCCGTCGGGCCGTCGCCGTGGCTCCAGTTGGAGTCGGTAGCTTCGAGGCGGATACCGGCGATGCGGGTCTTCGTGCCGATGAGCAGGTTGCTGCCGGCGTAGAAGTCGGCGACCGCGCGCAGGTGGGCGGCGGGGTGCTCCCGGTAGGCGCCGAGCGAGCGGAAGATGTCCTCGCCGTGCACGATCGTCTCGCCGAGCCACGAGGTCGGCGGGCCGGGCGGCGCCGTCCGGGCGGTCACCCGCGACCGGTAGGCCTCGACCAGGTCGGCGTCGCTGCGACCGGCCAGGGTCCTGTCGATGTCGCGTACGGTCATCGCCTTGAAGCGGAAACCGCTGGCGATCATCTTGCCGAGGAATGCCGGGGGTGTCATCGTCGCGGTCGCGATGAGGTGGCCGAGAACCTGCCGGTTGGTCCAGCTCGTGCACAGCGACTGCTGATCCCATGTCGCTGGCGGCAGTTCAGCGAGGGCGTCGGCGAGCGCCGCCCGTTCGGTCCGGATCGCGTCCCAGGTGTCCATGACTCTCCATCGCCAGCGTGGTGGCCTTCTCGGCCCATCATGGCTACCAGCCGGCCGGCATCCGCCGGATCAGCGGAAACGACGGGGTCAGGTAGTCCGTTGGGGGGCAATCGGCCCGCTCCCGAGGCGCGGCGAACGGGGCGGCTGGTTCTCCGGGTCGCCCAGGTTGCCGGCCGAGCGGCTCCGCGAGACGTTGATCGCACGGCTGGTCCGGCCGACAATCGGGGAAAATGACGTGGTGGCAGACGACAGCCTCCCGGTGGAGCGCCGAGTAGGGTTGGCGACGATAGCGCGTGAGTGGGGCCGGATCGGTTGTGTCGGTTTCGGTGGGCCGCCGACCCACATCGCGCTACTGCGCCAGCTGTGTGTTGATCGCCGCCGGTGGATTTCCGCGGGCGAGTTCGAGGATGGGATCGCCGCAACCAATCTGTTGCCCGGGCCCGCGTCGACCCAGCTCGCGATCTTCACCGCGTGGCGGTTGCGGGGTGTCCCCGGCGCCTTGATCGGCGGTGTCTGCTTCATCGTTCCCGGTCTGGTGTTGATCCTGGCGCTATCCGCGCTGTTCCTGACGGGCGATCCGCCGCTGTGGGTTCGTGGGGCAGCCGCCGGAGCGGGTTCGGCGGTGGCGGCGGTCGCGGTGCAGGCGGCCTGGTCGCTGATACCGGCGAGCTGGAAACGCGTCGGATCGTCGCCGGCGGTCCG
>JAVHVY010000160.1:0-9280 GCA_032160305.1 Actinoplanes sp.
GGGCTCGCCGGGGAAGCCTACGCCGAGACGTTTGCGCACCGTACTACGCCCGCCGTCACAGCCGACGAGATAGCGCGAACGCAGCTGTTCCCCGTCGGCCAGTTCGACGGTCACCCCCTGGTCGTCCTGCGCGAAATCGGCCACCGCACAACCGCGCCGGACCTGCGCACCCAGTTCGATCGCATGTTCTTCGAGCAGATGTTCGATGACCGGCTGCGGGATGCCCAGCAGATAGGCGTACGCGGAATCCAGGCCCGCGGGCGCCGGTTTGGCGATGGCGGCGAAGAAACCGCCGGCCGGACGCTGTCTTCCGCGTTCGAGAATGCGCTCCAGCAGTCCACGCATCGCCATCAGCTCGATACTGCGAATATGCAGACCGACTATGCGGACGAACGACACGGGCTCGGTTTCCTTCTCCAGAACGAGTACCCGCACATCGTGCAGCCGCAGTTCGGCGGCCAGCATCGCACCGGTCGGCCCGCACCCGGCAATGATCACGTCGAACATGAGGGGCGCGCGATCGGCGCCGCAGGCCGGCGATGGAAGTCCGGGGACGTCGCCCACGGTGAAGTCGCGCTCGACCATATCGTTCGACGACGGTTCGGCGGTGAACGGCAGAAAGTGCATAGGTGTTGCCTTTCGGGAGTGCCTGGTTGGCGAGGCGCTCCCGGCGACACCTACGTCAATCGCCCGACCGTGACGCCAAGGGGGAGCACCCACATCGATACAGCGTTCATGGGTCTCACCTCCTCGGGCGGTGTCACGGTCAGCTGCAAGCTACAAGCCCAAGCGTCATCTCGTCCAATCCTTTCCCAGCCAACTCCGACCAGGTGGCGTCTGGTGCTGCCGGGCGGCGGTGCGCAAGGGCCACTGCGGCGGCGAAGTGGCCGGGCAGTGGACCTGGCCCGGGCGCGGCCGGACCGCGAACATCAGCCGGTCGGTGCGGCAAAGACACCAGACACAACCCCGTTGCGCGTACGCCGGAAAGGGTTGGGGTTATTCTTCCGGCCGACATCGATCATTATCTCTCACCGGGAGCCGCCCATGAAGCTCGTCAAACCCGTGGCCGTCGCCGCGTTATCCGCCGCCGTGGTCGCCGGCGGGATCGCCGTTTCGCTGACGGATGCGGCCGCGAGCGCGAACCCGTCGACCGCGTCGGTGTCCAACGGCCAGCTGCACTTCACGGCCGGCAACGGCACCGCGAACCACCTGACCGTCACGGCGCGCAACGGCGGCGGGTTCACGCTGACGGACACGGCGACCACGATCTCGCTGAGCAGCCCGGCCGGGTGTGTCCTGAGCGCCGACAAATTCGCCGTGCAGTGCCCGGGCACGGTCATCGAACTGGACGTGGTGCTGGCCGACGGCGACGACACGTTCACGAACCAGACGGCGACGCAGGCCGTCGCCGAGGGTAGCGACGGCGACGACACGTTGCTCGGCGGGTCCGGCCCGGACAGCCTGCACGGCGGTAACGGCGACGACCTGATCTACGGCGGGTACGGCGACGACATCCTCGACGGCGATGCGGGCGTCGACACCGTGTACGGCCAGGCCGGCGACGACATACTCAGCAGCTTCGACAACAACGACGCGCTGTGGGGCAGTTCGGGCCGCGACCGCCTGGTGTACGGCCTGACCATGCACGGCGACGATGGCGACGACGTGCTCGTGCCCGCCAGGCACGGCGAGATCTGGGGCGGCACCGAGTCCGACACGATCGACTATTCGGCCTGGACGCAGCTGGTCAACGTGTCGCTCGACGGGGTGGCCAACGACGGTTCCACGGGCACCGATCCGACGCACGACCCGTGCGGCGGCTGGCTGCCCGGCGGCTGCGTCCCGGGCCCGATGAACGTGCACGGCGACATCGAGAAGATCATCGGCACCAGATACAACGACATGATCATCGGCAACGGCAACGCGAACGAGATCGACGCCGGCGCCGGCAACGACGCCATCGACGGCGGCGGCGGCAACGACTACCTCGACGTCGAGGCCGGCGCGCAGCAGCGGGTGCACGGCGGTGGCGGCACCGACACGTGCGTCGGTTACGGCATCACCGTCAAGGACGGCTGCGAGAACTGACGGGCCCCCGCGCCGGCGGCCGGATCCGCCGCTCCGGTTGCCGGCGCAGGGACACCACGCTGTGGCGTCACACCATGCTGGGCGGGTGAGTCGGTGGCGGCCTGGTGCGCGCCGAGCGGGCCGCGTTCGAGCCGCGGCCCTCGGTGCGCTCAGCGCCGCCCTGGCCGCCGGCTGCAGCTGACCGGGCGGTCGAATTGCGTCGCGCGCCGGCGGTGTCGCCGTTAAGGTCGGCGGTCATGGGTTCCCGCACCGTCCGTGTCACTGTCCGCGGCTCGTTCGACCGACTCACCGAGCAGCAGCGGGCCGAGTTGCTGGCCGAGGCGGCCGAGCACGACTTCCTGTTCACGAAGTACACGCCGGACGGCCATCTGGCCTACGACCTGACGGCGCGGCCGTTCTTCACATTCCGGTTCGTGGCCGAGGTGGCCGAACAGTCGCAGGTGGCCGAGGTGACCCGGCGCTCGCAGGAGGCGGCGCAGGCGTGGCTGACCGGCCGCGGCTACGACTCTAAGAATGTGTCCGCCCAGACGGTCGACCTGTCCGAGGTGCCGCTGGGCAAGCGAGGTCGCCGCGAAGCCGCCCGCAACGACACCTGATCTCGGCCTGCTCGACGAGCAGAACGGCGACGGCGTCCTGACCGGCCTCGACGGCGCCGCCGCCGCCTACGGCGCCGCCGCCCTACCCGAGGACTGCACGACCCGCTCGATCAGCTCCACCCGCTGTGCCACCGGCGCCTTCGGCACCTCCACCAGCACATAACCGTGCTCGGCGTAGACGTCCTCGTGGATCGCACCGAAACGCACCGCATCCGCGTACGAGATTCGGCGCGCGGCGGTGCGCTCCACAAAACCCAGCTCACGGACGAGGAACACCTCGCGCTCGTAGCGGCCCGCCATCGCCTGCACCGCCGAGCGCAGCACCGCCGGCACCGGCCGCTGCGAGTACCGGGCCAGGGCGAGAGTGCACAACGGCGACCGGTCGAAGAACACCACGTCGCCCGCCGTCTCCCGCTGCCGCGACACCTGCAGCCGCACGATGTCGGACAGGAACGCCGCACCCGTCCACGGCTCGGCCACCCCGGCCGCCTGGCCCCGGGCGATCACCTCGGTCGCCGCCTCCGCCACCACCGTGGCGCCGCGCCCGCGCAAGGCCTCGATCATGGTCGTCTTGCCCGATCCCGGCGCTCCCGTCAGGACGTACCGGCGAACTGTCATCCCGGGTCTCCTGACGCCGGCAGGACGGCTTCCTCGACCGGGTCAAGGGCCACCAGCCGGCACCCGTCAGCGTCGTAGAAACGGTCGAACACCAGCCGGCCTTCCTGCTCCTCGAGAGCCTCGATCAGGTCGGACATGCCGTGCACGCTAACGCCCCCGGCGCCGCCGCAACGTCACCCCCGCCACCCCGAGCAGGACGAACACGACAGCCGCGCAACACAACGCTTTGATGAACACCACCTCACGTTAGGGTCACCGGGTGCGCCTGGCCACCTTCAACATCCTGCACGGCCGATCCCTGAGCGACGCGAGCGTCGACGCCGCCCGACTCGGCGCCGCCGTCCACGACCTCGACACTGACGTCCTCGGCCTGCAGGAGGTCGACCGCGGCCAGCCCCGCTCCGGGCACCTCGACCTCACCGGCATCGCCGCCGACGCGATGAACGCCCCCGCCCACCGCTTCGCCGCCGCCATCGCCGGCACCCCCGGGGGAACCTGGCAGCCCTGGCGCGGCGAACACGACAACGGGCACCCCCTCTACGGCATCGCCCTGATCTCCCGACTGCCCGTGCTGCGCTGGCAGATCACCCCGCTGCCCGCCGCACCGATCCGGGCACCGGTCTACCTGCCCAAAGCCGGCCTGCTGCTGCTCAAAGACGAACCCCGGACGCTGCTCGCCGCCGTTCTCGACACCCCAGCCGGGGCGATGACCGTCGCCACCACCCACCTGTCCTTCGTGCCCGGCTGGAACGTCCGCCAGCTGCGCGCCGCCGTGCGCGCCCTGCGCGCGCTGCCCGCCCCGCGCGTGCTCCTCGGCGACCTCAACCTGCCCGCCGGGGCCGCCCGCGCCTTCACCGGCTGGAAACCGCTCGCCCGCACCGCCACCTACCCCAGCGCCAACCCGCGCCTGCAACTCGACCACATCCTGGCCGGCCCGCAGTACCGCGACCGGCTCGGCGCCGTCGTGCAGGTCAGCGCCCCACCCTCGACGATCTCCGACCACCGCCCACTGATCATCCAGCTCGACCGCTGAACCGCCGGGAGCGTCAGGCCGGGAGCGTCAGGCCGGGGGAGTCGCCGGGCGCAGGAAGACGAATTCCAGGCCGTCCTGCGGATCCCACTGTTCGCCGGCCTTGCGGAACCCGAACCCGGCGATCGTCGCCATCGATCCCGCGTTCGCCGGGCTGATGCTGGCCCGCACCACGTGCACCGCCGGATCGGCGTCCGCGCGCCGCAGCAACTCCGCCAGCATTGCCTTGGCATACCCCCGCCGCCGGAACGCCGGATCCACCGAATAGGCGACCTCGACCGTGCCGTGCTCGTCCGGCGGCCCGTGGAACCCGGCATGGCCCACGACCACGTCCTGCGGCACCGCCACCGCCGCCCGGGCGATCCAGTCGGCACTGGCCGGGTCCTGCGCGATCTGGTCCCGGCGGATCTCCCACAGCCAGGCCTCCGACGCCAGGAACGGTGACAGCGGATGGCCCGCCGCCACCCCGGCCGCCACCAGGTCACCGTCGATGAGCGCGGTCAGCGCCGCGGGGGACAGCTGCACAAATCGGATGTCCGGCACCGAGGCATGATCACACGCGGGCAGTGACCGGCGCCACCATTAAATTGCACACAACTAAATTGCGTACTAGCTTTCTTGGTGTGGCCGACAGCGACGAAACCACCGGACTCGAACAGATGATCTGCTTCGAGCTCTACGCCGCGTCCCGCGCCATGACCAGCCGCTACCGGCCCGCCCTCGACGCCCTCGGCCTCACCTACCCCCAATACGTCGCCCTACGCGTCATCTGGCACCACGTCACCATCACCATCCGCGACCTCGGCCACGCCCTCGCCCTCGACAGCGGCACCCTCTCACCCCTACTCAAACGCCTCGAAGCACAAGGCCTCATCACCCGTCGCCGCGGCACCCACGACGAACGCACCGTCACCATCGGCCTCACCCCGGCCGGCGCCGCCCTCGAACACCAAGCCGCCGGCCTGCCCGAACGCATCGCCTACACCACCGACCTCACCCTCGACGAATTCCACCAGCTGCACCACCTGCTAAGCCGCGTCCGCGCCTGCGCCACCACCAACACCGCCTGAGAGGACCCCCCCATGACTGGCACCATCGACCCCGCCTACACGGCCTCCGCCACCGCCACCGGCGACGGCCGCAACGGCCACGTCCGCAGCGTCGACGGCGTCCTCGACTTCGATCTCGCCGTTCCCAAGGAAATGGGCGGCCCCGGCGGCGCCCTGCCCAACCCCGAAGTACTCTTCGCCGCCGGCTACGCCGCCTGCTTCCACAGCGCCGTCAAAGCCGTCGCCGCCCGCCAGAAGATCACCCTCACCGACACCGCCGTCACCGTCGACGTCGGCATCGGCTCCAACGGCGCCGGCGGCTTCGGCCTCACCGTCGCCATCGAAGTCGAAGCCCCCAGCGTCGACACCGAAACCGCACAGAAACTCATCGAGGCCGCCCACCAGGTCTGCCCCTACAGCAACGCCACCCGCGGCAACGTCGACGTCACACTCACCGTCGCCTGAGGCTCACCGAAGCCCGCCGAGCGCGCGGTTCGTGCGGTTCGCCCGCACCGCCGCGCGCTGCTGCGCCGCCGTCACCTCGATGTAGTTCTGCGACGTCGTCAACGACGCATGCCCCAGCAACCGCATGATCTCCGACGCGTTCGCCCCGTCCTCCGCCAGTCGCGTCGCGAACGTGTGCCGCAACGCATGCAACTGCGCACCCCGCGGCACCCGGTCGGCGATCCCCGCCCGCTGAAAACACGACGACACCAGATACTGCAGGCCACCGCGGCGCAACGGCTCACCGCGGCGATCCACCAGCAGCGGAGCCGACGGCGAGGCCCGCCCGAAACGCATCTGCCGGCTCCGCACATACCGATCCACGACCGCGTCCAGCTCCGGCTCGATCGGCACCGTGCGCGGCCGGCCACCCTTGCCGGCGACCTCCACCCGGCGCTCGCCCGGGCGGCCCAGCAACGACCCGGCCCGCAACGCCAGCAGCTCTGACAGCCGAAGCCCCGCACACAACGCCAGCGCCAGTACCAGCACGTCGCGCTCCGGCCACGGGTCACGCTGGCGCTCGTCCGCCTGGTGCACCGCCTGCAGCAGCTGCTCGGGAGTGTCCTCGCCCCGCAGTGGCTTGGGGCAGGGTGCGGCCACCCGCGGCTTGTCCACCGCCGACATCGGGTTGCCCGCGACGACCCCGTCGGTGACCAGGAACGTGAAGAACGAATTCCAGCTCGACCAGGCCCGATAGACCGACGCCGGGGCCCGATTACCGGCAAAACGGGCGAAGGCCGCGCGCAGGGCGCGGGGGGAGAGGTCACCGAGGGGGAGCCCGTCAGGATCCCGCCCGGCGCCCTCGGCCAGCAGGGCGAGCACGGAGCTGAGATCGCGGCGGTAGGCGGCGAGCGTGTGCACGGAAGGCTTGCGAACCGCCCGCGCGCCGAGAAACTCACCGATGAGCACGCTGACTGATATATCGTGTTCATCCTGCATAAGACATATTATGCAGCAAAGCTCGCTTTTCGGCAGCTCGGGCCTCAGGTGTTGCGCCTTGGTCCACACCACCCGGATCTGCCAGCCGCCACATTCCTCGGAGGATCGCGCCAGCAGAACCGCGAGGCGTTGCCCGTGAGGCGTGACCGATCAGGATCGGATCCGTTGCGAGCATCCTCGCAGGATCAAGATCAGAGGCCTTGGCCCGGGGCTGGTCGGTGGTGTCGGCGGGGACCTTCCGCCGTGCTGCTCAAGACCCACGTGCGCTCTCAACTTGACATAATGTCGATTATCGACCAATCGAAGAAGGCGTGATCGTTACGCCGTGCTCGCTCGGGCCGTCCACGTGTGATCTTGCAAAAAACAGCGGTAGCCGGTGTCTGCCAAGGTCAACCGGGGGTGCAGCCAAGGTACGACCAAAAGGGGCAGTAGGATGATCTTGATGGGTGGCTATGCCTGGTCAGGGCGTTGTTGGGTCTGCAGGCGGGCGCGTAGATCGTCGCTGATCCGCTCGCCGACGCGGGCCGGTCGGGGCCGGGTGAAGGTCGGTTGGTCGCTGTGGCGCAGGGCGGCGTAGTCGGTGTGGGCTTGCTCGACGGCTTCGGGGTACGCCTCGGCCTTGGTGTGTTCGGCGAGGGCGCGGTAGATGCTGGCCACTGGTCGCGAAGAACGACGCTGTGTCAGTGGCGGCCGGCGGCTCGGTGGTGGTCAAGCCGGCGCGCAACGACACCGGTGAGGGCAAGCTGACCGTCACCAGGATCGGCAAGCCCAGCCACGGCACCGCGGTCCTCAGCTCCGACGGCACCGTGACGTACGGCCCCGGCCAAGGGCTGCGCCGGCGGCGCGGAC
Organism: Actinoplanes sp.; assembly: GCA_032160305.1. Lineage (GTDB taxonomy): Bacteria > Actinomycetota > Actinomycetes > Mycobacteriales > Micromonosporaceae > Actinoplanes. The sequence goes on from JAVHVY010000160.1 coordinate 7,674, forward strand.
TTGTTCACGTACACGGTGCGGAGCAGCAAGGGATGTTGGTAAGAACCGTGACACCAGGGGCCAATTAGTTGATCTTCACAGCGGCCCGGGGCGGTCGGTGGTCGTTGAGCTGGTGTCCCGTTAGGGGATCGTCCACCGGGCACCGCCAGGCCGGCGGACTCGGCCGTTCCGGCCCTGGTCGCCGAGTCCCGTAAGACCCGCCCGGTGAAGTGCCCGGCCAGCGGGGGCTAATCGGTACAGTGGCGCCATGAAGGGCCTCAAGATCGGTTATGCCCGGGTGTCCACCGACGAGCAGGACCTGAGCGCGCAGCTGGCCGCGCTCGCCGAGCTCGGCGTCGGCGACGACCGGATCTACGTCGACAAAGGGCTGACGGGAACCAACCGTGCCCGGCCGGGCTTGCGCGAGGCCCTCGCGGCGTGCCGGGCCGGGGATCAGTTGGTCGTGACGAAGCTGGACCGGCTCGCCCGTTCAGTCTCCGATGCCCATGACATCGCCAAGGAGCTGACCGCCCGGCAGGTCAAGCTCAACCTGGGCGGGTCGATCCACGACCCGACTGACGCGATGGGCAAGCTGCTGTTCACCACCTTGGCGATGATCGCTGAGTTCGAGGCGGACCTGACCCGGATGCGCACCCGCGAAGGTATGAAGATCGCCAAGGCCAAGGGGCGGCTGCGGGGCAAGGCACCCAAGTTGAGCGTGAAGCAGGAAGCGCATCTGGTGGCGCTGCACAGGGCCGGCGAACACACCAGCGCAGAGTTGGCCGAGCTGTTCGGCGTGGCCCGTTCGACGGTGTATCGGGCGATCGATCGTGCTGCGGGCACAGCGCCCGGACCGGCAAGGGCCGCGCAGTGTTGATCGGCGCGTTCTCCGGCCGCTGGGTCGGGCGCGGCTTCCCGGTGCCCACCATCTATGCGGGTGGGACGCGGGTACCGGTTACCGCCCGCGACGAGATCGGCCACCTGGCGACAGCGTTCAACGACCTCTCCGAACGACGCCGGGAACTTGAATCACAACGCAGAGCCATGGTCAGCGACATCGCGCACGAACTGCGCAACCCGCTGACCAACATCCGTACCTGGCTGCAGGCTGCCCGCGACGGTGTCGTCGAGGTGGACACAGAGACCTTGGACCTTCTGGTCGACGAAGCGGTCATGTTGCACCACGTGGTCGACGACCTGCGCGACATGGCCGCCGCAGACGCCGGGAACCTGCACATCCATCCGGAACCGACGTTTGTGCGGGACGTGCTGGCGCAGGTCCTGGAGACGTACCGCGGCGCCGCAGCGAAGGCCGGGGTGCAGGTCGGTCTCGAGGGCGACGCCGATCCCGAGGTGATCGTCGATCCGATCCGCCTCCGGCAGATCTTCGGTAATTTGGTCACCAACGCCGTCCGCCACACCCCCGCCGGTGGATCGGTCACCGTCAAGGCGGAGCTACGCACGAACAGGCTGGTGGTCGAGGTGACCGACACCGGCACCGGCATCGCGGCCGCCGACCTCCCCCGGGTTTTCGACCGGTTCTGGCGAGCTGATCATTCCCGAGACCGCGCCACCCGCGGCAGCGGTCTAGGCCTTTCCATCGCCCGCCAGCTCGCCCGCGTTCACGG
>JAVHVY010000122.1:0-19496 GCA_032160305.1 Actinoplanes sp.
TAGACGACCAGTTCACGGGGGACGTCGAGTGTGGCACGATACGTGATCACGTGGGGTCCTTATGGTGATGACTTTTTGTGGTGAAATCTCCTTACCGGAGGACCCCACGCCATACCAGAACCGTCCATAATGCACCTTATGTGCGTGTCGCTACCGCACACACACCATTCCTTGTTGAGATCACCTCTTGTGAACACGAACGTAGAAAGCAAGGTGAAGTGGTATGGCGGCCTTGTGGACTGCGGTGCTGTATGGGAGATGGAGGTTGTTTGGCCCTCCGGAGTCGTCTTGCGGAAGAAGGCTTCAAACCACCACGAGGGGCGTTGGCTGAAGACCGTCGTCTTGAGCGTCGTGGGAAAAGGCGCAACTGTGATCGCGTCAGGTATGGACCGGGAAGATGAGCGATGAACGAAAAGGTTCTCTGTCGTTGACGTGTCGAAACTCAGTCAGGTGGCATCAAAACCGAGGCCGGAGGTGTGTCTCGGGATGAGTCTGGGAGATATCCGCTTACTGCCCAGGTGGTGTCCGGCATATAGGCAGCATGAGCCCGGTCCAGGCTCTCGTACGGAACGTGTGAAGGCGTACCCCGATACTGCCCTGCGGGTGACCGTGGGCGAGAGGGAGGACTCCGAGTGGCGGAATCCGCGAGGAGCAGAGTACCGAGGCGGGGACGCTGGCGGACTCGCCCATAGTAGCTGTGATCCGCCTGCGTATCGCAGTGGGTGGGGGAGCGAAGGGGCGGGGTCGTTCGGGCTGACCTGTGCGATCAACCGGAAGGGAGGAATCGTATGAGTGAGCCGAAGTTGCAGGGCAAGTCGCATGAGATCCCCAAGCAGCTGATCTGGGCTGCGTGGTTGAAAGTGAAAAGTAACGGCGGAGCGGCCGGGGCCGACGGTGTGACGATCGAGCAGTTCGAGACGAGGCTGAAAGATAACCTGTATCGGCTGTGGAATCGGATGTCGTCGGGTAGCTATTTCCCTGGGCCGGTCCGGGCGGTGGAGATCCCGAAGAAAGGCGGGACCAGGGTTTTGGGTATTCCCAACGTGGTGGATCGGGTGGCGCAGACCGCGGCGGTGCTGGTGTTGGAACCGGACCTGGAGATGGTATTCCACGATGATTCCTACGGCTACCGGCCCGGTCGCTCACCGATCGACGCGATACGGGTGTGCCGGCAACGGTGTTTTGAGAAGGCCTGGGTCGTTGACCTGGATGTCAAAGCCTTCTTCGACTCCGTGCCGTGGGATCTGATGCTCAAGGCGGTAGCGCGCCACACGACCCGCACATGGGTCATGTTATATGTGGAGCGTTGGCTTAAAGCGCCGATGCGGATGACTGACGGTACCCTGACCCATCGGGTGAAAGGAACGCCTCAGGGCGGTCCCATCTCCCCGTTGATCGCTAACATCTTTCTGCATTACGGATTCGACACGTGGATGACCAGGCAATTTCCGGGTGTCCGGTTCGAGCGTTTCGCAGACGATGTGGTGGCCCACTGTGTGACCGAGCGTCAGGCTCACCAGGTACGTGAAGCGATTGACCGCAGGTTCGCGGACATCGGGTTGCAGGTGCATCCCGACAAGACGCGCATCGTGTACTGCAAGGACGACCGGCGACGCCGAGACTACCGTCAGGTGACGTTCACGTTCTGTGGGTATACGTTTCGTCCTCGGAAGACCTACGACAAGATCCGGAAGAGATCCCGTACGGGATTCCTCCCGGCGGTGGCTCCGGGGAAGCTGACGGACATGAGTCGCAAGACCGCATCCTGGAACCTGCACCGACACACGACCTGGACGCTGGAGGACCTCGCGGAAGAGGTGAATCCGGCCCTGCGGGGCTGGCTGAACTACTTCACCGTGTTCTACCCGAGCGCGGTGAACCCGATCGGCAAGCGCATGGACCGCCATCTGAGGCGCTGGGCGAGACGGAAGTACAAGCGACTGACACGCAGCGAGAAACGAACGCGCGACTGGCTGGCGGGAGTCCGACAACGGTCACCCGCCCTCTTCGCGCACTGGGCGCTGCGCTACTGACCCGACGACTGAACGGCACGAGCCGGATGAGCCGAGAGGCTCACGTCCGGATCTGTGGGGGGCGGCGGGTGAAATCCCCGCCGCCTACCCGGCGTTGAGCTCACATCGTTAGGCCCGCGCGACGTTCCGCAACTTTCCGTGCGGGACGACGATCCGGTCGTCAACCCGGCGCTGACGCTTCGGTTGCGTCAGATGGGCGTCGAGCTGCCGGCGGTGGATGTCCTGGCCGAACTCGACATGGCCGGGTTGTGGTCGGGCCTCGAGGCGGTCATCGGTGATCGGCGAGGCTGGCGCATCGATGAGACGGCTTTCCTGGCCTGTTTCACCTTTCATAAGGAGGCGATGTACCGGGACCTGCTCGAGAATGAGCAGCAGGTCCTCGACCATCCGATTGTCCGGGCACTCGCGACGAAAGATCACCTCAGGCAGACCGACGTATTCTCCTTTGAGCCGGTCACCGGGGAAGACGTCGATGAACTATCGCCGCCCGAGGACATCCCGCTCTTGCTCGACGCCGACTCCTCGCAGCGAGCGTGTATCGCCGCCGCAGTCGCCGGCCAAAGCTTCGTCATGGACGGGCCGCCTGGCACAGGCAAGTCGCAGACCATCGCGAACATGATCGGATGCCTGTTGCACGCCGGTAAGCGGGTCTTGTTCGTCTCCGAGAAGGTGGCCGCCCTCGAGGTGGTCCGTAATCGGCTCGCCGAGATTGGCCTCGACGACTACATCCTCGAGCTGCACAGCCACAAGGCCAGCCGCAAGGAGGTGGCGACGGCTCTGGCCCGCGCCCTCGATAACGTGCCTGTGCCGCCCGGCGGGATGGATCCGGTCGATCGGCGCACGGTAAGGGAACGTCGTGGGCAGCTCAATGCGTTCGCCGACGCTATGAACCGGGTCCGCCAGCCGCTCGGGTACAGCCTGCACCACGTCCTGGGGCTGTGCGCGCAGCTCATCGATGCCCCGGCGGCTCCCGCTGCGGAGAGCTTGCCCTTGGAGCTGACGCCGGAGTCGCTGGGCCGGGTCCGTGACGCGGCCGACCAGTTGCGCCGGGCCTGGCGGCCGGCTGCTCAACGCGAGACGTTCCTGTGGCGTGACGTCGTTGACCGTCATCCTTTGGATGCACGGCTCTATCAGGCGAACGACGCGCTCGAAGGTCTCGCCGGGTCGTCGCCGTCAACGCGCCGTTGGCGGCGGCGTTCGGGTTGCGAACGCCGGCCGATGCGGTCGCGTTGGCGGCCCTCATCGCGCATGCGGGCGGTCGGCCTCCGGAGGTCTGGATGACTGGCTGACCATGTCGAGTCTGCTCGCGGTGGTGCAGGCGGCTGAAGATCTCGGGGGAGAGCTGGCGGCTGTCCGCCGCGCAGGCAATGCCCTGCGCCCGCGCGCGGGCGTCCCCTGGTGCGCCTTACCGCAAGTTGCGGATCTTCCGAGGATCTCCGATCTGGGCTGGCTCGTACCGGACGCCGTGAGCCTGCTCCCGCTGACCTCGGCGGACGCGGAGGCGCTGGCACACCGGTTCGCCGACGACGCCGTTGAGCTGGACCGTCACCGGCAGAATCTCGACCGGGTCACGACGGTCCTCGGACTGCCGAGCGTGGTCACCTTCTCCGACACCGCCCGCGTGGTTGCCATCGTCGAACTGGGATACCGCTTGCACAAACCCGAGCCATTCTGGTTCGGAGCTGGTGCCCTCGCCAGCGCCTACGAGGCTGCTAGGACACTTCGGCGTAGCGTCGAGGTGCTGGTGGCGGCGGAGTCGCAGGCGCGACGGCACTTCGACGAGGCGGTTCTGACGCAGCCGGTTGACGAGCTCGCCGAGCGGTTTGCCACCGTCCACCGTGGGATGCGCAAGCTGCTCGCATCGCACCGGCGGGACAAGAAGGCAGCCGCTGCCTTTGCGCTGCCCACAGTGACCCCAGCGGAGGCGGTGGCCAACCTGGGTGCCGCCGTCGCCTGGAAGCAGGCACTGCACACCTTCGCGGCGGTCGAACACGAGCATGCCCCGGCCCTCGGCCGGTACTGGCGCAGACTGACCACTGACTTCGGCGCGATACACGAAGCACTGCACACCACCGACGAGGTTCTCAGGGCGACACCGGCCGACGCGCTACCCGCTGTGATCGAGCACGTCTGCACTTCAGCGCCGAACGAGGCTCTCATCCGGCTGGTCTGCGACGCACGGGACGCGTTCGCGCGCTGGCAGTCGACCCTTCGCGCGCCGCCCTGGCAGGCAGGCCGCCCGGAGCTCGGCCTGGGCGCCATACACGACGCGGTCATCTGGCTGCAGGCGCATGTGGATCCGTTGATGGCCGCCGCCACCGTCGTGGCCGCGTTTAGCAGCGCGACCGCACGCGACCTCGACCTGGCCGAGTCGGCACTGATCGCCGAGCTACGACAAACGGCTGTGGATGCCGACGCGGCGCTCACGGCGAACGGCGCCCAGTACACCGCGATACTCGGGCCCGCCTTCAGCGGATCACAGACCGATGAGAAGGCGTTGACCGCCGCGATAGAATGGGCCATGGCCGCCCGCAGGTGGAGGGCGGGAATCGATGCGCCGCTGTCCGAAGTTCAGGCGCGGACACTGACCGAATGTCGCCTGACGGCCGCACTACCCGCCAAGATAGCCATCTGGCAGGCGGCCCGGCAACGAGTGATCGAGGCCTTCGCGGCGAACCGGCACGCGGACATCGCCACGGAACTCGACGACTACGCGAGTGCCCGCGACCTTCTCCAAGAGCTGCGAGACGACAGCAGCGGGCAAGAAGAGTGGTTCAGCTACCTCGCCGCCCGTCAAGTCCTGACCGAACACGATCTCGGCGGGGCCGTCGACTTCTGCGCCGACCAGAGGATCGCCGCCGACAAAATACGGCCCGTGATCGAACGTGCCCTGCTGCGCTCCTGGGCAGACGCTGTGATCCGCAGCGAAAGCTGCCTGCAACCGATCAGGGCAGAGGACCGCGACTACCTGGTCGAGGAGTATCAGCTGCTGGACAGGGAGCTGATATCGGGCGCGGTGGGCGACATCATCACCTCCGTCAACGCGCGCCGGCCATCAGCGTCCGCGGTCGGCGAACCCGCACTCATCCGCCGCGAGGGCATGAAGAAGACCCGGCACCTCGCGGTACGGCAACTCATCGGGCAAACCCGCAACGCCACCCTGGCGCTGAAGCCGTGCTTCATGATGTCGCCGCTCGCTGTCAGCCAGTTCCTGCCGGCGGACATTCAATTCGACGTTATCATCTTCGACGAGGCATCACAGGTGACACCCGCAGACGCGATCAACTGCATCTACCGCGGTGCCGCGCTGATCACCGCCGGCGACGACAGGCAGCTCCCCCCGACGTCCTTCTTCGACCGGGTCGTGGAGGCCGATGAGGATGAGGACGCGGCGACGGACGTGACCGACTTCCAGTCGATCTTGGAACTCTCCAAGGCGTGCGGTGCCTTCCGTAACCTCGGGCTCACCTGGCACTACCGCAGCCGGCACGAGGCGCTGATCGTCTTCTCCAACCACGCCTTCTACGGTGGACGGCTCATCACCTTCCCCGGCGCGAATGCCGAAGGCCCAGACATCGGCATCGAACTGATCCACGTCGACGGCGTCTACCGGCGCGGAACGAGTCGGGACAACCCGGTCGAGGCCGAGACCGTCGCCGAACGCGTCCTCCACCATTACACGACACGACCACATCTGTCGCTCGGCGTGGTGACGTTCTCTGTCGCGCAGGCAGACACGATCGAAGATGCCGTCGAACGCGCCGTCGCCAAACGCCCCGACCTCGACGAGTTCTTCAACGACGACCGGCTCAACGGATTCTTCGTGAAAAGCCTGGAGTCGGTCCAAGGCGACGAACGTGACGTCATGATCTTCTCGATCGGATACGGCTACGACGAACTCGGCAAGATCAGCACCAACTTCGGCGCCCTGAACCGCCCCAAGGGCTGGCGGCGCCTCAACGTCGCCATCACCAGAGCCCGCCAGCGCATCGAAGTCGTTTCCTCGATCCGTGCCCGCGACATACCCGAATCAACCAATGAAAGCGTGCGACACCTAACGGCATACCTCGACTTCGCCGAACGGGGGATGCCCGCGCTCGCACTACAACTAGGACCCGACAAAAAGGACACCGAAAGCCCGTTCGAGGACTCCGTCCTCGACACCATCAGATCCTGGGGCTTCACCGTACGACCTCAGGTCGGCGCCGCCGGATACCGCATCGACCTGGGCGTACGACACCCCGCACATGCCGGTGAGGTATACGCCATCGGCGTCGAGTGCGATGGCGCCATGTACCTCTCGTCCCAATCAGCACGTGACAGAGACCGGCTCCGCGAACAGGTGCTGCGTGCACTCGGATGGAACCTGCACCGGATCTGGGGCACCGCCTGGTACCGCCACCGCACAGAAGAAGAAAACAAGCTCCGAGCCGCGATTGAGGCGGCAGTCGCCGCACCCATCGGCGGACGACTCTCCATGCCGGCCGTTGATCGACCGGTGATCACCACGGTTGGCGTCGTTCTTGGCGACGGACCTGACTGGGCAAAGCCCTACCTCAAAGCCGATCTGGAAACCCTACCCACCTGGGCCAGCCCATCCGACTACGACAGCCGATTCTTCGTGATCCCCGCTATCGAGAAGCTGGCCGCCGTGGAAGGACCGGTACACATCACCGTCGCGCTGCAACGGATGCGGGAAGCTTGGAGCATCGGCCGAGTCGGTGCACAGATCAGAGCAACAATCGAGGCATCCATCCAGGATGCCCACGTCCACTGGGACGGCGCCTTCATCACCGCCATGGCACACCCGACCAGCACCGTCCGCTACCCCGCAGCAGGAGTCATCCGCATCGTCGAACAGATCTCAGATCCAGAACTTCAACTAGCGTTGAAAAACCTGGTAGCGGAGGGCGGCACAGTCGGCACCGAGGAACTACTTACGGCGACCGCTCGGCTGTTCGGCTGGGCCCGACGCGGAGCGGACATCAACGCGAGGTTGACGATGATGATCCACGACATGATCACCGACGGTCGCCTAACCCAACGACCTGAAGGACTGACCACCGAAGACGTCCGACGGTAATACGGCGGGTGAGGGGACACGAAATGGTAGCTAGGTATGACGGTTACAACGGGCAGGTCATCATTGAGGGCGATGCGCTCGTCTTGAGCCGTGACGGCGCGGTCGCTCGGTTGGCTTTCAGGGGATCCCAACCGCGGCGTCTCCCTCTCCGAGCAATCACCGGGTGCCATTTGAAGAAGGCCGGCAGGTTTCGAAATGGCTGGGTGCAGCTCCTGGTTGTCGGCGTCGGCGCGCCCGCGATGACCGCTAGGACTGCTGCTGGCGACAACAACACGGTGCTGTTCACTTACAGGAATCGCGACCAGTTTCTAGAGTTGCACACGTGGTTGCAGAGGGTGGCAGCGATCAACCATGAGCGCGGTGCGTTCGCCTACCCAGCGGACGTCGATCACACCAGCGAAGGTCAGGCTGACCGCGTCCAGGAACCCGCCGCAGGGGCGACGCCTGCCCGCGAGCGCGTTGGGGGACATCGCGTGGGGGCACCGGCAGCCGGTGCCGAGAGGCAGCCGCGACGTCCGGGCCAGCTCAAGAGTCTATGGCTTCGTCGACGCGCAGCCCGGCTGCCGACGAAGAACTCACCAATACCGTTTCAGGCGATGCCTTCTGAGCTCCATCGGGCGGCCGGGGTCGGGTTCGCGGTGGTTGACGTGGAGACCACGGGGCTGTCGGCACGCTGGGATCGGATCGCCGAGATCGCGGTGATCCACACTGACAGCGCCGGCAGGGTCACCGACGAGTGGACCACATTGATCAACCCGGATGGGCCAGTGGGGGCGACTCGCATTCACCAGATCACGGCTGCTGACGTGCGACGGGCGCCGCGGTTCGCCGATGTCGTCGGAGAGCTCACAACACGGCTCGTCGGTCGGGCGCTGGTTGCGCACAACGCTCGCTTCGACCTGGCGTTTCTGCGCAAGGAGTACTCCCGTGCTGGCTGGGACATGCCGACCGTTCCGCACCTGTGCACGCTCGACGCGAGTTGGGCGTACCTACCGGATCTGTCGCGTCGGCGCCTGCCGGACTGCTGCTGGGCATCCGGCGTCCAGTTGAACGACGCGCATTCCGCGCTTGGAGATGCTCGTGCGACCGCCGGTCTGCTGGGGTACTACCTGGACTCGCGGCGACCTCCGCAACACCAGCACCTGCAGTTGCCGTTGCACGCCAGCAAGGTGTCGTGGCCGCCGGTGCCGCATACGCCGGTCACTGTGGCGCTGCGAGACCCTGGCCGAGCTCAGCCAGAGCCGGCCGCGCCCGGCAGGCTCGCCACCCTGCTGGATGCCCTTCCGTTGTCCTCGGTGCTGGAAGAGGGCGCACCCACCGTCGCGGCAGCCTACGTTGAGCTCCTCGCCGAGGCCCTCGAAGATGGTGTCCTCACCGATGCCGAGGCGGCCTCGCTGGCCGAGTTGGCCACCACTTATGCGTTGACCAGGCAGCAGGTCGACACCGCTCACCGCGGGTTGCTCCTCGCGTTGGCGCATAAGGCCGTGGAGGACGGCAAGATCACCCGCGTCGAGCGGGGCGACCTACTCGCCACCGCCGCGGTGCTCGGTTTCCCGGACGCCGTCATCAAGGCAGTACTCGATGAGGCCAACACTGCCTTGACTGCGCAACGGAGCCAGGACTGCCGACCTCTGCCGGAGGCGTGGCGGCACGGCGAACCGTTGCGGATCGACCAGCGGGTTGCGTTCACCGGAGGTGACGACATCGAACGGGCCCGCTTGGAAGGCCGGGCACAGGCTGCCGGTCTACGGGTCACCGGATCGGTTTCCCGCCAGACCGCGGTTCTGGTCACCGATGGCGTCGATGGCCAGACCGCCAAGGCCAAGGCGGCGCGTGAGATCGGCACCAGGACTGTCACCCTGAAAATCTTCGGTGAAATGGTGGCCTTTGTTCAGCCCGCTACGTCCTCCACCACCGAAGCGGCTGTATCGCCGAGGAGATCCGGCCCAGTCCGGCACCGGCGTGCCGCCGCCCATGCACCGGTCGACCTGTCCTCGGTCGACCCATCCGAGATTCGCACCTGGGCGCGAGCCCAAGGCCAACCGGTCGGGGAACGCGGCCGGCTGTCCATCGACCTCATCGCCGCATATCGCACCGCCCACCCCACACCAGATCTCGAGAACTGAAGGTCAGCGAAAGTAAGAACGCGACACGCTGTCTGCAGATCCGCATAGTCATGCCTTGATCAGATCTGGCCGGCCGCTTCGCGCTGTCAACGACGCCTGAAAACTGCCGACCATCTGGCGTTTGATCATATTCCGGTTGACCTGGCCTTCCACGGCGCCAGCCGGAGCTGTGGGTTCGGGTGAGGCCGTTACGGACGGCGTCGTAGTCGCGTTTGAGTCCGTTGGCGTAGGAGTGACATCGGGCAGGTCGTCGGCCTTAACCGCGGCGATCCAGGCGTCGAGGCGGCGGCCGTGGCGGCCGTGGCGGCCACCGAACGCGGCCACATGCGTGGTGAGCGTGTCCAGGTAACGGCAGGGGCTGCGAATGTCGTTGAGTTTGCGCTGTTCGTCGGAGTTCAGGTCGGTGTAGCGGCGCAGGATCCAGCCGGCAGCGATGTGGCGGATCTTCGGCGGCCGGGCGAGTGCCAGTGCCGATCCCGCGCCGGTGCGGAACGGGTGTAGACAGCCGCGCAGTGTGGCGCAGGTGCCGCCGTAGCCGAGAGCCCGAATCTCGGCGAATAGCCGTGTCGTGCTGGTGCAGCCCTGGTGCCAGCGTTGGTAAAGGTGATCGGTGAACGGGTCCAGGACGCTGGGCCGGCTCCCGGCCCGGGGATGGGCCGGCGTCAGCGTGTGGGGCCGATGCCACGGGCTCGTAGTTGTTCCCAGAGTGGTTCGAGCGCCGTTGTGGGATCACGCAGGTAGTTCCTTTTCCGGATGCGGATGATCTGCCGGGCTGAGCGCTTTTTGGACGCCCACAAATATCCATATTTGTAGGCGTAAAGTAATGGTGTGAGCGATGTCCTTGAATGCAAAATCCTTGAACCAGACCCAGGGATGATCAAGGGCCTTGGCGCTCACCACACGCTCGAGTCGGCGATTGCGGACCTTATAGATAACAGTGTCGACGCCGGTGCCGACCGGGTCCTCGTTCGCTTCGATACCGATGGTGCCCAGCCCATTGGCCTGCACGTGGCCGACAACGGCCGCGGCATGGGCGGCCACCAAGCTGACGAGGCCATGCGCTTGGGCCGCCAGCGCAACTACGGCGCTGGCGAGCAGGGCCACTTCGGCATCGGGCTCAAGGCAGCGTCGTTCAGCCACGCCGACACCATCACCGTCTGTACGACGCCGCAGTCTGGCGAGCGACACGGCCGGCGGTTGCGCCGCGGAGACGTGCAGCGCGACTACGGCTGCGACGTGCTCGACCCCGCGACGGTACGTCCGGAGGCCCTGCTCGCCCGGGTCGGCGGGGGCACCGGAACGGTTGTCAGCTGGTCGGATACCCACTTCCCGCGCACCGGCGGTGCCGGGCTCGGCAACTGGCTTGAGGACTCTCGCATTCACCTGAGCCTGCACCTCGGGCTCACGTACCATCGATTGGTCGCGGCTGGGCGGCTGCGGATCGAGGTCGAGTTCTTCGACCGGGAACGTGACCGGGCCGGAATCCCTGAGCCGATCGCCGCCGTCGACCCGCTGGGCTTCGCCGTGTCGGCGGTCGCTGGATACCCGCGGAGGCTCATCGCCCACGTCGGCGGGGACCTCGTACACCTGGACTGCCGCATCGTCCCGCCCAAGTCCAGCGGGCCGAGCTTCCGCTTGTATGGCCGCGACGGCGCCGAATTCCAGGGGTTTCTCATCTATCGCAACGACAGGCTGCTGCAGGCTGGCGGGTGGAACCAGGTCGTTCCCGCCGGACGCAACCGCGCGCTGGCCCGGATCGTGCTCGACGACTTCGAGGCTTTGGCCCGTCACGTCCGGCTGAGCCCCGAGAAGAAGGGCATTGTCTTCTCCCATGACCTGCAGGGCGCGATCGCCAAGGCCGTCGAGGCCGGTGATGACCGTACGTCGTTCGCCGATTATCTGATCCGCGCTGAGACCGTGCTGGCCGAGTCCCGTAAGCGCCAGCACCGCAGGCGGTCCGTGGCCGAGCCGTCCAAGGGCCTACACGCGGACATCCGGCAGGTCATCCGGGACGAGGTCCCGCTACGCGCGGAGGAAGGGCCGGTCGAGGTCCGCCGGGACGCCCTACCCGCCGGCCGGTTCTTCGACCTTGACCGCGAGGGCCGCATCATTTACCTGAACAAGCAGTACCGGCAGATGCTCACCGGCGGCGTCACCGGCCTCAGCGACGCGCCGCTGCTCAAGACGCTGGTCTTCCTGCTCACCGAGGAGCACTTCAAGGGGCAGCAATGGGGCCCGCGCGACAAGGACCTGCTCGACGTGTGGGACGCCGTACTCAGTACCGCGGTGCGGGTCGAGCAGGCGTATCGGGATGGCGCCAGCCGATGAGCGCACCCACCACCGAACGGCATTTGTCCCGGGAGGCGCTCGCCGACTATCTGGCCGGCGCGCCCGCCGTCATCGCCGTCTCTGGAACCCCTCGTTGCCGCATCGAGTTCGACCCGTTGCGCGGCGAGATGGCGCTGCGCACCCCGCACACTGGCCAGGAGCCGCCGGAGCTGTCTACGTACGAGCACGTCGACGCCCAGGTCGTCACCGTCGGCGGCGCTGAGTGGATCGAGCTGCTGGTCCGGTACGGCAACAGTGAGTACGAGGCGTATCTGTTGCTCAGCGATGTGGCCGACCTGATCCAGCAGGACAATTTGTCGTTCGAGGCGGCCGTGAACTCCTCGCTGGCCACCTTCGGCGATCTGCTGACCCGGGCCTGTAGCCTCTCCGCCGCGCGTCAGACCGGTCTCTACGGCGAACTGCTCTTTCTCGAGTCGTGCATTCCTCTGGTGGGTCCCAAGGCTGCGGTCGAGGCATGGAAGGGCTTTGCCCCCAACGAGCACGACTTCGTGTTCCCGGCGGCGTGCTTTGAAATCAAGACGACGCGTACGGAATCTCGGCGGCACACGATCGGCGGTCTGGAACAGCTGCAGCCGACCTTGGGCATTCCGCTCTGGCTGGTGTCGGTGCAGATCACCGCGGCCACCCCGGCGGTCGGCCGCGGCCTGGCCGACCTGGTGGATGACGTACGCGCGGCGGCGGCCGCAGCTGTCGGCGCGCTCGACGTCTCGCTGGGACGAGCGGGTTGGCGCGAACGGGACCGGTCGCTGTATCGGGAGTGCCGCACGCTGCGCAGCGGGCCTGCGGCGTACCCGGTCGACGCGAACTTCCCTGTGTTGAACCGCGAGGTGATCCGGCGAGGGTGCAGTCAGCCGTCGCTGATCCTCGGCGCGACCTATTCGATCGACGTGACGACACTCGAGCCCAGTAGGCCGCCGTCGCCGGGCGACGTTTTCGTGCTGGGGAGTACGCCGTGACGATCGGCGCGTGGGAACATGCCCTCGACAGTGCCGTTACCGGTCTGCGCAAGAACGGGCCATCCGCGCTGCTCAAGCCCATGAACGCCTTCCTCGACGACGACCTGCCGCCGATGTCCGACGCGGACCTGGAGCAGCTTCTCGACGCCCGCACCCAGCTGAACAGCGCCGCCGTACGCCACCTGGCCCTACTCCTGGCGGAGTGGGACCTGGCGGTGGAGCCGCCGTGGAACGTCCAGGACACGGCGTCGAGAACTGCCCAGCGCCGCCGGTGGGTCTATGAGCGTCTGCGGCTCTCGCCCACGGCTGCGGACCGCCTCGATTTCCTCGCGGCGGTTAACGTCGAGAAGGGCCCGGGGCCCATCAACGGGCCGTGGACCCCGTGGTGGGAGGGAGAGCGGCTCGCACAGTGGTCGTTCTACTGGCCGCATTACCGCGACTACCTACTCGACAAGCGGGGCTGGCACGGTGACGCTGTCGCGCAGGTCGACGATGCGACAACCAAGGTCGTCCGGCGCCTCGCCGACCCGACCAAGGCGGGTCCTCCGGAGGAGCTGCAGAAGAGGGGCCTCGTCGTCGGATACGTGCAGAGCGGTAAGACGGCGAACTTCACCGGCGTCATCGCCAAGGCAATCGACGCGGGCTACCGCCTCGTCATCGTGATGACCGGCACGATCGAGCTGCTGCGCTCGCAAACCCAGCGGCGGATCGACCGCGAACTCGTGGGGCGAGAGAACTTGCTCGAGGGCGTAGAGAGCGAGACGGCCAAGGAGTTCGACTACGCCGACGACGAAGAGTGGGCGAAGGACGGCTTCGTACGGCACGGCACCGGTTTCACCGACCTAGGCCACCCGGCCATCGAACGGCTCACCCTGCTCAACAAGGACTTCGATCGCCTGACGGCCGGTCCTGGAACGATGAAGCTCTACCCGAAAGACGCGACCAAACCCTTCTACGACCCGGTCAACCTTCGCTCCGCGCCCGTACGCCTGCTGGTGGTCAAGAAGAACGCCCACGTTCTCCGTAAGCTCGCCAAGGATCTGGCCAAAGGTAAGGACCTGGACCAGCTGCCCACGCTCACTGTCGACGATGAGTCCGACCTGGCCTCGGTCAACACGAAGAACCCTGCGAAGACTGAAGAGCGCACCGCCATCAACAAGGCGATCACCGAGCTGCTGCAACGACTGCCCAGGGCACAGCTAGTCATGTACACGGCCACGCCTGCCGCGAACATTTTCGTTGACCCGGACAGCGCCGAGGACATCTTTCCCCGCAACTTCATCCTGCCCCTTCCGGAGCCTGCCAACTACATGGGCGTGCGGCACTTCCACGACGTCGACTGGAACAGTGAGGACCGCAAGGACGACCCGGCGACCTCGAACGAGGTGGCATACGTGCGCTCCGTCGGACCACCGCCAGAGACTGAGAAGGACCGGCACCAGCGCAAGGCCGAGATGCAAGCGGCGCTCGACTCGTTCGTGCTGTCCGGCGCGATCAAGGTGTTCCGGGAGGAGGCCGGCTCGGACCGGTACCGTCACCACACGATGATGGTGCACGAGACGATGCTCAACGACCAGCAGAGCAAGATTGCGGACCTGGTCCGAGACGTCTGGACCCACGCGAACTACAGCTCCCCGGCCTCACTCGATCGCCTGAACGCCCTGTGGGAGTCCGACTATCGGCCGGTCTGCCTGGCCCGGTCCGACGGCCACCCGGTCCCGGGGTCCTTCGACGCCCTGATCGGGCCGATGGGCGAGGCATACCGGCGCATCCGCGAGGTCAGCGATCCGGTGCTGGTCGTGAACAGCGACCAGGCCGTCCAGCAGAACCAGCAGGCGCTCGACTTCGATCGCAACAAGGTCTGGCGGATTCTGATCGGCGGGGCCAAGCTCAGCCGGGGCTTCACGGTCGAAGGACTGACGATCTCCTTCTACACCCGCCGGGCATTGCAGGGAGACACGCTCATGCAGGCCGGCCGTTGGTTCGGATTCCGGTCGGGATACCGTGACCTGGTTCGCCTATTCATCCGGCGTGACCCGCCGGGCACGGCGAAAGCAGTCGACCTCTACGAGGCATTCGAGGGGCTGATGCGCGACGAGATGGCCCTGCGCGAGCGGCTCGCCGAGTACGAGACCGTTGACGAGAACGGCACCGCCTCCGCGATCGAGCCGTGGCAGGTGCCGCCGCTCGTCAGCCAGCATCTGCCGTACCTGAAGCCCGCCAGTCGCACCAAGATGTTCAATGCGGTCATCAACATGGTGGGAGAATCGGGCAGCCTGAAGGACCGGTACGGCGTGCCAGCCCAGAACAACACGGCGGACAAGCGAACCAACTACGACCTGATCGTCCCGCTACTTGCAAAGGCCGGTGCGGGGAAGACACCGCGCTTCACGTCCAGCCGAAGCAGCCTGACGAACGTCACGGGATTCGCCGCGAAGGTCACCATCGTCGAGGCGGACTGCTTCGTGAAGATCCTCGAGCAGCTGCGCTGGAACGACCGGTACCACGAGGTCATCGACCCCGTCGTGCGCTTCTACCGCAGCCTGTACGACAACGGGAAGCTCGACAGCACAGTCGTCGTGTGGCCGCAGGTGACGAACGCAGCGACCTACCAGCTCCCGGATCTCGGCATGGCACAAGCCACCAACCGCCGGCGGCGGCGCGACCGGCCCGACACGTTCCCCGGCAGCGACCCGAAGCACCGCGACGCGCTCGAGCGTATTGCCGGCGCCGACACCGCTGTGCCGGACGCCGAGGCGGACGGGCTACGCGACGCCAACGGGCGGCGGGCCGGCATGCTGGTCTATCTGACCGCGGACCTCGGCAACTTGCCTGCGTCAGGATCGGCTGTGCGGAAGGAGGACGTGGTCCCGTTGCTGTCACTGGTCGCGCCGGCGAAGTCAACGCCCGGCGGTCGCTCGATAATCGAGTGGACGGTCAAAGGACCCAAGGGCCAAGCAACGGTCGATCGCACGGACGTCTGAGTAATCGCGAAGTAGTCTTTCCGGAGGCCGGGTGGAAGCACCCGACCGGATAGCGGCAGAGGTTGGTCAGTAGTGCATTGCTTGGCCTGTCACTCTGGCCGGGGAAGTGTGCCGAAGTCGCGGAGTGGTTAACCTAATATGAGGTCGAGATCCGGGACCGGCGCTGATGGGGTATTGGTTTGTGTCGATCTCGATACAAACCAATACCCCATACCGAGGTCAGCCGACACCTGATGACTTCGCTGCCATCGCGAGATGAACCCCCACATGCTCGCTGCGAGCCTGTTGCGGTCCCGGTCGTCGGAGGGTGCCTCATCTCCCGATTCCGCGTGGCGCTGGCGGCCCGAGCCCTTTAGCCTTCATGATCGGTTGTCGGCGAACGGCCGTTCGTGATTGCCATGACTCAACCAAGCCATTGCGATAGCGTTGAGTTAAGCCTGTTCAAGTTTCGAGCTGCGATTCCTGAACGCGTTCAAGGTGTACGCACAGCTCGATCAACGATGAGAGACGAATGCCCAGGCCAGAGACTCGGACGAGTTTTCGGCACCCACGACGTCGGGTAGCCACCTCCATCACGACCAGCACATAGAGGCGCTTGAGTCGGATCGTGTCGACGTGGAAGAAGTCGATCGCCAGCAGCCCATGGGCTTGGGCGCGGAGGAAGGCCCGCCAGCTGGTGTCCACCGTTCGCGGTGCCGGACCGATCCGCCGGGCGGCGAGGGTGCGCCGGATCGTGCCCGCGCCGACGTGGTGACCCAACCGCTGCAGCTCGCCTTGGATCCTGCGGTGTCCCCAGCGGGGGTTGTCGTGTGCGAGGCGTCGGATCAGGTCGCGGATCTCGTCGTTGACCGGTGGCCGGCCTGCCTTGCGCGGGTGGGTCCAGTGTCGGCGCATCAGCCGCCGGTGCCAGGCCAGGAGGGTTGCCGGGGTGACCAGCCGGTGGGCCCGGATCGCTGTGGGTAGTAGCCGGGCCAAGCCGGACAGGATGGCCCGGTCGGGCCAGGACAACCGGGGCCGGCTCTTCAGCTGTCGCCGCAGCACCGCCACCTCATGCCGCAGGGCGAGGACCTCGGCCAGTACAGCGGTGTCGCTGCGGACCAGCAGCCCCAGAGCACCGACTAGCCGGATCATCATCAGGTACAGCAGTCGAATCAACACACCGATGATCGTCACCGTGAACCGGAAAATCCCAGCTCACCTTGTGTGCGACAAGTTTCTGGCACGGTACAGGCCTCGCGGCCGCTGTGGGTAGCCAGCGATTTGACGAAGGACGTCGGAGAGCTGGCAGCCTATTGCGCAGGCATCCGAGTGGCTCGTGCGCTCGACGAGCGGCGCCGACGTGAGGCGTCGGTCCATTCGATGGAATGAAGTTCTTAGGAGCGGCCAGCGATACGCAGGATCCCTCAAGGACCGAGACCCAGAGCCGCGAAGACTAGCAACCAGACGATCGCGGCGCAGGCGGCGACGCCCAAGCAGACCCAGGTCGCGAACAGTGCCAGCCGCCAACGGCGGTAGACGTCGGTGTTACTCACAGAGTCATCCCTTCGCCTGCCAGGACCCACGACACGAACGTGTCGATGCTCGGGTCGGCCTCGCCGCCGGCCACCAGCGACGACGTCAGGAAGTAGCCCACCGAGGCGAACTCCAGCCCCATCGACCGGGTCAGGTTGCCTTGGTCCAGCGGTCCGGCCAGCCAGTTCTCGATGCTGTCGCCGGAGCTAACGCCCGCGGCCGCCACCTCTGGCCGAATCAGGTCGGCCTTGCTGACCACGACGGCCAGCCTTGACGTGCGCATCCGGGCCTTGAGGTCGCGGTGCATGGTCTGCACGGTGGTCTCGTAGACTTTGTAGGGTGACGCCGCAGCCCGGATGCTGGCGAGTTTCTCGCGCCGGCCGCTCTCCAGCCCGTTCCAGATATTGGGAACGGTGAGGGGGTCGACCACGAAGACGAAGGTCGGGTTCGCCTCCAGGTAGGCCATCTCGGCGATGCGGGCCGGGTTCTGGAACCATTCTCCCGCGGCGTCGAACATTTTGAGCACGCGCCGTCGCCCGCGAAGTTCGAGCCGCAACGAGTGGGCATGCTGGGCGGCGGTCGCCGTCTTGCTCACTACGCCGCCGCGGGCGAACGGCTCGACGGTCTGCCGCAGCCACTGCTCGGCGGGGCGGTCCGCCGGCGCGGTCACCCCGCCGGCGCGTTCCAGGAGCGCACGCGTCGCGATCGCCGACGCCAGCAGCAGTTGTGTCTTGCCCGCGCCGGCCGGGCCGAACACCGGCAGCACCGTCTCGGGCGCGGCACCGGCGTGCGCCTCCAACTCCTTGCCGCAGTGCGGGCACAGCCCGTCGAGGCGGTGGCTGCCCAGCATCAGCAGCGTCGGCATCGGCTTGCTGCACCGGCAGTGCCGATGGAACACGCCGTACCGGCCGGGCCGGACGTCGCGCTGCACCTTGCCGCAACCGTCGCACTTGTACGAGGGGTAGGGCACGTGGCGGCCGCAGGACGGGCAGGTGATACGGATGCGCCGCAGCGACAGCAGTACCGAGTCGACCGCGCGCAGTACCTGGATCACGCCCAGACCGAATAGCCACAGCAGGGCGATCGCGACCGCCTGCGCGATGAGGACGGCCAGCACCAGCGCGCCGGCGAGCAGCAGGCCGAGGCCGAGCGCGGCCCACCGGGCAAAGCCGATGATCGCGTTGCCGTGCTTGTCCCGCGAATCGGGCTCGGGCGGCAGGAAGTGTTTCTTGTGCGTGCGCACCGCGCGGCTCGTGACCCTTTCCCAGCCTTTGCCGGCGGCCACCTTGACGGTGTGCCGGACATCGATCCAGACCGGACCGAACAGATATTGGAGGTACGCAGGCTCGGCCGGTCGCGAGGTACTGCCGGTCGGCGCGGAGATGATGACCGGAGCCGCGTCCTTGCCGAAACCGAGGCCGGCACGCACCCCGCCGCCCCAGGCCCGGACGAGGATCCACGCCTCGTAGAGGCCGCCGAAGACCATGATGAACGGGAAGGCGAACAGGGACATGGCGATCTCGGCCGGGGGCATCGACTGATCGACCGGCTCGAGATACGAGAACTGGCGGTATCCCGTGTTACGGGGCATCAGAAGGCCCTCCGTTCGCTTCCCGCGGCGTCCGATACCGACCCGGGCATGCCGCGGCGGAACAGTCGGTCGAGCATGCCCGGCGGCGCGTGCCGATACCACTGCCGGATGAACGCTGCGGTCTCCGGCGCCGACTGGAACTCGGCGTACTCGATCAGCCGGGTCTGCCACCGCTTGCCGTGCCGGCCGATGGCGTGGCGCAGTGCGGCGTCGAGTTCGGCAGCGGCCACCCCGACGGCCCGGGTCGGCTCGAGTCCGTGCAGGTGGCGCAGCGTACGCATGGCCGCCGTCACTCGACCGAGGTCCGTGTCCCGGCCGCTGAGCTCGGTGACCACCGTCCGGCAGTACGCGTGCCGCAGCCCGTCGAGGGTCCGGACCAGGTCGCCGCGATCCGAACCGCGCAGATCGGCGAACCGGCGCAGCAGCACGTCCTCGACCCGGCGCCGGTCGTCCGGGTCCAGGGCGCGTACCCAATGGCGCAGCTCCAGCAGCAACTTCGACCGATCCCGAGTGGCCCGTTTGAGACGGTCGGCCCAGCGGTCCGCGTCGCCGGCCGTCTGGACCAGCTCGCGGGCCGGTTCGGGCAGCAGTGGCCGCAGCGCCGGCCCAGACAGCCGCCGGCACAGCTCGACGTGGTCCGGCCACGACGCGGCCGAGGGCGGCTCGCACACGGCATCCGCCAGCCGGCGCAGCACGGGCTCGATCGTCGTCGCGCGGTCGCCGAGCACCTCGAAGATCCGTAGCGCGTCGGCCGGTGTCCACACCCCGTGGGGGAAGAGCAGGTCGAACACCCGGTCGCCGGGCGGCCGGTGAGCGGTGTCCGCCGCCACGAGCACCGCCCGCAGCCCGGTGACCGGGTTGA
>JAVHVY010000139.1:0-9647 GCA_032160305.1 Actinoplanes sp.
GGGTGGACTGCTGTCGGCTGGTCGAGGATCGCAGCGACGCCGGCGATGCGCCCGTATGCGGCGCGGCGTTCGGCTTCCTGCCAGGCGCGGGCCTCGGCGAGCACCTGCCGGCGCCGGATCTTCGCACTGTACGGCGGCATCAGCCACCACATCCACCGTTGCACGTCCGCTCCCGTCGTCGAATGGGGAGGCGACGGGCAGGGGTTCTCGCGGCCCAACCGGCCGCCGCCTCCAAGGTGTAGCCTCGCGATCACCTAGCGGATGCGGTAGCAGTGGCGCGTTGCCCTCCACTCAGACCAGATCTGGCAACGCTGGCAACACTGACGGGGAGCCGTCCGTGAAGACCTTTGGGCAGGCGATGCGACGCCTACGCGGCTCCATCTCGCTGCGTGAGGTATCCCGCCGCGCCCACATCGACCCCGGGCACCTGTCGCGCATCGAGGCGGACAAGCGGCCACCCAGCCTGATGATTGCCGCCGCCCTCGACGATGTCCTCGCCGCCAACGGCGCCCTGGCCGCCTTCGTCTCCGAGCAGCGCGCCGAGCCATGGCACCTCGACGGGGGACTGTGGCGCCTCAAGGACTCCGATCGGCTGGCAGCGGCCATCGCCGCCGAGACGCCCACCGCGGACAACGCGGTCCAGCTGGCCCACCAGTGGCTGATCAGCGAGCCGCCGCAGGTCTACGAGATCCGCTCAGGACGCCGGATCGGCGTCGGCACTGTGGAGCGGGTCGAGCAGCGCGTCCAGCAGCTGCGCCTGCTCGACGACCACGTCGGGGGCACCGAGACCTACGCGATGGTGACCGGCGAGCTGGCCGCAACCGCCGCACTGCTGCGGGATGCCGCCTACACCGAGGACGTCGGCCGGCGGCTCCTCGTCGCGATCGGAGAGCTGTGCCAGCTGGCCGGATGGACGAGTTCAGACGCGGGCCGCTACGTCGAAGCCGAGCGGCTTTACCTCACCGGGGTCCTAGCGGCGCACGCCAGCGGCGACGTGGGTAGTGCGGCGAACAACCTGTCGTCGCTGGCCTACCAGGTCGCGAACGTGGGTGATCCGCGGGAGGCCGCCACCCTGGCCCGGTCGGCGTATGCCGGCGCCCGGCGGGAAGTGTCCGCGACGACCCGGGCGCTACTGGCGGAGCGGGTCGCCTGGGCCGCCGCAAGAACCGGCGAGGCGGCGGTGGCAGAGCGGGCGTTGTCCACGGTCGAGACCGAATACGAGCACCGGCAGGTCGACGACGATCCGATCTGGGTGTACTGGCTCGACGAAGCCGAGATCGAGATCATGGCGGGCCGGGTGTGGACGCAGCTCGCCCGGCCACTGCGGGCTGTGCCGATCCTGGAACGGGCGACCGCGGGATACGGCGACGATACCGGCCGGGAAACCGCCCTGTACCTGACCTGGCTGGCGGAATCCTTGCTGCAGGCCAACGAAGTCGAACGGGCCGCGGCGACCGCCACCGAGGCGTTGAGGTTGTCGCGCCGCGCCGGCTCGGTCCGCGCAACGGAGCGGGTCGCGGTGATCCGGGGCCAGCTGCGAGGGTTCAGGGGCAACGCCGCGGTCGACGCGTTCGAGGATGAGATCAGCGCGGCCTGACCCTGGACACGGCGAAGCGCACCGCCCTCCGATTGCGGAACGCGCGACTAGCCGCGATGGCGGCGGAACAGGTCCTTGATGGACTCGCGCAGGGCGTAGAAGCCGGCTATTGCGGGCAAGACTCCGATGAGGCCGAGACCAAGGCCGATCGCCGTCACCCAGCCTCGTTCCGGCAGTTCGGGCCGGGAGTATCCGATGCTGCCGCGACTCCCCGTGTGCTCGCCGATCTGGAATATGTCGCCTTGTTTATCGCCTTTAAAGAATCCCGGCTTGCCGATCAGTACACGCGACGAGGGGCCGCCGTTCCACTCGATCGTGACGGTGCACTGCTTCCAGTATCCGAAACCCTTCAGGCTGACTGGACCGCGTCGTTCACACTGTTCGACGGTGGCAGTGCCCGTGCGACGGGCATCGGCAAAGTCGTGCCCGGTGAACCGTCCGATCGTCATCGCCGCGCCGGTCAACAGGAACGACAGGGCCAGCAAGATGACGACGCCGAGAACGTCGTTCCACCATCCTCCGCGCTTTACCTCGACAACAGGGTCAGCTGCGGCAGCCGGCCGCGCCTTGGCCGTGCGGGTCCGATTGACGTTCTCCTCGGTCTCGGCGAGCAGCTCTGCCATTCGGCGCTTGCGGTAGGCCGGCCGATCCTCATAGGTCATCGCTCACCTCACGTCGAGAGTTCCTATCACAGCGGAAGATCGATCGCTGGTGGCTTCGGTTCGTCACCGAGCAGGCTGTCACCCGTGGCGCCGCTGTTCTGCAGGCTGTTCATCTTGAGGCCCTCTCGGAGCGCGTCGACCGCCCCTTCGGCCTTCGTGCCATAGACGTCCTTGTCGGCCTGTCCCAGGGTGCGGTAGGCGGTCTTGTAGGCCGCCAGTGGACCTTCGCTGTCGGCGCCGTAGCGTTCCGCCTCGTGCAGTTTCGCCGAGTTCAGGACGACCGATCCGTACGTCGTTCCGGAGATCATTTCGTCCATCATCCTGGTGACGTGCCCACACACCCTTGCCAGTGTAGGAAGCTTGTCGCCCAACGCCTGGATTGCCTCGTTGAGCCGATGGAGCACCTTCACGATCCTGGCGGTGTACTCGGCGACCATCAGCGCTACCTCGGCGACGATCTTCGGGATAGTGACCACCAGCAGGGCCTGAAGTGCTTTGGAGACGGCCGCGCCCACAACCTCGGCGATTAGGTCTCGAACGGTGTTGCGGACGACGCCGACGATGCTGCCGGCGATCAGCGTCGCTTCCGCCATGGCGTCGGCCACCTCGCCCAGGGCGAGCGCGCCGTCGGCCATCTGCACAGCCTTTTCTCGGTACGCAGTGGCGGACTCGGAGGCCCAGTGCGACGTGGTCGATTTGACCTGCCCGACGAAGAAGCCAGTCGCCTCGTAGGTGCGTTTCTGTAGGTTCCGCCAGGTCGCCGCGTGTCCCTCGATCTCTTTCGGATCGCCGGCTAACCAGTCCAACGGCTCGCGAAGGCAGTCCACGTGCTCCATGAGCCACCCGACCCCGGCTGCGAAAATCGTCTGAAATGGGTCCATGATCGCGCCGAGGGCGCTGAGGCCCACCACCGCGCCATTGCCGACAAGGGCCAAGTAGTTGCCCTCGACTAAGTTGTCCTTCGCGCCCATTGCGGCTTCCAGGATGCCTGCGCCCTCGTACCCCTTGGTGCCGGCTTCTGGGGCGATCAGGCCCGGTCGGGAGATCGACGTCCCGTCACTCATCGATTCCTCGCAGCCTGGCGGAAGCACGTTCATCGCTGTGGTCGTAATCGTCGGCCATGGCCCGAAGTTGCTCGGCGAGGGCCTGCATGCCGTCCACTGCCTTGTTGTACGAGGCGATCGCTTCGTCCCCGTGCGGGTTGAGGTAGGTGTTGGTGAAGATCGGGCCAACCAGATACCCGTACGCGCTGCTTGACGTCCGGATGTAGGACACCGCAGAGCGCGCCTCGTCGAGCATCCGAGAGACCTCATCGACATCTTTCGCGTGTCGGCGTACCTCGTCGGTGGGGATGTCAATTCCCATCAGCGCTGCTCCTCGCTGTCGTCCACTGCCGGATATCGGCTCGCGTAGGCGTCGGTGATGAACGCCGCCGTGTCAGAACTCGCGCCGTACATGCCGGACACGATCGCGGTGACCTGTTCGGCAAGCCGAGCTTGCGCCCGCCGGGAGGTGGCCAGCACGAGCCGGGCAAGTTCGTCGCGGGAGAGCCCGTCGGACTTAGAGTGAAAGCGCAGATCGGCCAGCCCGCCTGCAGAGTCGACTCGGACTGTTACTTCACCACCGTTCGACTGCACCGTGACGGCGGCAGCTTCCAGCTCGGCGCTGACTTGCAGTGCCCGCTGTGTCTGCTCTCCAACACGCGCTTCAAAAGAGCTGATCATGTCGTCAGGATCGATCGGCACGTCCCAACCTCCCCGCGGTGCGTGACGGTAGTCCAGAACGAAGTATCGCAATGAGTTAGATCGGGCCACTTTCCGTGAGCAAAAGTCGGAGCGTCAAACATGTAACCACATCCCTCGATGGCTGAGCCATCCCAAGGGAGTCGCCCTGCCGCTGTTGGGCGATCGAGCCGGCCAACCGTCGCAGCCTTTCACTATCTGCTCGATGCTTGAATCCTCGATGATCCGACTCCGGCCACGGAATTCGATGATCTCGCGGCCGTCCGGTATGTGTCGCAGGACGGGCTCGAACGCCCGGTCGCCGCGGCAGATCCTGACCGAAACCTGAACCGCGCTGTTAACCCTCAACCCCGAAACGGACGCATCCTCTCGGACTGCCTTGTGGTAGGCGGAATCGATCCATCTCCGGGGTCCGAGGCTGCGGGCCGCGAGCTGTGGGCCGCCGGCAAATCCGCTCTGGAGTGGCACGACTAGATGTCCTATGACTAGGGTGACGTGTATGCGTCACACGGCGGGAGTGCTGATTTTGCCTTCGCGGCTTGATCGATTCGGACTTCAGCGTTGCTGAGGTTGGCTTCGGCGTCGGATGGCCAGGAAGGTGGCGAGGCCGCCCATCAGTGCGAGCAGTCCGAGGACGACGCCGATGATCAGTGGGCCGCTGTTACTAGCCGGCTCGGTTCCAGGGTCGGCGGCGGCCGGGGTGGCTGACGGCAGCGGTGCGGGCGCCGTTGTCGTGGTCGGGCTGGCCGGAGCGCTGGCACCGCCCTTGGTGCCCGCGGCCTTGAGGGCGGCCACGATGTTCAGTACGCCGTGCCCGTACTCGCTGTCGACACCCGGAGCACCCTTGTCATCGGCAGTCGACTCAAGAACGTCCACAACCTCAGGGGCAGTGAGCTCGGGATACTTACTCCGAATCAACGCCGCCGCCCCAGCCACAATCGCCGACGAGTCGGAGGTACCCTTAGTGATGCTGTAACCTGACTTAAGACTGGTGCTTTCAATTTCGGCGCCGGGTGCTGCGATATCAGCTTCGGGTCCGGTCGCCGAAATTGGATCTAGGCTTCCGCCTTGTCCTATCGCCGTGACGGCGACAACGCTAGGCACGAACGCTGGGGCGGCGATGCCGAATGAGTGCGGTTTGTTTCCCGCGGATGCGACAACGACTATGTCGGCTTTCACAGCCGCGTCGAGCGCGTCAAGCATCGCCGGACTGAGGCTACCACCGACGGACAGATTGATGACAGAAGCCCCGTGGCCGATAGCCCAGTTAACCGCGTCCCCGCTCTTAGCGGAAGCTGGTCCTGACGATAGGACACGAATCGGAAGAATCTTGGCATCGGGGGCAATTCCCAATGCTCCATTCTGGCCAGACCCGTGAGCCGCGATCAGTCCAGCCATGCCGGTACCGTGGCTGTCCGAATCAGACTGGCCATTCCCGCCCGGCTCTAGGAAGTCGAAGCCGCTCAGGATCGAGCCCGAAAGATCGGGATGCTTGGCGACCCCTGTATCGATCACTGCCACAGTGATGCCCTTGCCCGTGCTGATCTGGTGAGCTTCGTCTACTTTTAGGTACTGCAGGTGCCATTGCTTGGCTCTGACTTGGTCGGCAAAAGCTGGGGCGCCATAGAGGGAAGCGCTGGAACCCACCAGGGCTGCCAACAAAACAGTGAGTAAGTGACGGATCACCGGGTGCGGCCGATCGCCGGGCCGGGATCGATCGGTCCCGGAGTATCTGGCGGCACCACGATAGGGTCGACACCCTCGTCGGTGAGCCATGGATCGTTCGGGTCCCACCGCTGGTGATCCTCGTTCTCGCCGCGCCTGCGCCCTCGACCTTGCTGCCCTACCATCGATCCGGGCTGACCGGATGTGCCCGAGATACGGGACCCGCCGCGGCCACCCCCACCCATCGGACCGGCCGCCCCCGGCTGCGAGCCGATGAGTCCACCCACCGGATTGACCCGGCTCGGCGACATACCGCCGGCTCGGCGGCCAGCTGGCATCTGCCCAATCATGCCGGTGCCGGGCCGTGCACCGATGACGTTGCCCGACGGCATGGCCGTCATCGGTTGCTTGCCTAGACCCGTGCCCGGCCCGATGAGGCCGCCGCTAGGCGCCTTCGAGCCTGGCAGAAATCCGCCGCCTGGAGTAGGAATGCCCGGAGCACTGATTACTCCCGGCATTCCGCCCGGTGTGGTCGGGACTGTCGGCAATCCACCAATCGTGGGAGCAGTTGCCGGTGGCACTGAGGGCGCAGTGCCCGTCAAGATCGGCCCGATGCCATTCGGAGCTCGAGATGCGGGGACCGGTGTGGTGTCCGCCGGACCACGGGGCTTAGGGCTGCCGCCAGAGACCGGGACGGGTGCTGGAATCACAGGCGGCACCGACGCGCCTGGCGGGTCATTCTCGTCCGGCTCTCCGCCGCCAGTGAAGTGCTGAGTCTTGGGTTCGTAGGGCTGAGGCTTTTGCAGCGCGGCCTGGCTGCTGATAACCGTTTCGCTCAGCTCGTACATCGCTGAACGTGCCAGATTGTTTAGCTGTTCCTGCCGGGTAGGGGAAACCGGCGGACTGCTCGGCACCGGCGAAGCCTGCGGACCGGGTGAGGGTGTCGGCGTACTGCCGCTGCTGGCCGCCGGCATGGCCGGCGCCGTTGCATCCTTGGCTGACTGCCACTGCGAGATGCTCTTCTGATTGGCAACGTACTCGTTGTAGAGCGGCTCAATCGTCCGGCGAGCGTCGGCTAGCGAGGACACCACTAGTGAGAACGCAGTGTAGTTGGCCGAGGCCGCCTTCTCTGTCTCCTCCAAGCTGTGGATCAAGTTGTTAAGTTGTGCGACATACGCCTCGGAGGCACTGCCTTTCTTCGGCGGCCATGCCTCGGCCAGGTTGTTGCGGTACTCGGTGACCCTGCTGAGGTGGGTCGCCGTCAGTTCAGCTGTCCGTTTCCAGCCGAGGCTTACTTCCCAGTGAGCGTCGGTTGCTCCATAGCTGACCTGCTTCCACATCGAAACCACATCGTGGGCGAACCAGTCCGTGCCCGCGTAGCCGCCGCTGCCGCCATCCAGCATCAGCTCTGCCCTGCCGTTGTCTCATTAAAGGTTGTACCCAGAGAGGAATTTGATGCCAATGCCTGGTGGACGTCTTTGACCTTTGCCTCGGCGAAGGCGTCGGAGCCATGGTATTCCTTGCTAATTGTTTCGGCTGCGTTGGCCAGATCGCCTGTGCCGTCGCGGTAGTTGAAGGCGTTGCTGAACGTTGCGGTTTGGGCTTCGTGGTGGTGCTTCAGGAACGCTTGCATCTCTGGGAACTGGTTGCCGGCCCCAGGTAGTTGCGTCAGCATCGACGTGGTCACCAGGCTCAGGTGCGGCCCATACCCGTCTGACACTTCCTTGCTCAAACCGCTAGCGAAATCCGACATCGCCTCGATGTCTGCTTCGATGCCGCCGTAGTCCGACAGCCACGCCGGTGGCCGGTCTTCCGGTGCAAGCATTCTTCGACCCTCCCCCGAGAGGCCCTCACCTTAGTCGATTCGGGCTCCCACCGGGGTCCTCTGTCGCCCTCTGTGGACAGTCGTTACCACATTGATTGCCGAAGATGGATCAATGTGGCAGTCCGGCGGCTCGCCACGACGCCGGCCGGTTGCCGGGCCGCGCGCTCAGCCTCCACGCCGATACCGTCGGGCGAGGTGAGCGTTCTTGGGTCTGACTGGCTAGGCTGGTGAGCACGCCGACCAGGGCGGCCAGCTCCTCGGGGCTGGGCGTGCCCCGGAGGATGCCGACCTGCGGTTCCTCGTCCATCGATGCAGCGTACGACGTTGTCCCAGGGGACCGTGACACACGTCCCACACCCGGCTGATCAATTAGCTGGACCTCGACTAGACCAGGTATTTTCTGCGTGATGTCTTCTTCTCCCCCGCTCGTTGTCGCTGATCGTTACCGGCTAGTCGCGCCGCTCGGTCAGGGCGGGATGGGTCGTGTCTGGCGGGCGACCGACGTCGTCCTGCATCGCGAGGTCGCGATCAAGGAACTCGTGCCGCCTCCCGGGCTGACCGAGGAGGAGCGCCGGGAGATGCGAGACAGGTCGTTGCGGGAGGCCCGCGCGATCGCCCGGCTGAACAACATCAACGTGGTCCGCGTCTTCGACGTGCTGCGCACGGATGCCGACCCGTGGATCGTGATGGAGTACGTGCCGTCGCGCTCGCTGCAGGACACCCTGGCCAGCGACGGGCCGTACCCGCCGGTGCGGGCGGCCGAGATCGGCCTCGGCGTGCTGGGCGCGTTGCGTGCCGCGCACCGGGCCGGCGTCGTGCACCGGGACGTCAAGCCCGGCAATGTGCTGATCGGCGAGGACGGCCGGGTCGTGCTGACCGACTTCGGGCTGGCCACCGTCCCCGGCGATCCGAATGTGACACGAACCGGCCTGGTCCTCGGCTCGCCGGCTTACATCGCGCCGGAGCGCGCCCGGGACGGCACGGCCGGTCCCGGCGCCGATCTCTGGTCGCTCGGCGCGACCCTCTACGCCGCCGTCGAGGGCGCTTCGCCGTTCGCGCGTTCGTCGGCCATCGCGACCCTGGCCGCGCTGGCGACCGAGAATCCGCCGCCGGCCCGCAACGCCGGTCCCCTCAAACCGGTGCTCAACGGACTGCTCCGCAAGGATCCGACCCACCGGATCAACGCCGAGGAAGCCGAGCGTCTGCTGCTGCGTGCGGCTGGCCGCCGGTCCAGGCTCGCCTTCCCGATGAGCCCCACGATGCGCCGCCCCGGCATCGGCCGCGAACGTCCCGCTCTGCCCGCCGCCTCCGGCTCCGCGCCGACCCCTCCGGTCACCCCAGCGGTGTTGCCGCCGACCCCGGTCGTCCCCGGCCCACGCCCGCCGGTCACCGAGGGCCGCCCGGTCTACGCCCCGGGCAAGGCCACCGTCGGCCGCCGCCCAGCCGAAACCCCCACTCGCGTCGAGCCCCCCATGGCCCCGCCGCTCGACACCACCCGGATCGACACCCCACCGGTGCCAGACCACGACACATCAAACCCATTTTCTGGTACGCACACAGCAGACGCCCCGGACACAGCCGCAGCCGACGGCTCCCCATCACCGCTCAACCCGAGCGCGACGATGCGCGGGTCCCGGTCAGCGTTCGGGTCGATCACCGCTGCCGACGTGGCCGCGCACCGCAAGCGGCCGACTACAGCCCGAACCGCCACCCCCGAAGCGCCCGCCACCACCCCGCAACCCCGCACCCCGCCCCCACCCGCAGCAGCCACTCCCGCCCAAACCCAGCACCAGCACCCCGAAACCGACACTGCGAACCCAGCCGACCGCTTCATCCCCGTCCCAGCACCAAGACCGCCAGACCGCACACCCCCCAAACCCGCAGCAGCTGACCAGGCAGCGGCCGACCAGGCGGCGGCCGACCAGGCGGCGGCCGACCAGGCGGCGGCCGACCAGGCAGCGGCAGACCAGGCGGCGGCCGACCAGGCGGCGGCAGACCAGGCAGCGGCCGACCAGGCGGCGGCAGACCAGGCAGCAGCCGACCAGACAGCAGCTGACCAGGCAGCAGCTGACCAGACAGCAGCCGACCAGACAGCAGCCGACCAGACAGCAGCCGACCAGACAGCAGCCGACCAGGAGGCGGCCGACCGGGCCAGC
>JAVHVY010000149.1:0-10615 GCA_032160305.1 Actinoplanes sp.
CGATGGCCGCTCTACTACGCGCCGAGAGGATCGCCCCACAGCGCGTCCGACTTTCACCGCTCGTACGCGAAACCGTGGGCTCGATGTTGCGGCGAGCACGCCGCTCTGCCGGTGGGCGTGATCTTCAAGCCTTCGCCGCTCGGCTCGACGCAGCATGATTACTGCCTCTAAGCGTGCGGAGTTGCTGCGCAAGGACCGGATCGCGCGCTTGACGATCCGCATGTACATGGCGTCGTTCATGCACGACGCGATCGAGGATGCCATCCGTCATCCGACCGGAGTTGACCCGGACCTCTGGTCTCGGTTCATGGGGTGGCTCCCGGGCACGTCAGGCGCTCCGACTGACAAATCCGCAGACGAACGAGCCGACCGACGATTCAACAACGCGGTGCCCGACCGCTTCGAGAAACGCCCGTCACGGAGCAGCGCCATGTGACGGCAGGAGGCGGGCGTGACTGCTTCCCCATGCCAGTCACGCCCGCCCTGCAGCACCTTGCCGCCATCTCGGCGTAGTACCCAGATAACCGACGGCTACAGCTTGTGCTCGTCCACGCCGTAGCCGTTGCATTGCCGTCCGCCGTTGATGCAGTGCTTGACCAGCTCTTCCAGGCGTGCCTGCGGCCATCCGTTCATGAAGTCGTAGTGGAATGAGAAGCTCGGGCCGGAGGAGAAGGCCAGGCCTCTGGTGACGCCGTCGGTGAGCTTGTAGGCGACCTTGGACTGCAGCATCGGCACGGCCACCGGATGATCCGCCGGGCAGGCGCCCTTGACCGGATATGCCAGGTGCGACTTGTGGTCCGGCGTGTCGAGGTGAGTGCCGTCCCAGCAGCTCGGGGCCATGTACCGGACGATCAGCACGTGGCCCTTGGGGCAACTGGCCGGGATCTCCTTGGTCGTGCCGCCGGGGTTGCCGCAGTCCCACTCGCCGCCGAAGCTCGCCGCGTCCGGAGTCTTCATGTCCCCGACGAGTTCGCGGAAGCCGGCCGGGAACGGCCGCACCGTCCGATAATCCTTGACGCCGGATTTGTAGTAGAACGTCACGGTCGTGTTCGGGACCGGCTTGCCGTTCTGCAGCAGCGTCGGAAACCAGTACGACGCGGTGTCCTTGGCGTCCTCGCACGAACTGGCGCCGCTCGTGCGCAGCGATTCCGGCGTCGAGGAAGCGCTCGGCGCGGTGTTGCCGACGAAGGTGTGCAGGTGCGAGGCCCCGGGCAGCCCCGGGAAGACCAGCGGATCGTCGGCTGCCTGCTTGACCACGGTGCAGTTCGCATGCATCTCCCGGTACTGCGCGAACGGTACCTTGGTGCTCGGCTGCGGGATCGGCTGCACCGGCGTGCCGAGCGTGATGTACTGCCCGACCCCCTTGGCGGTGCCCGCCGGCGCCGAAGTGGCAGCAGCCGCGACCGGCGCCGGGACCGAGGCCGACGAAGACACCGATGCCGCCGGCAGACAGTTCCGCTGATGCTGCCCCGAGCAGGCCGCGAGCGTCTGCGCCGCCGCCTGCCCACCGCCGGCGGCCCGCAGCACCGGCAGGGCCGCCACCGTCACCGCCACCGCGGCCAGCGCGGTCAACGCCAGCACCCGCCCCCGCCGGAACCGTCGCGGCGCTTCCCGACGCCCGTAATTCTCCCCTGCCATGTGACCTCTCCTCGCGCAAACCCGGCCTTCGGAAACTCCCGCACGGTAGCCACGTTCGCCGCCCGCCCAGTGGGCCCAAAGGCCCACCGAACCCCACACCCAGGACCCATTTCTGGTACGCGCACAACCCCCCCGACCGCAACCCGCCCTGACCGCCGCGGCACGGCCGGCGCCTGCTCCTCAGTGCGAAAGCGGCAC
Source organism: Actinoplanes sp. (assembly GCA_032160305.1). Lineage (GTDB taxonomy): Bacteria > Actinomycetota > Actinomycetes > Mycobacteriales > Micromonosporaceae > Actinoplanes. Next base: position 1,837 of record JAVHVY010000149.1, read on the forward strand.
GGCCGGCGCCCGCTCCTCAGCGCGAAGACGGCACGGCCGGCGCCTGCTCCTCAGCGCGAAGGCGGCGCGGTGGGTGCGTGCCAGCGGACGACCGCTTCGGTGCGGTTCCGGACGCCCAGCTTGGCGAAGATGTGGTTCAGGTGGTTCTTGACCGTCTTCTCGGTCAGGCCGAGACGGTGGCCGATCATCGCGTTGGACAGGCCCGCCCCGAGCAGGTTCAGCACGTCCTCCTCGCGCCGGGACAGCCCGTGCTGCCGTTGGGCCGCCGCACGGTGGGCGGCCAGCTCCCGCTCGGCGCGTTCCCGGGCGTCCTGCTCGCGGAAGGCCGAGGCCGCCACCGATGCCGCGGTCGGCGAGAGCCACGAGTTGCCCGCGGCCACTTCGCGGATCGCCCGGAGCAGGTCGGGCGGCTCGAACTGGCCCCAGACCAGATAGCCGCGGGCGCCGCCGCGCAGCATCCCGGAGACGATCTCCGCGCCGGTGTCGCTGGTCAGCACCAGGACTCGGGTGTGCTCGGCGAGGGCGGTGATCACCGACAGTCCATCGGCCACCGGCATCCGGTAGTCGAGCAGGGTGACGTGCGGCCGGTGCCGCCGGACCAGGTGCAGCGCGGCACGCCCGTCGCCGGCCTCGGCCACCACCCGCACCTCGTCCTGCCCGGCGAGGAACGCGTGCACGGCCGCTCGGACGACCGGGTTGTCGTCGACGACGACCAGATCGATCATGTCGGGCCGATCGATCTGGTCGGGCCGGGTCGGGTCGATCATGCTGGGCCGATCGCGTCGGGAACGACTGGCGTGGCCACGGTCAGCGGAGCCATGACCTCAATCAGGGTGCCTTCGCAGGGGGCGGAACGGACGATGAAGTCGCCGCCGATCGTCTGGGCGCGTTCGGCCATGCCCAGGACGCCGTAGTGGCCGCCCGTGCCGAGCACCGACATGTCGGGCGGCACCGAGAAGCCGTTGCCGTCGTCCCGGATCACGAGGCGGAGGCCCTCCCCGGCCCGGCGCAGCCAGATGTCCACCCGGCGGGCGTCGGCGTGCCGCTCCACGTTGCGCAGGGCCTCGTGCAGGATGCGGCACAGTTCGTAGCGGGTCGCCGGCGAGGGTTCCATGGTGTCGATGCTGACCCGCACGGGCGTACGCGAAGAATCGGACCACTCGCGGGACATCCGCTCGACGCCGGCGCCGAACGGCTCGTCGGGGTTGTCGAGCCGCAGTCCTTCGATGAGCTCGCGGGCCTCGCGGGCGGCGGCTTCCGCGCCCTGGGAGACGACGTCGGCGAGTTGTTCGGCGAGCGCGGGCCGGGCGCGCAGCGAAGCGGGCAGGGCCAACGCGGCGAAGGAGACGCCGCGCAGCGTCTTGGCGACCGAATCGTGCAGCTCGCGGGCGAGGCGGCTGCGTTCGGAGGCCGCGGCCGAGCGCTGGGCCGCGGCGATCACCTCGATGAGCAGGTCGACGTGCCGGACCGTCGCGGCGGTGATCGCGGCGGCGACCAGGCCGGTCACCACGGTCGCCATCGGGAAGGCCATCACGAATGCCGCTACCTCGGGCGTCACCCCGTCCGCGCGCAGGACCCGCGCCGCGACGACGAAGCCGACCGCCGCGTGCAGCGCCCACACCGGCCAGGCGCGCATGCCGAGCAGCACGCCGGCCAGGGCCGCCGCGCCGGCGGCGAAGAGATAGAACGCCGCGCCGGCGGCATTGAGCGCCAGCACCGCGCCGAGCAGCGCGGTGTCCACGACCAGGACCATCGCGGTACGCCGGAGCACCTGCGGCCAACGGGTCAGCACCGCCACTTCGAGCCCGGCCGAGACGACGACCAGCGCCATCACCGCCACGATCCGGGCGGGCCGGTCGACGATGAGCAGCCCGGCCCCGGCCGCCGTGACCGTGACGACGGCCCGGCCGAGCAGCACCGCCCGGCACAGCGCGGCGGCGGCGACGCTGCGGTCGACACGGGGCTCAGCGCGCGAGGGCGATGTCATCGAGGAAGAACCGGTTGACGTTGGGCACCTGGTCGGCGACGACGGCGAGGTCGAGCCGGGTCAGGCTGTCGCCGCGGGTGAGGTCGGTCAGCTTGACCGTGTAGGTCGTCCACCTGTCGGCGGGCGCGCTCAGGGTCACCGAGCCGGTGCCGCCGGGCCCGGCCGAGAGTGTCAGGACGGTGCCGAAGTCACGCCCGCCCCAGACGCGCAGGGTCAGCCGGTCCCCGGCCGGAACTCCGATCGGCTGTTTCGCGCTGATCGTCAGCGCGGTGGCCGGAGTCGCCGGGCGGGAGCGTTCGACCCGGATGGCCGGCTCTTTCGTGTCCGGTACGACCGCGCCGGGCAGCACCTTCATCCCGTCGCCGGTCACCGACCAGCCGTTGCCCAGGCTGCCGGCGTAGATCGCGCAGGACGGCTGGGCGCTGACGGCCACCGTGCCGCCCGCGGCCGCGGGCGCACAGGTCCGCGGTACGCGGGCCGGATTGGCCGAACGGAACTCTGTCACCGCCGGGACCAACTGCGCGGGCGGGGTCACGCTGACGGGCAGCGCCGCCGGAGCCGCACCGCGCTTGTGGTCCGGAGCGATCAGCGGTGGCACGGCGACAGTCGCGGCCGCGATGCCCACGAGCAGGGCACTGAGGCCGAACCGTGGCCCGGGAATCCCCCACACGCGGCGGCGAGGCTGCCCACTGTCCACGACCCCGGGCAGGCCCGTCACGCTCACCGCACGCCCTGATCCATGACCTGAGCGACGCTACCGGCGGCGGACTGGCCGGGCAAGACTCAGGGGATCAGAGCCGGAATGCTGGAATCGAGCAGTCCGTGCATGCCGAGCATGCCGTAGAGCGGGGTCGTGGCGGGATCGTGCCCCCAGGCGTGATCGCCGCTGCCGTCGCCGGCGTGGCCGAGCAACTGCCGCTGCACCGGTGAGAAGGAGTCCCAGTGTGGCGTCGCCGGCAACCCGGCCACGTCGTCGCGGCCCGCCACCCACCGGTACGTGTACCCGAAGAACGCCCCAACCCGGGTGATCGGCGAGTAGTTGTCCGACCTGGCGTGCCAGAGCCGGCGGTCGAAGACGACGAGGTCGCCGGGGCTCGCCGTGACCTGCACGGTGCCCTCGGGCGGCGGCCACGGCACGCCCCGGCCGGGCGGCCCGGGTAGCCAGTTGGTTTTGTGGCTGCCCGGCAGAACGGTGAAGTTTCCCCGGCCCGTCTCGGTCAGGTCGGAGAGCCAGTAGGCGAGCTTGACCGACAGCCGGGGCCGCGGGTCGGTCTCCAGCTCCCGGTTCTGCCGGCCGCCGTCCTGGTGCCAGTGCCACCACGGCGGCAGCTGCTCGTGGATCTGCGGGTGCACGTCGATGTGCGAGTGGTAGACGTGCACGTTCCAGCCGAGGATCGACCAGATGTAACGGAATGCAACCGGATGATCGAGCAGGAAGGCCAGCTCCGGGCACGACGTCACCGCGGACAGTTGATGCGTGGCCCCGGTCGTGCTGGCTTTCGCCCGAAATCCGAGAATGGCGTCCCGGGCCGTCTCGACCTCCTGCGGGCTCAACACCGCACGGATCACCAAATAACCGTCCCGCTCGAAGGCTTCCCGTTCGTCGTCCGCCATCGGACTCCAGCTCGGGGCTGCAACCTGCGTCATGGCACCACCTCTCCGTCTCTTCGTAGCAGAGACGGATCTTAGGGGTGTCCCGGTTGGATAGACTCCCTGATTAGATGAATTCGATTCTCTTACTGGTCGAAATCAACCAGCCAGCGCTCGACCAGGTAAAAGGCTATCGAAGAACGCATCGGCAGATTCATCGCGACGCCGCTCTGCCGTTCTACATACTCCCCGGCGATCATGGCTTCGATGTCACCGCGGGTGAACCAGCGCGCCTCGTCGATCTCCGCCGGGTCCAGCACGAGCGGCTGATCGCGGTCCGCCACCGCCGAGAAGCCGAGCATCAGCGAGCCGGGGAAGGGCCAGCTCTGACTGCCCTCGTAGTGCAGGCTCCGCAGGCGTACGCCGACCTCCTCGGCCACCTCGCGCACGACGGACGCCTCCGCCGACTCACCCGGCTCGACATAGCCGGCCAGGCAGCTGAACCGCCGCACGCCGCCGGCCTGCCCCCATGCCGCGTTGTGCCCGAGCAGGCAGCGGCCCTCGGGACCGGGCACCCCGTCGTGCACGAGCACGATCATCGCCGGGTCGGTACGCGGCCACATCTGCCTGCCGTCCTCGTCGACCCGCGACCAGCCGCCCTCGATCGCCCGGGTCGGCCGGCCGGAACGCGGTGAGAACTGGTGTGACAGGTGCCAATTGCCCAGCGCGGCCGCCGCCGTGAAGATGCCGGCGTCGCGGACGTCGAGCCGGTGCCCGATGTCGCGGAGGTTGACCGCCCGGGCGTCGCCGTCCTCCGGTACCGCCGTATCGATCATGAAGAGCGGCGTGCCGTCCTGATCGACGCCGAGGAAGTAGTGCGCGCCGTCCGGGGCGTCGGTGTCGTCGATCAGCACCAGCTCGGCGCCGCCGTCGGCCCGGTTCCGGATCAGCGCCCGGCCGCCCTTCGCCATGTCGATCAGCAGGGTCCGGCCGCGTTTCCAGGCGTCGTCGAGCCAGGCCTCGTCGGTGCGGCGGTGTGCTGCCCGGTCCAGCGTCGTCCGGGCCAGCGGCGGCCCGCCCGCACCGGGCTGCTCCCCGATGTCAGGCTGCTCCCCAGCCGTGCAGTCGGTCATGCCGTGCTGCGCTCCACCGGGGTCAGCGCCGCCAGCCTGCCCTCGATCTGCTCCGCGTCACCGAGCACGACGGTGACCGCGCCGGACGGCGCCAGGTAACGGGCCGCCACCTCGGCCACCTGCTCGCGGGTCGCCGAGGCGAGCGCGGCCGAGTGCTCGGTCAGGAAGCTCAAGCGCAGGCCGAAGCTCGCGTACATGCTGGCCAGGCCCGCGAGCCCGGCCTGGGTCGACATGCCGAGACGCAGCGTGCCGAGGCCGTACCGGCGGGCCTGCTCCAACTCCTCCTCGCCCGGCGGCAGGCTGGCGATGCGGCCCAGCTCGTACAGGGTCTCGAGCATCGCCGGGCCGGTCACCTCAGTCGCCACCTCGGCCGCCACGACCAGGGCGGACCCGGCCACGAAGTGCTCGATCGAGGTGTGCGGCCCGTACGTGTAGCCCTTGTCCTCGCGGATGTTCTCCACCCAGCGGGAGGAGAAATAGCCGCCGAAGACCAGGTTGGCCAGTTGCAGGGCCGCGTAATCCGGATCCGTTCGCGGGACTGCGGGCAGCGCCATCCGCAGCGAGGACTGCACGGCGCCGGGCCGGTCGACGATCAGCAGCGGGCCGGGCTCCAGTGCCGGGGTGGGCGGGATGCCGGCGTCCTTGCCGGGACCGATCCAGCCGCCTAGGGCCTTCTCGGCCGCGTCGATCGCCTTCTCCGGGCTGAGGTCGCCGACCAGGACGAGCACCGCGCCGTCCGGGCGGACCCGGTCGGCGTGCAACGCGCGCAACTGCCCTGGACGAACGCCCTTGACCTGCTCGGGCTCGGGGGTCTGCACCGCGTACGGATGCCGTCCGAACATCTGCTTGAGCAGCGCCTTGCGCGCGAGGTGTGCGGGCTGGGTCTCGGCGACCTGGATGTGATCGACCAGCCGGTCGCGCTCGGTGGCCACCTCCTCGGCCGGATAGGTCGGGTCGGTCAGCACCGCGGCGAGGATCTCCAGCATCCGGTCCAGACCGCTGGCCAGCGAGTTGCCGGTGACCAGCAGCCGGTCCGGGTCGAGGCCCGCGGACAGACCGCCGCCGACGGTCTGCAGCTCGGCGGCGATGTCGACGCTGGACATCGTGCCCGTGCCGGTGAACAGCGACTGGGACAGCAGCGTGGCCCGGGGCAGCGGCGCCCGCCCGAACGGCACCCGCAGGCGCAGCTCGACCAGCGGCACCGCCGCGCGCCGGATCGCGATCACGGTCAGGCCCGAGTCGAGAGTGCGTTCGGCCTGCTTCGGCAGCTTGATCTTGGAGTCCGGCACCAGGTCCGGCAGGACGTACGTGCTCACTGTGCCGCTCCCGGGATCAGCTCGATGGTGGCGCGGCGCTCGGGCCGCAGGGTGGCGGCGGCCGCGACGATCTGGGCGTCGGTGACCTCACCCACCAGCCGGGGCAACTCGTTCAGCAGCTCGGGGCGGCCACGTTGCTGCTCCAGCGCGGCCATCGGCAGCGCCCGGCCCAGCACGGCGTCGGTGTCGCGCAGCAGATGCGTGGCCATCCGGGCCTGGGTGCGGGTCAGCTCGCCGGGCTTGAGCCCGCCGGTGGCGAGCCGATCCAGCTCCTCGTCGATGGTGCGCAGCACCTTCTCGGCGTCGCCGCCGGGCGGCAGGTGCGACTGCAGCAGGAACGCCGTCGGGTTCCGCACCTGGTACTCGTCGCCCATGAAGCCGATGTAGCCGCCCAGGCTGGTCACCACGCGGTCGCGCTGGACCAGCCGCTCGACCAGCCGGGAGGCCTCGCCGTCGGTGAGCACCTCGGCCAGCACCACATAGGGCAGGTACGCGGCGAAGTCGTTGATCGGGTCGGGCACCCGCCAGCAGCTGGCGACGGCCGGCAGCGGGGCGAGCCGGTCGGTGTAGGCGTCCCGGCGTTCCGGGGTGAGCTCGGGCTCGTCGAAATCGGGCCGGGTCGGCGCCGGACGGGCCGGCACGTCGCCGAAGTGTCGCTCGACCAGCACGGTCGCCTCGGCCACGTCGAAGTCACCGGCGACCGCCAGCACCGCGTTGCCACTGGCGTAGTAGCGCTGGAAGAACTGCTCCGCGTCGGCGACGGTGGCGCTCTCCAGGTCGCCGAACGAGCCGTACCCGTCGTGCTCGTTCGGGAAGGTCGAGAACATCACCGGCGGGAGCTTCAGCCACGGGAAGCCGCCGTACGGCCGGTTCAGCACGTTGACCCGGATCTCCTCCTTGACCACGTCGATCTGGTTGCGCAGGTTCTCCTCGGTCAGCCGGGGCCCGCGCATCCGGTCCGCCTCGAGGAACAGCGCCCGTTCGAGGGCGCCGGCGGGCAGCACCTCGAAATAGTCGGTGTAGTCGAGGTGGGTGGAGCCGTTGAAGCTGCCCCCCGCGCCCTGCACGTGCCGGAAATGGGCGAGCTTCTCAAGGTTTTCCGAGCCCTGGAACATCAGGTGCTCGAAGAGATGCGCGAAGCCCGTCCGCCCCTCCGGCTCGGAGCGGAACCCGACGTCGTACAGCACGCCGATGCCGACCACCGGTGCCGACCGGTCCGGCGCGGCGAGCACGCGCAGTCCGTTGTCGAGCGTGTGGTGCGTGATGTCGAACGACGGAGAAGGCAGCCTCTTCGGTGGCGGCACGATCAATCCTCGCTTCGCTCGGTTGATCGGCGGAGCCCGGACCCAATTGTTCGCTCGCTGCGCTCACTCAGACGGCAACCCTCGCTTCGCTGGGTTGATCGGCGGAGCCCGGACCCAATTGTTCGCTCGCTGCGCTCACTCACGGGGCCAACCTTACGGTCAGCCGAGCTGCGGCCGACGGTCAGCCGACCTTGATCGAGTTGATCGCGGCCGGCACCTTCGCCCACAGCGACTTCGCCAGATCGGGAACCGAGGCGTACCAGAGCGACACGTCGTCGGAGCCGACCTGCAGCGCGACGATCCAGAGCTTCTCCTGCTTGACCTTCGTGCCGCGGGTCTTGGCCCATGCCGGGTTGATCGTGAACGTCGTCTGCAACAGGTGGGCCTTGACGCCGTCGATGGTGGTGTCCTTCGCCGCGGTGGTGTCGAAGCTGGGCCCGGTGCCGTAGCCGCCGCCGGCGATCATCTGCTGCCGCACGTTGTAGGCGATGTCGCCGAGCGAGCGCCCGGCCGCCGGCCCCCAGTGACCGGCCCCCTCTTCCAGCACCCAGCCGGTCTTGGCCTCGACGGGCTTCGATTCACGAAGCGGCCAGACGGTGCCGTCGTACTGCGCCGTCATGCCGGTGGTGAAGCAGTCGAAGGACAGCTTCGCGCGCGGAAAGGTGACCCGCGGGCACGGCGTCGGCGGCGGCGCGCTGGTGGTCGGCGATTGCGGTGCCGACTGCGACAGTGTCGGCCCGGTACTGGGTGTGCTCGGCGCGCTGGGCGACCCGGTCGGTGTGGGGAAGCCACCGGTACTCGACCCGCCGGTCGGACCAGGGCTGAGGCCGGTGGTGCCCGAGCCGTCGACGACGTTCGCGCAGCCGGCCAGCAGTGCCGCTACGGCGGCCGCGGCCACCGCCAGACGGATCCTCATCGACGATTCCCCTTCGCCGGGATCGGGCTCAAGCCGACCGCAGCCCGCTCCGGCCCACGTCGGCGAAGCCGGCCCAGAGGTGCGCGGCGGCCTCGGCGCCCTTGAACAGCATCGGCAGCGTGACCTTCTCGTTCGGTGCGTGGATCTGATCATCGGGCAGGCCGACGCCGAGGAAGACCAGCGGCGCGCCGACGGCCTGCTGAAGGCCCGCCTCCGGACCGCTGCCGCCCTCGCGGGTCGGGAGCACCTGCGCGCCGTCGAACGCGGCGCTGATCGCATCGCTGAGCACTCGGTACGCGGGGGTGTCGATCGGCACCAGGCAGGCGCGCACGCCCGCGCCTTCCCACTCGATGTGCGCCGTCACGCCCTCGGGCGTGTGCTCGGACACGAACTGGTCGACGCCCTTGATGATCTTCGCCGGATCCTGGTCCGCGACGAGGCGGAAGGACAGCTTCACGAAGGCGTCGCTCGGGACGATCGTCTTGTGGCCGGCGCCCTGGTAGCCGCCGCCGATGCCGTTGACCTCGGCGGTC
>JAVHVY010000156.1:0-3952 GCA_032160305.1 Actinoplanes sp.
GCCGGCTCCCAGACGCTGAAGGGCGCTCCGGCCTGGTCGAGGAAGGCCGCCATCCGCCCCTGGTCGAGCACGTCGAACGGGCCCACCAGCACCTTGCCGCCGGCCGCCTCGACCCGGGCGGCGATCAGGTCGGCGTCCTCGGCCGCGAGGTACGTGCTCCAGGCGGTCGGCTGGCCCTCGCCGAAGAGCGGGCCGGCGCCGGCCACCGGGAGATCGCCCAGGTTGAAGATCGTGTACCCGCCGGCCTCGGGCTCGGGTGAGACGTGGGCGGTCCAGCCAAACAGGCCAGTGTAGAAGCGTTTGGCGTCTTCAAGGTCAGCTGTTCCGAGATCCACCCAGTTGGGCACGCCGGGCGTCGGTGCGGTCATGCCCGCATGGTCGCATCGGCTGGGCGCCGCATGGGCTCAACTGTCAAAGTTCTAGCTGAACCGCCGACCTCATCCCGTCGATAGGCCGATACGGCGAGCGCTCCGAGCGGCACCGTGGCGAGCGCTGACGGCACGGGCCAGCGTCATGACTCCTTTGCGGCGAGCGGTCCGGGCAGGGGTTTCGCATGCAGGACCGACAGCCTCGAGACCGCTCGGGTCAGCACGACATACAGTCTGTTCAGGCCCTTCGGCTCGGCCGCCACGATGTCGGCCGGCTCCACGACGATCACGTGGTCGTACTCGAGGCCCTTGACGATCGAGGCCGGCACGACCGTGACGCGCGTCGCGGAGTCGATGTCATCGGGCGTCGCGGCCTCGATTCCCGCCGCCGCGAGGTGCGCGCGCAGTCGTGGCACCGCGGCGTCGGCCGCGATGACCGCGACCGAACCCTCGTGCTCCAGCGCCGCGGTCACCTCCACCAGCGTCGCCCCGTCAAGATCACCCGACGTCGGCACCGGCACGATGGCCAGGTCACCGTCGCTGCGTAGCGACACCGCCTCGGGTACGCCGACCCCGAGCGCCGGCAACAGCCGGTTCGCCAGGGCCACCACCACCGCGGGCACCCGGAACCCGACCGTCAACGGCACGACCGCCGCCTGCGGCTTGCCCAGATGCCCGAGCGTGTCCCGCCAGTCCGTGGCCGCCCACGGCGCGGTGCCCTGGGCCAGGTCGCCGAGCAGGGTGATCGACCCGTGCCCGCTACGCCTGGCGATGGCCCGCGCCTGCATCGGCGACAGATCCTGCGCCTCGTCCACGACCACGTGCCCGAAGCTTGACTCGCGTTCCAGCAGCCCGGCCGCCTCGTCGAGCAGCACCAGATCGGCCGCGCTGAAGCGGGCCGACTTCGGTGTCTTGGGCGTCTTGGTCCAGCGCAGCGCCTGCTGCTCCGCCTCGGTCAGGATGCCCGCGGCCACCGACGGATCGGTCAGCACCTCCACGACCAGCGACTCCGGGGTCACCGCCGGCCAGGCCGTGTCGAGGAAGTCCCGCACCGGCGCGATCCGGCTCATCGTGCGCAGCCAGGGCTCGCCCGGCGAGTTCCCCGTCCGGTACTCCGACTGGCGTTGCAGCAGCCCGACCACCCGGGCCCGGACCCGATCCCGGCCGACCGTGTAGGGCAGCGCCTCGCGGCGGGCCTCGTCGACGATCCGGCGCAACGGTTCGGCGTCGATCCGCCACCGGTACGAGCCGTCCGAGACCATGATCGGCTCGGTGGGCTTGGCGAGCCGGCTCCACAATGCCCGGCGCAGCACCTCGGCCATCCGCGGATCGTGCTTGACCAGCGCGGCAGCCGCCGAATCGGTGCCCTTGACCGGCACCCGGGCGATCAGATCGCCCACCGTCGCTTGCTGCACCTCGACCTCGCCCAACGCCGGCAGTACCGCGGAGATGTAGGAGAGGAACGCCGTGTTCGGCCCGACGATCAGCACACCGGAGCGGCGCAACCGCTCGCGGTGCAGATAGAGAAGGTAGGCGGCCCGGTGCAGGCCGACCGCGGTCTTACCGGTGCCCGGTGCGCCCTGCACACAGACGCTCGTCTCCAGATCGGCCCGGACCAGCTCATCCTGTTCGGGCTGGATGGTGGCGACGATGTCCCGCATCGGGCCGACGCGGGGGCGTTCGATCTCGGCCGTCAGGATCCGGCTCTTGGTGCCCAGCTCCTCGCCCCGGTCGAGATGCTCGTCCTCGAAGCTGGTCAGCTCCCCCTTGACGAAGCCGAACCGGCGCCGGGTGGCCACCCCCTGCGGGTCGCGCACGCTGGCCCGATAGAACGACCGGGACAGCGGGGCCCGCCAGTCGAGCACGATCGGCTCTCCGGCGTCATCGGTGACGTGCCGGCGCCCGACGTGGTAAACGCTTTCGTCGATGTCGAGCCGGCCGAAAAAGAGCGGCGTGGTGGGATCGTCGGCCAGGTCGGCGATCCGGCGCGAGAGGGTGCGGCCAAGAGCCTCCGCACCGTACGGGTCGCCGGCGACCTCGGAGCCGGAATCGTAGAGAGCCTCGGCCCGGCCGCGCATCCGCTTCAGTGCGGCGCGGGACTCGGTCAGATGGGCCCGCTCATCGGCGAGCTCGGTGTCAAGGTCGATGTACGGCATGAAGTGGGCGCCTCCCGGTCGCGGTTGCTGACCTGGCCGCCCGGCCCTCCGCTCGCGAAGGAACGGTGCCGGCAGTGCCCGTACGCGACGAAGCCACGCACGAACCGCCCAGCCTAACCGCCCACCGATCCCCGAGCGACCGATTTGACCCGCCAGCCGGGGCCCGAAACTTGTCATACTCCTGCGCGATACTTGTGGCATGACTTCGACCGAGCCGCTGCCTAACCGGCTGAGCGGCGCCAGCCGCTGCATTCCTGATTCGTTGGCCGAGCTGGCGGGGCCGGACCGTGGCCAGGTCAGCCTGCCGGTGCGACTGGCCTGGTCGGGGCCGACCTCCTTCGACGTTTCCGATCACAAGGAGCGGCTGACCCTCTACCGGACCTTGCTGGACTGCGGCCAGCGAGAGGACATTGTTCGTTACGTCAACGCCGAGCTGTTGCAGCTCGACTGGCCGCGGATTCGTCGGCTGACGGGGCGTCGCCTCGTTTCGCTATGGGAGCAGCGCCTGCCCGACCTGGCAGCGGCGAGCTGACGGGCAGCCGGCGTGGATCAGCTTCATCGGCGGCTGTTGCAGATCGGGTTCGACGCCGGTGACGATCTCGGTCTCGTGCTGGCCGGGGGCCATGCGCTCGGCGCGCATCACCTGGTCGACCGGCCGTCGCGCGACATCGACTTCGCCACCGCAAGTCCCATTCCGCTGCCGCAGGTGGTGGATCGCCTGGCGGCTGCCTATCGGGCCGCCGGACTCGTCGTGGAGATCATCGATGTCCGGTGGCGGATGGCCCGACTGCTCGTGTCCGCCGGAGCGGAGGTCAGCGAGGTCGATCTGCTCAAGGAGGCGATCGGGCAGCCCGCGCTGATGGAGATCGGCCCGGTGCTCGCGTTCGATGATGCGGTGGGGTTGAAAATGCGTGCTCTGCACGAGCGGGCGGCGCACGGGACTTCATCGACATTCGAGCTGCCAATGCCGAGGTCAGCCTGCGGGAGTTGGAGGCCCTTGGCGTCCGCCATACCGCGGACTTCTCGCTGGAGGATCTGGCCGATCGACTCGGCGCCATCGAGGAGCTCGATGATCAGGCGTTCAACGCATACGGTCTCGACGGCGAAGAGATATCCCGGCTACGACGCTGGGCCGAAGACTGGGAGTCGGATATCCGGGCGCGACTCGCCGCCGGTGAGACCGGGCCGGAAGGCGTCGCTGCAACGCAGTGGGACAGCTATCTCGACGAGCCGCCTGACGTGTTCTTCGACTGATTTCCGGGGCTGGGCGGCGAGGGTTGTTGTGGGCCGCGTTAGCGTCAGGTTCATGAGCGTCGCGGAGAAGCCTCGGGTCGGGCACATTCAGTTTCTCAACTGTCTGCCGATCTACTGGGGGCTGATGCGCTCAGGGGCGCTGCTCGACGTCGACCTGCGCAAGGACAGTCCGGA
>JAVHVY010000161.1:0-4335 GCA_032160305.1 Actinoplanes sp.
GCCCCGTCCGCGCAGTCCTCGGGGCTCGGAGGTCTCCGCCAGGCCGGCGACGGCGCTGGCGCGGCCGAGGTGCGCGGGCCGACCGCGATGGCGGCCGCTTCCTCGTCGTCGAGCAGCAGCGCCGGCACGATCGCGGCGGTCGAGGTCGGCGAGTCGGGCACACTCGATGCGGCGACCGGGCTGAACCCGCGCCGGTTCGCTACCGTCATCGGCGGACCGAGGAGGATCACCGATGGTGCTGCGACGGCAAAAGCGGCAACAACCTGCGCTGACTGATCTGTTGCCGCGGGCGCTGGGCCGGCTCATCGAAGGACTGAGTCGGCCCGGCCGCGAACTTGCGCCGAAACAGCCGGCGAGTCCGGACGCGGCCGTCGTCGACTGCGCGGTCTACCAGCATGGCGCCCGCCGGGTGGGCCAGGTGCAGTACGCGGTCGCGGCGAAGCAGGCGCAACGGCACCGGGAGGCGTTCGCCTGGCTCGGGCTGCACGAGCCGACGCCGGCCACGATGCGGTCGGTCGCCGAAGCCTTCGGCCTGCACGAGCTGACCGCTGAGCAGGCGGCCGTCGGCGGGCACCGGCCGGCGGCGGAGCAGATCGGCGACGTGGTCCGGCTGGTGCTGCGCACGGCGCGTTACATCGAGCACGAGGAACTGACCGAGACCTCCGAGGTGGTCGACACCGGAGACGTCACCGTGCTGGTCGGGCCACATTTCGTGATCACGGTCCGACACGGCGCGGCCGGGGCGCTCTGGCAGGTGCGCCAAGATCTGGAGAGCCGGTCACTCATGCTGCAGCAGGGGCCGTGGTCCGTCGCGTACGCCGTGTGCAGTCACATGGTCGACGGCTACCTGGACGTGGCCGCCAGCGTGGAGCGCGACATGGAACGCCTCGAGGAGACCGCCTTCTCGGCCGACCGGTCGCCCGGCATCCCGCAGATGTACCAGCTGAAACGGGAGATGGTCGAGTTCAAGCGGGCTGTCCTGCCGTTGCAGGAGCCGCTGAACCGGGTGCTCGACCTGGCCGCCCTGCCGGCGGAGCTGCGCCCGTACTTCGTCGACGTCCGGGGCCGGCTGGCCCGCGCGGTGGACAAGGTCGCCGGCTTCGACGACCTGCTGAACTCGATCCTGCAGGCCCGACTGGCCCAGGTCTCGGTGGATCAGAACAACGACATGCGCAAGATCGCCTCATGGGCCGCCATCGCCGCGGTCCAGACGGCCATCGCCGGCGTCTACGGCATGAACTTCGCGAACATGCCCGAACTCGACTGGCGCTACGGTTACGGGTACGCCCTGGCCCTGATGTTCGGTGCGGCGATCTTCCTGCACCGCCGCCTGAAGAGGGCCGGCTGGCTGTGATGGACCGGTAGCGACTGACCGGTCACTATCGGTCGTCGATGTGGTCAGTGTCATGTCCCTCGGAACGGTGAGAACGCCGGGCAGCGCTTGTCCCACGGGGACCACTGAGGTCACATGGCTCCCATACCTCCACCGAACGGTCGGCGATGCGCCCCGTCTCGCGCGAGGGCTGCCGAAGAAGGTGCGGTCAGAGTGACCGCTCTGCCCTATCGGTCGGATACGCGGCGTAACTACCGTTCGACTGCGATCAGAAGATCAAAAGCAGTGGGGGCACTGGTGCACATCTCGACAGACCGGCCAGGAGGTCGCGGGTGACCGCGATCGAGGCCGTACCCGAGCAGACCGAGGCCGTCGTCGCCGCGAACCGCGGCCTGATGCGGACCCTGCGCGGGCATCTTGACCTGTTCCTGAACGCCGGTTCGCTGATGGCGACGACGGCGATCACGTCGCTGTTCGGCTTCGCGTACTGGTGGCTGGCGGCTCGCACCGCACCCACCGCGGCCGTCGGCCAGGCGTCCGCCGCGGTGTCGGCGATGACACTGATCGGTACGATCGGCATGTTCGGCATGGGCACGATGCTGATCTCGGATCTGCCCGGAATCCGGGGCCGCAAATGGGATCTGATCTCCACCTGCCTGCTCGTGGCGGGCAGCGCGGCGACCGTCGGTGGCCTGATCTACGTCGCGCTCGCGCACCTGGCGATCCCCGGCCTGAAGAGCGCGCTGGGCAGCCCGGCCGTGACCGCTCTCCTGGTGATCGGCATCGCTCTGAACGCGATGACCCTGGTCCTCGACGAGGCGCTGGTCGGGCTGTTGCAGGGCCCGCTGCAGTTGATGCGCAACTCCTGGTTCTCGGTGATCAAGCTGGCGCTGCTCGGCCTGCTCGCGGTGCTGCCGCTGACGCTGACCGGCGGCGAGCTGCTGCTGACCTGGGTAGCCGGCATCGTGCTGTCGAGCGCCGTGCTGGGCCGGGCGCTGCGCCGGCGCGGCATGATCGACTCGTTGAAGCCGCGTGTCGGGCTGCTGCGCGGCCGCGGCCGGGCCGCCTTCGACCACAATCTGCTCAACCTGGCGACCTACCTGCCCCGGGCCGCGCTGCCGCTGGTCGTGACCGCGGTCCTGTCGGCCGCGGCGAACGCGTCGTTCTACACCGCGTTCATGGTGCTGTCGTTCCTGGCCATGGTCCCCGGCAACGTCGCACTGACGCTCTTCGCGGTGACCAGCGGCGACAAGGCGGCCCTCCGCTCGAAGGTCCGCGTCGGCCTGTTGATCTGCCTCGGCATCGGACTGCCGGCCTCGCTGTTCGTGTTCTTCCTGGCCCGCCCGATCATGTCGATCTTCGGCGCCCAGTACGCGGAGTCGGCCGGTTCCGCACTGGCGATCCTGGCGCTGACCTACCTGCCGTTCGTGTTCCACCACTTCTTCCTGGCGATCTCCCGGGTGCAGGGCCGGGTCCGCGGCGCCGGGATCTTCTCGGTCTTCGCCGGCCTCGCCGAACTGCTCGCCGCCTGGTACGGCGGCAGCCGCGGCAGCCTGACCGAGCTGGTCGCCTGGGTCGCGATCGTGATGGCCGTGGAGACGGTCCTGGTGGCGCCGACGGTACTGCGGGTCGTCTTCGCCGCGGCCCCGATCGCCGGCCTCGCCGAAACGGAAACGGAGAACGTCATGTCCACCACCAGCCTCACCCTGCGCGAACGCGCCTGGCTGCCGCTGGAGTACATCCGCACGGTCGGCCCGCTCACCGGGGTCACCGCGGAGGGTCTCCGGGCCGCCCTGACCGGCCTGCACGCCGCCGACCCGACCCACCGTGCGGTGTCCCGGCTGGACCGCTCCGGCGCTCGCTGGGTGCATCTCGACCAGGCGGGCTTCGCGGGGTACGTCCGGGAGGCGGTCACCGACCTCGGGGACGGGCCGGCCGACTTCGACGAGATGACCCGGGCGCTGCTGGCCGAACCGCGGGCACATCACCCGGTGCGGATTCTGGTCGGCGGCGGCTACGTCGCGATGAAGGTCGCCCATGCGTACGGGGATGCCGGGCCGGTCAACACGCTCCTGCGGGAACTGGTGCGGGCGACGCACGAGGAGCGGGCGGCGAGTATCGCGCCGATGCTGCGGCACCGGACCGCCCTGCCGAAGGCGTGGTTCACGACCTTCGGCTTCTCCCTGAGCCGGATCAGGACCAGTCTCGTGATACCGCGGCCGCCGCACACCCCTGAGGTGCAGCAGCGCCCATGGACCGCGGCGCTGAGCGTGCAGACGGCCCGCTCCGCCGACGTGCTGGGCAAGATGCGCACCTGGCGCGACGAGTACTCGCCCGGAGTCACCACGTCGGCGATCACCTTCGCCGCCTTCACCGCGGCGGTGCAGCAGCTGGGCCTCGCGCCGGACCTGCGGGGCGCCACGTTCCTCGCCGACGCCCGGCGCTACCTGGACAGGAACGTCACGATCGACAGCAACTTCTGCTTCGGTCCGTGGCTGGCGCCGGCGAGCCTGACCGACCCGGCCGCGATCCACCAGACGCTGAAGGCGGAGCTGGCGAGCGGCCGGATGCTGACGATCATGCTGCTCCGGGAGACGAAGATCGTGATCGCCGGGGCGGCGGGAACGCCCGAGCCGTTCCCGGCCGAGTCGGCGCTCGACCCGCACCCGCAGCTCACTTTCAGCAATCAGGGCCGGCACGACGTACTCGCCGACCTGCCCTGGGCAATCGACGCCGCCGGCCGGGTCAACCAGAGCGTCCCGACCCTGAACGGGCCCGAGGGGATCACGCTGACCACTTCGGAGATGGGTGGCGTGCTGCACCTGGAGGCGACGTTCCACGCCTCGACCTACGACCCGGCGCTGGTGGCCCGGGCCCTGCACCTGGTCTGCGCGGACCCGGCGGCGCTGATCATGGCAACCCGCTGAGATCGTCTCGCTGAGCCCCGGCGTCACCAGGCCGGGTCTGCGTACTGAGGGACGAGCACACACGAGCCGCGGGGG
>JAVHVY010000174.1:0-3181 GCA_032160305.1 Actinoplanes sp.
TCGGCGCTAAAGGGCTAGAGTCTCCACCGTTGGGACGATAGGGGCGTGGTGACTCAACTGCCGACGACACCGCCGGAGCCGACGACCGAGGACGACGTCGTGCTGCTCACGGTGCCCGCCGACGGCGCCTACCTGAGCGTCCTGCGGACGGCCACGGCCGGGCTCGCGGCTCGGCTGCATTTCGCGCTCGACGAGATCGAGGATCTGCGGATAGCGGTCGACGAGGCCTGCGCCATGCTGCTGGCCATCGCCGCCCGCGGCGCTCAGCTCGAGTGCCGGTTCGCCGTGACCGACGATGCCCTGACCGTCGAGGTCACCGTCTCCACCGTGCGCGGCGCCCGGCTGCCGGCCGAGTCCTCGTTCGCGTGGAAGGTACTGACCGCCCTGACCACCGCCGCCAGTGCCGAGACCACCGGCCGGCAGGCCACGATCCGCCTGCTGACCCGCCGCACAGACGGCTAAAACAGCCCGGGCTGGGAGCGCTCAGCGGTGGTTGGCCATGGTGATGTAGTCGAGGTGCCGGCGACCCGCGGTCGCAGCCGCCTCCGGGTCCCGCACGGCCAGGCAGCCGACCAGCTCGCGGTGGTCGGCGTCGATCCGCTGCCAGTAACCGCCGGGCAGATTCTCGATCACCTCCTCGCCGTAGCTGACGTGGTAGAGCGGCCTGGTGACCAGCTCGTAGAGCGGATTTCCGGTCGCCTTCGCCACCGCGGAGTGGAATTCGGCGTGCGCGTTCAGCATCGTGTCGAGATCGTCGTGGTCCGGGTCGAAGAAGGCCGCACGCAGCTGCGCCAGGTTCTCCTCCGTGCGCCGGGTCGCCGCCAGGGCCGCTGCCGGGATCTCCAGCGCCCGGCGCAGCTCCAGCAGGTCGGCGAAACCGACCCCGGCCGCGTTCGACAGCAGGGTCAGGCCGGTCGAGAGCGCCTCGGTGAGCTGGGTCGCGTCGGGGTGGGCGACGAAACTGCCGCCGGTGACCCCGCGGGTGGTGACGATCAGGTGCTGGCTGGCGAGCAGTCGCAGAGCCTCACGCACCGTGCTGCGGCTGACCCCGGACCGCACGCACAGCTCCGGTTCCGGTGGCAGGCGCTCGCCGGCCCGGAGCCGACCGGAGGTGATCTCCGCCCGCAGCTCGTCGGCCAGCAGCTGATAGGCCGGCGGGCGTACGGTCGATCCCGGCATTGTCCTCACCCCTGCACCTGTGCACGTTGGATCTCCGGCGCTCAGCTGAGACTAGGCCTTCGGGGCACGGCCGGGGACCGGGTTAGTCCAGTCCGAATGCGCGGGTGCTCGGCGGCAACACGACGAGCACCCCGACGGCCACACCGAGCGCCATCAGGAGCAGCCCCCGCCACGCCGTCCCGGTCTGCAGCAGCAAGCCGCCGGCGGCGATGACGAAGAGCTGCACGACGATGGTCGGCCCGCGGGCTCCCCGGGCCGCCCGGCCGAGCGCCCGGGCGATCACGGCTACGGCCGCCGCGCCGAGCGCCGTCATCACGATGAGCACGATCGCGAGGGCGAGGTGCACGTCGTGCGCGGTCAGGGTCGCCACGATCAGGTACGCGGTCAACGCCGCGAGTCCGACGGCTTCCACCGCGACCAGCAGGCGGGCCCAGCGCACGGTGGACGGGAGCGCAGTCACAGCAGCACCGTACCGAGCGGGGACGACCTGCGGCGCAGCAGACTAGCCGCGTTCGTGACGGCGGCAGGTATTGTGCCGCGCATGCGAGCGTTACTGGTGGTTAATCCGAAGGCCACCACAACGAGTGAACGCAGCCGGGACGTGCTGGTCCGGGCCCTGCGCAGTGAGGTTGACCTGACGGTCGAGTACACCCGTAAGCGCGGGCACGCGGCGGCCCTGGCCCGGGCGGCGGCCGAGAACGGCGTCGACTACGTGGTCACCCTCGGCGGCGACGGCACGGTCAACGAGGCCGTGAACGGGTTGCTGACCGCCGACTCCGTGCTGTCCGGGAGCACGCGCGCTCCGGCGTACCGGTTGCCGGCGCTGGGCGTGGTGCCGGGCGGCTCGACGAATGTCTTCGCCCGGGCGCTCGGGCTGCCCCGGGACTGGGCGGACGGCACCAGCGTGATCCTGGAGGGAATCCGCGACGGCCGGCACCGGGTGATCGGACTCGGCAAGGCCGATGACCGGTATTTCACCTTCTGCGCGGGAATAGGCTTCGATGCCGCGGTCGTCCGCCGGGTCGAGCAGGCCCGGCTGCGCGGGCGCACCTCCACTCCGGCCCTTTATCTGCGTTCGATGGTCGGCCAGTTCTTCAGCGAGGAGCGTAAGAGTCCGCCCCTTTCGGTGGAACGTCCGGGCGAGGAGGCGGAGACCGGACTGGGCAACGTGATCGTGCAGAACACCGCGCCGTGGACCTACGTCGGGGACCGGGCGATCAACCCGAACCCGGACGCGTCCTTCGACCGTGGACTTGACCTGCTGGCCGTACATCAGCTAAAGGTTGTCAACACAACACGGACAGTCACTCAGATGGCGACCCGTACGGGCGACCCGCACGGGCGGGACGTGCTGCGGATGCACGATCAGGCAGAGTTCACCGTCGTTGCGAGCCGTCCGCAGGCGTTCCAACTGGACGGTGACTACCTGGGGGAACGACAGAAAGTGCACTTCGTGTCCGTTCCCGAAGCGCTGCGTGTGATCTGCTGAGGAACGGGTAGTCGTTCGGGCAAGCCGATCACGATCCGTTACAGATTCCCGGGCAAAAGGGCGGCGGAGCGCCGCGCACCGTACTACATTGATGGGAGCGGTCGTCTCCCGGTCCTGGAACATGCCCCAGAACCGGACAAAGGGGTCGTGAGCTAGGTCACCTGTTCAGAGAAATTCCGAGCACCACCCTTGACATCGCGCTAGTTCGTGAAAGCATTCACAAGCGATAAGAAGTAACCGGTTGCCGCTCGCGCACGTTCCTTAACAAGACACACGGAACGGTTTCCGAGTAAAAGCTTGCTAACGCGCTGGTGATCAGACGGGCACAGCCCGCCGCTCCCCAACCGCGTACGCATATAAGTAGGACCGCACGATTCCTTTACCCCATCCGAAACAAGGAGTGTTGCCGCCATGGACTGGCGTCACCATGCGATCTGCCGCGACGAGGACCCGGAGCTGTTCTTCCCGATCGGGACGTCTGGCCCCGCGCTCCTGCAGGTCGAGCAGGCCAAG
>JAVHVY010000192.1:0-15860 GCA_032160305.1 Actinoplanes sp.
ACTGGCCGGGGTCGGCCCGGTTGCCGCCCGCCGACCGGCCGCCAACAGCCGGGTTACCGCCCGCTGACCGACCGGGGTTGGCCCGGCCTTCCGCTGCCGGGTTGCGCGGCTCGGGCTGGGGTGTGGGGGCTCGGATGTCGAGGGCTTCGACCAGTGCTTCGAGGAGGAGGACCAGGCCACGGCCGCCGGCGTCGACCACCCCGGCGCGGGCCAGCGCCGGCAACTGCTGCGGGGTGCGGACCAGCGCCTCGGCCGCCGCGCTCGCCGCCGCACGGGCGGTCAGCGCCAGGTCGTCGGAGGCCAGCCGGCCGGCGCCGTCCGCGGCCGCGGCCAGCACGGACAGCACGGTGCCCTCGACGGGGCGGGCGACCGCCGCATAGGCCGCCACGGTGGCCGCGCGGAGAGCCCGGGCCAGCGCCTCGCCCCGCACGGCGACCGGCAGGGCGAACGAGTCAGCCATCCCGCGCAGGATCTGCGAGACGATGACGCCCGAATTGCCCCGCGCGCCGAGCAGCGCCCCGCGGGCCATCCGGCGCATCGCGCGGCCCAGCGGATGACTCGGCGGCCCGCCTACCGGCTCGTCGGCCGGCCCGTCGAGCGCCTCCTGGGCCGAGATCAGGGTGAGGACCAGGTTGGTGCCCGTGTCACCGTCGGGGACCGGATAGACGTTCAGCTCGTCGATCTCGTGCTGGTGGGCGCGCAGGGACGCCAGCCCACCGCCGCACCAGCGATGCACCGCGGCGTCGTCGAGGGTCTCCAGCACGCGAAAAGCCTACTAACCAGGTCTGACAATCGCCGGTGGGCCGGGCTTGACCGGGGCGATTCGCTGTCCTGGTGGGGCATCGGGTAACCTGGTCGGGTTGCCCGCGGCCAGTCTGCCGGGCCGCTCTTCGAAGTCTCGTTTCACAAACCGTTTCACAAACCAGGAGTATCCCGTGGCTAGCGTGTGCGACGTCTGTGGCAAAGGACCGGGCTTCGGCCACAACGTGTCCCACTCGCACCGGCGGACCAACCGCCGCTGGAACCCGAACATCCAGTCGGTGCGCACCCCTGCCGGTGGTGGCAACACCAAGAAGCTCAAGGTCTGCACGTCGTGCATCAAGGCCGGTAAGGTCGTCCGCGCCTGATAAGCGCCGGATCCGCCAGCAAGCTTCGCAAGACCTGAGCCGCCGGGCCACTGGCCCGGCGGCTATTTGCTGGTCTCGATGTCCGTCCCGAGCTGGCACTTCCAGTCAGCGGAAGTGGTCCCAGCCGGTGCCGCCCGGCCAGGGCTTCCGGTCGACGGTGACGCCGGTGCCGTCGTGCACCACGCCGATCGCCCGCCACGGCTCCGGCAGGGTCACCGCCGCCGGGAAGGTCGCCGCCAGGGCGTGATCGTCGCCGCCGGTGAGGACCCAGTGCAACGGGTCGACGCCCAGCGCGCTCGCCGCGTCGCGCATCTGGGGCGGGATCTCGAACGATTCGGAGTGCACGTCCAGGCCGACCACGCTCGCGGTCGCCACGTGCCCCAGATCCTGTAGCAGCCCGTCCGAGACGTCGATCATCGAGGTTGCGCCGAGCCGGGCCGCCTGCACCCCGGCCGGATACGGCACCTCGGGCCGCCGGTACGCGTCCACGAAGAGCCGCGGCGTGCGGAAGCCGCGGGACAGCACCGTGTAACCCGCCGCCGCATGTCCCGTACGCCCGGCCATCGCCAGCACGTCGCCGGGTTGCGCGCCGCCCCGGGTCACCGCGGGCCGGCCCTGCAGGTCACCAAGGGCGGTGACGGCCACGGTCAGGGTCGGGCTGGCCGACACGTCGCCGCCGACCACGCTCGCCCCGGCCCAGACCGCTTCCGCCGAGAGCCCGTCGGCCAGTTCCTCCGCCCAGGCCGGGTCCAGGTCGACCGGCATGCACAGGGCGACCAGCAGGGCAGTCGGCGCCGCGCCCATCGCCGCGATGTCGGCCAGGTTGGCGGCGGCGGCCCGGTGTCCGACATCGGTGGCGCTGCACCAGTCGCGCCGGAAATGTCGGCCCTCGACCAGCACGTCGGTGCTGGCGACGACCCGGCCGTCCGGTGCCGCGATGACCGCCGCGTCGTCGCCGGGGCCGATCAGGGTAGCCGGGCCGGGCTCAAGTCGCGCCACAATCCGGGCGATCAGCCCGAACTCGCCGGCTTCCGCGATGCTCACAACGGGGCCTTTCTTTCACGGTGGTGGCGGCCCGCTGCCGGTCCGCTCCGTACTGTAGTTTCACGTTCGGGACGCCGGCGGCGGCGGATAGGAGAGTCGGATCGTGGTCCAGGCATACATCCTCATCCAGACGGAGGTCGGAAAGGCCCGTGACGTGGCCGCCGCGATCGACAAAATCCCTGGAGTCGTCCGGGTCGACGCTGTGACCGGCCCGTACGACGTCGTGGTCCTGACCGAGGCGAAGTCGGTCGACGAGCTGGGGCGGCTGATCGTGAGCAAGGTCCAGTACGTGCCGGGCATCACGCGGACGCTCACCTGCAGCGTGGTAAACCTCTGAGTCATGGTCGACGTGCAGACCCGCCCCGAGGAGCCCGCTGCTCCGCGGGACCGGACGACCCGCACCGCCGCGCTCTGGGCGACCGCGGTGGCCGTACCGATCATGCTGCTCGTCGGGGTCTTGATCTTTTCGCGGGTGATCACCACGGCGGAGCGGGCCCCGTCGGCGAACGGGCCGGCCGCCGCCGTGACCACTCCGGCGGTCGGGCCGAGCGCGCCGGTGGCGATGGCGGCGCCGAAGCTGAGCACCCGCGCCGCCGAGGTCTGCCTCGCCTTCACCGCGCAGCTGCCGGCCACGGTGCGCGGGCTGCCGGCCCGCACGGTGTCAGCGGGCCCGGAGCAGAACGCCGCCTACGGCGAGCCGCCGATCACCGTGGCCTGCGGGCTGCCCCAGCCAGCGATGTGCGCGACCCTGACCGGGGCGAAGGGCTGCGTCCCGCTGGACACGGAACTGCTGAACATGAACGCGGTCTGCTGGTATGCCGATCAGCAGACCGGCCAGACCACCTTCACCACGATGGACCGTGCGGTGCCGGTGACGGTGATCGTGCCGACGAGCTATCGGCAGGGCGCCCAGTGGGCGAACGAGTTCTCCGACATCGTGGTGGAGACCGACGCGTCGATCACGAAAGGCGTGCCCACCGGCTGCGTCTAGCCGGTCCGAACCCAGCCCGTCCGAACCCAGCCCGTCCGAAACCCAGCCGGTCCGAAAGCTAGTGCAGGCCGGTCCCGCGGCGCAGCGCCGTGCGGATCAGGCGGTCGACGACCTTTGGATACTCAAGGCCGGTG
The DNA here is from genome assembly GCA_032160305.1 of Actinoplanes sp. Classification (GTDB taxonomy): domain Bacteria; phylum Actinomycetota; class Actinomycetes; order Mycobacteriales; family Micromonosporaceae; genus Actinoplanes. The sequence goes on from JAVHVY010000192.1 coordinate 3,297, forward strand.
GCGGCCCACATCAGCGGGAACATCGAGGTCGGCGTGAAGCCGGGCATCGTGTTGATCTCGTTGAGGTAGATCTCGTCGTCGGCCGTCAGGAAGAAGTCGACCCGGGCCAGCCCGGCGCAGTCCAGGGCGGTGAAGGTGCGGCAGGCGTAGTCGCGAACCCGGCGGCTGACCTCGGGCGACAGTTCGGCGGGGATCGTGAAGGGCGCACCGTCCCCGAGGTACTTGGTCTCAAAGTCGTAGAAGCCGTCGCCTTCGGTGGCGACGTCGATCTCGGCGAGCAGGGACGCCTCGGGCGCGCCACCGGCCTCGCCTTCGAGCACGCCGCACTCGATCTCGCGTCCGACGATCGCCGCCTCGACGATCACCTTGGGGTCGATCTGCCGGGCCGTAGCGATCGCCCGTTCCAGGTCTGCCCAGTCGCTGACCTTGGTGATGCCGTGCGACGAGCCGGCCCGGACCGGCTTGACGAAGACCGGCAGGCCGAGGCGCTCCATCTCGGACGCCGGCAGCGACCAGCCGGCCCGCAGGATCGCGTACGGCCCGATCGGGATGCCGTCCGCGGCGGCGATCTTCTTGGTGAAGCCCTTGTCCATGCCGGCCGCCGAGGCGAAGACGTTGGCCCCGACGTACGGGATGCCGGCCATCTCAAGCATCCCCTGAATCGTGCCGTCCTCGCCGTACACGCCATGCAGGACCGGGAAGACCACGTCCACATTCGCCAGCGAGGCGACACCGGCGGTGGGGTCGAGCACCATCAGGCCGGCCGAGGTCGGGTCGGCGGGCAGCACCAGCGCGTGGCCGGAGGCGGTGGTGATCTCGGGAAGCTGGTGCCCGTTGATCGCCAGCCGGGCCGGGTCGCCCTCGGCCAGCACCCAGGCGCCGTCGCGGCTGATCCCGACCGGCACGACCTCGTACTGGTCGGGGTCGAGGGCGCTCATGATGCTGCCGGCGCTGACGCAGGAGATGGCATGCTCGCTGCTGCGTCCGCCGAACACGATCGCTACCCGGGTCTTTCGAGGGGGCGTCACTCAAAGGCTCCTCATAGTCCACGAACGGACGCTGTTGTGGCTGCCGGGTGCCGATACGCTGCTGGTTCGCGCACACTTGGTCCCAAGCCCACGGGAGCCTACTCTCCGTAGGGCACTTTCGGCGTGAACGGCATGCGCGCTGGCACAGCAAAATGGGGACAGCGAGTACATGGCACAGACACTGCATGTGATCAATTGGCGCGGCCCCGGCCGGCTGGCCACCATGGCGCATCCGCGCGGCGGCGTCTGGCTGGCCGACGAGATGAGCGACCTGGCCAAGGCCGGCGTCGACGTGTTCGTCTCCACCCTGACCTGGGAGGAGGACCGCCGGCTCGGCCTCACCGAGGTGGCCGTGGCCGCCGCCGCGGCCGGCGTCGAGTTCGTCTCCTTCCCGATCGCCGACCGCGGCGTACCCCGCGCCCAGGACATCACGCACCCGGGCACCGACATCCTGGCGCTGGGCGTAGGGCTGGCGGCACATGTCCGAGCGGGCCGCTTCGTCGTCACGCAGTGCTTCGCCGGGATCGGCCGGTCGACGCTGCTGGCCTGCGCCACGCTGGTGATGCTCGGGATCGGGCCGGAGCAGGCGCTGCGGATGGTCAGCGAGGCCCGCGGCCTGCCGGTCCCGGACACCGACGCCCAGCGCCACTGGCTGTACGAGTTCGCCGCCACCCACGGCGGCTGACCCGCCACCTGCGACGGCTAACCCCCGCCACCCACGGCGGCAGACCCGCCACCTGCGACGACTGACCCCGCCACCTGCGAAGACTGAACCATTGGACCCGCGCGAGACGGACCAACCGCCGCTCGTGGGGAGCTTGACGGGGCAAGATCCGGTAGTTGTTTGCGTGTCTTCGGTACACCTGTCTGGGAGTCGGCAGCCACTAACGCCGGCACGACCGAGAGGGAAAGCACCATGCGGCGTACCGGAATGGCCATGTTGTCCTTGCTTGCGCTCAGCGCGTGCACCTCGCCGGACCCGACCCCGGCGGCGTCCACGCCCACCGCATCGGCGACGGCCGGGACGGGCGCCGCGCCGAGCCCGACCGTGACGCCGACCACGGCCGCGTTGAACGGCACACCGCGCTGCCACACGGGCGATCTGAAGGTCGCCGACCGGCCTGACCCGGCCGGCGGCACGACGGGGCACCACGGCGAGTTCCTGGTCTTCACCAACTCGTCCGGCCACCCGTGCACGCTCAACGGCTACCCGGGGGTGTCCTTCGTGACCGGCGACGCGGGCGCCCAGGTCGGAGACGCTTTCAGCCGCGGCGGCGGCGCCAAGAAGACGCTCACCCTGGCCGACGGCGGCCGGGCCCACGCGCCGATCCTGCTGGTCAGCCCGGAGGCCTACGACGCCGCTGGCTGCAAGCCGGTGGAGGTGCGCGGCTACCGGATCTACCCGCCGGACGAGACTGCGGCTATCTTCGTGAGCCGGCCGCAGAAGGCGTGCTCGGCGAAGGGCATGGGGGTCGGCCAGGTGCAGCCGATCACCGGCGGCGGCGGGGCCAGCTAGGCGCGGCTGGCCCGCGTGCGCCAGAACGACCAGCAGGGTGGCCACCAGCGCAGGTGGGCGAGGAAGCGCACCACTCCACCGTCAAGCCTCCTGCAGTGCGGCCGTCACATCGGCGATCAGGTCCGCCGTGTCCTCGATGCCACAGGAGAAGCGGAGGAAACCGGGCGCGGTGTCATCCCCCCACTGCGCGCGCCGGTCCGCCGTGGTGTGCAGCCCACCGAACGAGGTGGCCGCGAAGACCAGCCGGGAGGCGGTCAGGAAGCGGGCCACCCGTTGCGCGCTGCCCAGGTCGACGGAGACCACACCGGGGATCCGGCGCATCTGCCTGCTCGCGACCGGGAAGGACGGGTCGCCCGGCAGCCCCGGCCAGCGCACCCCGGTCACGTCGGCGCGGCCGAGCAGCAGCTGGGCCACGGCGGCCGCGTTCGCCGTCTGCCGGGCCAGCCGCAGATCCAGCGTCCCGATCGACCGGTGCGCCAGCCAGCAGTCGAACGCCCCCGGCACCCCGCCGGTCTGGTTGCGCCAGGTCGTCAGCCGGGTCAGCAACTCGTCGTCGTTGGTGGCGACATAGCCGAGCAGCACGTCGGAGTGCCCGGTCAGCGCCTTGGTCCCGGACGCCACGACCAGGTCGGCGCCCAGCTCCAGCGGCCGCTGGCCGAGCGGCGTGGCGGTCGTGTTGTCGCAGGCGACGATGGCGCCCGCCGCGTGCGCCGCGGCCGCCAGCGCGGCGATGTCGCACACGTCCAGTCCGGGGTTCGCCGGCGTCTCGAGCAGCACCAGCCGCACCCCGGCGAACGATGGATACGGCCCCGCTGTCGGCACCGCGACCGAGGCGACGCCGAGACCGCGCAGGGTCCCCTCGGCGAACGCCCGCACGGTGAAGTACCCGTCGGCCGGCACCGCCACCGTGTCCCCGCTGCGCAGGGTCGAGAGCAGCAGCGCGGTCACCGCCGCCTGCCCGCTGGCGAAGGCGCGTACCGACCCGCCTTCGAGTTCGCCGATCGCGGCTTCCAGCGCCCGCCGGGTCGGGTTGTCCGGCCGGCCGTAGCCGTTCGGGCCCGGCCCGGCCACCGGGTCCAGGTGGTACGGCGCCGCGAAAACCGGCCCGGGCAGGAAGGGCTGGCCCGGCTCCGGCTCGGGCAGGCCCGCGTGCACCGCACGGGTTCCGTCCCCGGTCACTCCGGCTTCATCTCCCGGCCCATCAGCAGCTTCACCGCCACCCGCGGGTCGACGCCCTCGTGGCAGACCCGTTCGACCTGCTCGGTGATCGGCATCTCGACACCGTGGTTGCGGGCCAGGTCGCGGATCGCCAGGCAGCTCTTCACGCCCTCGGCGGTCTGCCTGGTGGAGGCCTGCGCCGACTCCAGGGACTCGCCCCGGCCCAGGTGCTCGCCGAAGGTGCGGTTGCGCGACAGCGGCGACGAGCAGGTGGCGACCAGGTCGCCCAGCCCGGCCAGGCCGGCGAAGGTCATCGGGTCGGCACCGAGCGCCATCCCGAGCCGCGCGGTCTCGGCCAGTCCCCGGGTGATCAGCGACGCCTTGGTGTTGTCGCCCATCCCCATCGCGTTCGCCATCCCGTACGCCAGCGCGATCACGTTCTTGACCGCGCCGCCCATTTCGCACCCGATCACGTCCTCACTCGTGTACGGCCGCAGGTAGGGCAGCGCGATGGCCTGCTGGACCTGCTGGGTGCGGCCCGGGTCGGTACCGGCGACCACGGTCGCGGCCGGCTGCTCGGCGGCGATCTCGGGGGCCAGGTTGGGTCCGGAGACGACCACCACCCGGTCCGGCTCGACCCGCGCGGTCTCCACGATCACCTGGCTCATCCGCTTGGTGGTGCCCAGCTCGATGCCCTTCATCAGCGACACCAGCGTCGCGCCGGGCGGCAGGTGGGGTGCCCAGTCGGCCAGGTTGCCGCGCAACGTCTGCGACGGGACGGCCAGGAAGACCATGTCCGCGCCGGCCAGCGCCTCGGCCAGATCGCTGGTCGCGGTGACCCGCTCGGGCAGCTTGACGTGCGGCAGCGAGCCCTCGTTGACGCCGTTCGCGCGGATCGCGGCGGCCACCGACTCGCGGCGGGCCCAGATGGTCACGTCGGCGTGCGCTTCGGCGAGCACCTTGGCGAAGGCCGTGCCCCAGGCCCCGGAACCGAGGACCGCGGCCCGGGTCATTCGGCCACCGCCGGCGGACCGGATTCAGGCCGGGCGGCGGGCTCGAAGAGCGGCGGCGACTCCTGCTCGCGCAGCTCGGCGACCAGGTCCCGGATGTCCAGCATGATCTTCTCGGTCATCTGCTCCAGCACCGTCCGGGTCGGGGTCGCGCCCAGCCACCGGCTCAGGTCCACCGGATGGCCCAGGGTGACGCTGATCGGCACCCGGGGGCGCAACGAGAATTTCCGGCTCCGCGGGTCGAAGACCTGCTGGGCGCCGTCGTTCGCCATCGGGATCACCGGGGCGCCGGTGACCAGGGCGAGCCGGGCGGCCCCGGTCTTGCCGCGCATCGGCCACAGGGCGGGCTCCCGGGTGGTGGTGCCCTCCGGATAGATGACCACGACGCCGCCCTGGTGCAGGGCGGCGATCAGCGCGTCGAGGGATTTCACCGCCTCCACACTGCCGCGTTCGACCGGGATCTGCAGGGTCTTGCGCAGGAGGAAGCCGACCACCGGCACCTTCCAGAGGCTGGCCTTGCCGAGAAATCTCGGCCAGCGGCCGGTCCCGTAGACGTAGTGGGCCACCACCAGGGGGTCGAAGTGCGAGAGGTGGTTGGGCACCAGGATCACGCCGCCCGTGGCCGGCAGATGCTCCTGCCCCGTCCACGTTCGCCTGGTCCAGATCGTCATCACCGGAATGACCAGCATGACTGCGAACCGCCGCCAGAATCCGAGCCTGCGCCGAGCCACGGCTCCTCCTGCCTACGCGCACATCACACGGCGTCGCCCCCGCCGCCTGGCCCCGGGCACGAAATCACCCTCTGGCACGAAATCATGCCTGTTCGCGTCCGCCGGAGCCAGGCAGGGGTGTGCATGGCGGGCGCTGGCAGGATGGCGGACGTGTCGACAACGCACTGGACGGTGGTCATCGCGGTCAAACGGTTGCGCGCGGCCAAGAGCCGGCTGCGCGGCGCCGTGCCCGACGAGTGGCACCAGGCGCTCGCGCTGGCCATGGTCCGGGACACGGTCACGGCCGTGCTGCGCGCCGCCGAGGTGGGCCGGCTGTTGGTGGTGACCGACGATCCGGCGGCGGCCGCGGCGGTCACCGCGCTGGGCGCGGAGGCGACACCGGACCGTCCGGACGCGGGCCTCAACGCCGCATTCGCGTACGGGGCGGACGTGCTCGCCGGTCCGGCCGGGCCCCGGGCGGCGCTCGCCGGGGACCTGCCGGCGCTGACCGGGGCCGATCTCGGCGAGGTGCTGCGCGGCGCGCACCGGCGCTCGTTCATGGCGGACGCGGCCGCGACCGACGGCGAGGTGCTCCGCAGCACGCGCCGGCGCTCGGTCGTCGCGGACGCGGCCGGGACCGACGGCGAGGTGCTGCGCGGTGCGCACCGGCGCTCGTTCGTGGCGGACGCGGCCGGGACCGGCACCGTGTTGCTGGCCGCCCCGGCCGGAGTCGCGCTGGATCCACGGTTCGGGGTCGGCTCGGCGGCGGCGCATGCGGACTCCGGGGCGTGGCCGTTGGCCGGGGACTGGCCCGGCCTGCGCCAGGACGTCGACATTCCGGCGGATCTGCGTGCGGTGCTGGCGCTCGGGGCGGGCGCGCACACCTGCGCCCTGTTGCGTGATCTGGGACTCATCGCCGATTGCGGCGCAGGCCCGCCGCGGACGGCGCCGGCCCGGTAACGTGCGGGCCATGCAGGGCACCGTCGCCACGTTCGATCCGCAGACCCACACCGGCACGCTGCTGCTGGACGACGGCACCGAGCTGCCGTTCCCGGCGGCGGCCTTCGCCCGGTCCGGTCTGCGGCTGCTCAGGCTCGGTCAACGGGTCACCGTCGAGGCCGACGAGGCGGGACGTGTGGCCGGTGTCCGGCTGCCGGGTATCGACTAAGTTGATCAGATGGTTGTTCATTCCGCGGTGACCCGGAACGGGCAATGATGGTTCCATGACCACCCCGCCCCGGACCCCCGACATCACCGCGTCCGGTTCCCGCCGTCGCGGGCCCGACGGGCGTTTCATCCCCCGAGCATCCCGTGTCATCCCCCGAGCATCCCGCGCCGAAAGCCCACCGGCCCGCCCCACGGAGTCCGCCTTGACCGCAGCGCTCGAACTCGCCGAGAACCCCGACGACTCCCTGCCCGAGGACCGGTTCCTCAACCGGGAACTGTCCTGGCTCGATTTCAACGCCCGGGTGCTGGCCCTGGCGGAGGACCCGGAGACCCCGCTGCTGGAGCGGGCCAAGTTCCTTGCGATCTTCGCCAGCAATCTGGACGAGTTCTACATGGTCCGGGTCGCCGGGCTCAAGCGCCGACTCAAAGCGGGCCTGCCGATGCGCGGCGGCGACCGCTCCTCGCTGCGCAACCAGCTGGTGACGATCACCGAGCGGGCCGCCGACCTGGTCACCCGGCACGCCGCCTGCTTCGCCGACGAGGTTCGGCCGAAACTGTCGGCCGATGGCATCGAGCTGGTCAGCTGGGCGGAGCTGGACGCCCCGGAGCGCGAACGGCTACGCACCTACTTCCGCGAGCAGGTCTTCCCGGTGCTGACCCCGCTGGCGGTCGACCCGGCCCACCCGTTCCCGTACATCTCGAGCCGGTCGCTCAACCTGGCCGTGGCCCTGCGCGATCCCGACGGCGGCAGCTCCGAGCTCTTCGCCCGGATCAAGGTGCCGAACAACGTGCCCCGCTTCGTGACGGTGCAGAACGACAGCCGCGGCGCGCGTTTCCTGCCGGTCGAGGCGCTGATCGCGGTCCACCTGGACCAGCTCTTCTCGGGCATGCAGGTGCTCGAGTGGCACCTCTTCCGGGTCACCCGCAACGCGGAGCTGGAAGTCGACGAGGACCGCGACGAGGACCTGCTGCAAGCCCTCGAACGCGAGCTCGCCCAGCGCCGCTTCGGCCCCCCGGTACGCCTCGAGGTGGCCGCGTCGATCAGCGACCACGTACTCGACCTGCTCGCCCGCGAACTGGACATGGACAGCGAGGACGTGCTCCGGGTGCCCGGCCTGCTCGACCTGTCGGCGCTGTGGCAGGTCTTCGGCGAGTGCGACCGCGACGACCTCAAGGACCGGCCGTTCGTGCCCGCCACCCATCCGCAGTTGGCCGACGGCGAGGTTCCGCGCAGCGTCTTCAACCGGCTGCGCGAGTGCGACATCCTGGTCCACCACCCGTACCACTCGTTCTCGACGAGCGTGCAGCGCTTCATCGAGCAGGCCGCCGCGGATCCGAACGTGCTGGCCATCAAGCAGACCCTGTACCGCACCTCGGGCGACTCCCCGATCGTCGACGCGCTGGTCGACGCGGCTGCCGCCGGCAAGCAGGTCGTCGTACTGGTCGAGGTGAAGGCCCGCTTCGACGAGGTGGCGAACATCGGCTGGGCGCGCACACTGGAGCGCGCGGGCTGCCACGTCGTCTACGGCCTGGTCGGGCTCAAGACCCACTGCAAGACCTCGCTGGTGGTACGCCAGGAGGGCAACCAGATCAAGCGTTACTGCCACATCGGCACCGGCAACTACCACCCCAAGACCGCCCGGCTGTACGAGGATTTCGGCATGCTCACCGCCGATCCCGAGGTCGGCGCGGACGTGACGGATCTGTTCAACGTGCTCACCGGTTACAGCCGGCAGACCGCTTTCCGCCGGTTGCTGGTCGCGCCGCACGGCGTACGCAAAGGGTTGGTCGAAAGGATCGACGAGCAGGCGGCGATCGCCCGGGCCGGTGGCGAGGCGCTGGTGCAGTTCAAGGTGAATTCGCTGGTCGACGAGGAAACCTGTGACGCGCTCTACCGCGCGTCGCAGGCGGGCGTCCGGGTCGATCTGGTGATCCGCGGGATGTGCGCGCTGCGCCCGGGCGTGCCCGGCCTGAGCGACAACATCCGGGTCCGCTCGATCGTCGGCCGGTTCCTGGAGCACTCGCGGGTCTTCCGGTTCGGCGTGGGCGACACGGCCGAGTACTGGATCGGCTCGGCCGATCTGATGCACCGCAACCTGGACCGCCGGGTCGAGGCCCTGGTCCGGGTCACCCTGCCGTCCGCGCAGGACGATCTGCGCAACGTCCTCGAATTGTCAATGGCCGACCAGAGCGAGGGCTGGGATCTGCGCGGCGACGGCTCCTGGCACCGCGGCCCGGCCAACCCGACCGACCCGCACATCCACCTGCAGGAGGCGTTGCTGCGCCGGACCATCGGTGGACGGGCCGATCGTGACCGCTGACCCGATCCGCGCCGCCGGTGGTGTGCTCTGGCGTCCGGCCGGCGGCGACATCGAGATCTGCGTCGTGCACCGGCCTTACCTGAAGGACTGGAGCCTGCCGAAAGGCAAGCTGGACGGAGGTGAGCACCCGCTGACCGGCGCCGTACGCGAGGTGCTGGAGGAGACCGGCGTCCGCGGTCTGCCGCAGCTGCGGCTGCCACCGGTGGCTTATTCGCTGCCCGACGGCAGGCCGAAGACGGTCGACTTCTGGTTGATGCGCGCGGCCGGCACCGCGGCCGTGGCGGTGGCGGATGTGACCGAAGTGGACGAGGTGACCTGGCTCGCTCCCGGCGAGGCCGCCCTGCGGCTCAGCTATCCGGCCGACCGGGCCCTGGTCGGGCACGTTGCCGGGCTGCCGGCGGTCAGCACGGTCACGGCGCTGGTCCGGCACGCGACCGCGGGTGAACGCAAAGCCTGGAAGGGCAACGACAATCTGCGCCCGCTGGACGAGGCGGGCCAGTCCCAGTCCGACCGGCTGGGCGAGCTGCTGGCGCTCTTCGAGCCGAGACTGCTCTCCGCGGCCACCCCGTTGCGTTGCAAGCAGACCCTGCAGCCCCTCGCGGACAAGCTGGGTCTGCCGATCGTGACCGATTCCGCGTTCACCGAGGCGGACAAGACCGACGAGATCCCGGCGAAGGTCGCGGTGGCTCGGGACCGGCTGACCGAGCTGCGCGACGGCCCGGTGGCGGCGATCTGCAGCCAGGGCAAGATGATCCCGCCGCTGCTGGCCGCGGTGGCGGGCGCCGAGGATGCGGTGGTCTACAAGACCCCCAAGGGCGGCGGCTGGCTGCTCACGTGGGCCGGCGACCGGCTGCTCGGCCTGAGCCGGCTCTGATCCGGGCCCGGCCCGCAGGCGGCCCCGGCAGTGGGTCGGCCCGCCAGTAACCGACCAGGTCGCCGGTGAGCCAGCGCGCCCGCCACAGCTCGTCGGTGCGCGGTTCCCAGTCCCGCAACGGCAGCAGGGCGGCCCGCCAGGAGAGCACGCAGGCCAGGTACCAGCCCCACACCGGGACGAGGCCCTGCCACGCGTCCCGGCGGCGATACGACGTGTGTGGGGCCAGCACGACCACGGCCGCGGCCGACCACGCCCAGGTGACGAACCAGTCCAGCAGGCCCCAGCCGGTCCAGCGTTCGATCAGGCCGCCCAAGGCCCAGCCGGGCACGACGGCTCCGGCGAAGACGAGCGCGGCCAGCACCGACCTGGCGACCAGAGCACGCGGCTTTCGATCCATGCCCGGACCGTAGGCTCGGCGGGCGCCGGCCCGCTCCGACACGCGAAAGGCGTCCACCGTACGAGTGGACGCCTAACGCCTGCCTGCGTGCCGCTGACAGTGGTGCGTCAGAGGGTCTTGCCGGCGGTGGTGCGTGCCGTGGTCGCCTTGACGGCCGGGGTGGTACGTGCGGTCGCCGCGGTCGTCTTGCGAGCGGGCGCCTTCTTGGCGACGGTCGTCTTGACCGGAGCCGACTTGGTTGCCGCCTTCTTGGCCGGCGCTGCCTTGGTTGCCGCCTTCTTGGCCGGCGCCGCCTTGGTGACGGTCGCCTTCTCGGCCGGCGCCGCCTTGGCCGTGGTGGCCTTGGTCGCCGCGGCCGTCGTCTTCTTGGCCGCCGCCTTGGCGACGGTCGACTTGGCCGGCGCCGCCTTGGTCGCGGTCGCCGACTTGGCCGGCGCCGTCTTCGTGGCGGTCGCCTTCTTGGCCGCCGCCGTCTTCGCGACCGTTGACTTGGCGACCGTTGACTTGGCGACCGTTGACTTGGCCGGGGCCGGCTTGGTGACGGTCGCCTTCTTGGCCGGCGCCGCCTTGGCCGTGGTGGACTTGCTCGCCGCGGCCGTCGTCTTCTTGGCCGCCGCGGTCTTGGCGACCGTCGACTTGGCCGGCTTGGCGACGGTCGCCTTCTTGGCCGGCGCCGCCTTGGCCGTGGTTGCCTTGGTCGCGCCGGCAGTCGTCTTCTTGGCGGCAGTGGCAGCCTTAGCCACCTTGCCGCTCGCGACCATGTCGCGGAAGTTGGTGCCCGGCTTGAACGCCGGCACCGACGTCTTCTTCACCTTGACCGGTTCGCCGGTGCGGGGATTGCGCGCGGTTCGCGCATTGCGCACCCGCTTTTCGAAGACTCCGAAGCCGGTAATGGCAACGCGGTCGCCTTTGGTGACGGCGCTCTCCACCTCGCTGATGACCGCATCCAGCGCAGCTGTCGCCGTCTTCCGGTCCCCCAGTCGGGCGGCGAGCGCCTCGATGAGCTCGGCCTTGTTCACGGTTTTTCCTCCCGGACGTGAGAACTGGCCCAATACGAACCATTCTGCGCGCACCGTATGCCCTGTGACCAGCAGACACAAACATCTGCATGAAAAAAAGCCTTGTGTCGCAACAGAATTGCCCCCACCGGTCTCCCGGTGGGGGCAAGAAAGCGCACTGTTGCTAGGGAAAGCGCCTTAGGCGGTGACCGGCTTGAACCCCGGCCGGCCCTTCTCATACGCCGTAATCGACTCCTCGTGGCGCAGAGTCAGTCCGATGTCGTCGAGCCCCTCCAGCAGCCGCCACCTGCTGAAATCGTCGATCGGGAAGGTCCAGACCGCATCGTCCACGCGCACCTCGCGGGCACTCAGGTCGACCGTGATCTGCTTGTCGGGCTCGCTTTCGGCCAGCGCCCACAGGGCTTCCACGGCCTTCAGCTCGAGCTGGACCGGCAGCAGTCCCTCTTTCAGGGCGTTACCGCGGAAGATGTCGCCGAAGCGGGGCGCGATGACGGCCTTGAAGCCCCAGTCGCGCAGCGCCCAGACGGCGTGCTGACGTGACGAGCCGGTGCCGAAGTTGGGCCCGGCGACCAGGATCGTGGCGCCCGCGTGGGCCGGATTGTTGAGCACGAAGGACTTCTCGTCGCGCCAGGCGCTGAACAGGCCGTCCTCGAAGCCGGTACGGGTGACCCGTTTCAGATAGACCGCCGGAATGATCTGATCGGTATCCACATCGGAGCGGCGCAGCGGCATGACCGTGCCCGTGTGGGTGATGAACTTCTCCATGTCTGAATACGCCTCTCAGCTCAGGTCGGCGGGGCTGGCCAGCCTGCCGACCACGGCAGTGGCGGCGGCGACCTGCGGCGAGACCAGGTGGGTACGCCCACCGCGGCCCTGCCGGCCCTCGAAGTTGCGGTTGGACGTGGAGGCGGCGCGCTCGCCCGGGCTGAGCGTGTCCGGGTTCATGCCCAGACACATGGAGCAGCCGGCGAACCGCCATTCGGCGCCCGCGTCGGTGAAGACCTTGTCCAGCCCCTCGGCCTCGGCGGCCTCCCGGACCTGGAACGAACCGGGCACGATCATCATCCGTACGCCCGCGTGCACCCGATGGCCGCGCAGCACCTCGGCGGCGGCCCGCAGGTCCTCGAGCCGGCCGTTCGTGCACGAGCCGAGGAAGACCACGTCGACCGCGACGTCGCGCAGCGGCGTGCCCGGCGTCAGCGCCATGTATTCCAGGGCCTTCTCGGCGGCGACCCGCCAGTCGAAGCCGGCGGCGCGGAACACCTCGTCGAGGCCCTCCGCCTCGGCCTCCGCCTTCACCTGCTGGCTGCCGGGCACGACCATCGCGATGACGCCGTCGGCCACGTGGCGGCCGCCGATCATCG
>JAVHVY010000189.1:0-27078 GCA_032160305.1 Actinoplanes sp.
TGCTGCCAAAGGAAACCCCCAAACACACAACCAAAAAGGCTGCACACCCGAAGGCAAAACCAATTGGCACTGGCATATCAAGCACCCTGTTGAGTTCTCAAAGAACAACCACACACCAAAAACCAACCACCCAACCAGGGCAGCCCATCCTCGGGGCACTCGTTCAAGTTTACTAGGTCTTCCTGGTCCTGTCAACCGGTATCTCCCGGTTCGTACCAGTCCGATCTAGTACGCCCTGAAACCTCGGCACACAGCGCTGCTGTGGGCTTAATGTCTTAAGGGCTTGGCAGGACGGCCGCTCCGGATCTCTCCGGTAGCTCGCCCGTTTCCCTGCCGGAGACGAACAGTACTCGCTCGTTTCCGAGGCTCCAAACCGCCCCCCACCGCGCGCGAAAACAGCAGGTCAGCGCGGGCGGGCAAGGCAACCGCCGGACTGCGCGTCAAACCTGCGGCCAGCGGGTATAGAGCTGTCCCGAGTGGGTATGGAGCTGCCCCAGGGTCTGGCGCAAGCGCGCCGGACCCGAACAAGACCACAAGGAAGGCGGGCAGATGGCGACCGCTGCCGTACCGGCCTTCCCGGTGGAAGGTCTGCCGTGGCGAGCTACGAGATGACGGGCACCGCCCCTCGGCGTACACCCAATCAGGCGCCGCAGGCCGGCAGCCTCCAGGCCAGGCGCGGCACACCGGCGCCCGTGCTCGAGAAGGTCTTCGACTCCGGCAGCCTGAGCGGACTGCGCTCGATGATCCTCAGGCACTGCCTCGCGCTGGCCGACCGCGACGCCGCGGAGGGCATGGTCCTGGTCGCGCACGAGCTGTCGACCAACGCGATCCGGCACGGCGGCGGCCACGGCCGGTTGCGCCTGTGGGCCGCCGACGGCCGGCTCTGGTGCGAGGTGAGCGATCAAGGCCCCGGGCTGCCGGAACCGGCCTTCGCCGGGACCACCCAGCCGGAGCCGAGCACCTTGGGTGGCCGTGGCCTGTGGATCGCCCGGCAGATGTCCGACCTCACGATCACCTCGACCACGGCCGGCACCACGATCACAGCATCCGTGCCGAGGACCGGCTAAAGGTTCTTCAGGGCGTCGTCAAGCGCCCGGTGGAAGGTCGGGTAAGCCCAGATCGTGCGCTTCAACGTCGCCACCGGCACCTCGGCCTGGACGGCGACCGACAGCGCCCCGAGGATCTCCCCGCCGGACGGGCCGGCCGAGGTGGCGCCCACGAGCACACCCCGGGACCGGTCCACGACCAGTTTGATGAAGCCCTCGTTGCCAGGCCCGTGGATCCAGCCGCGCGACGACGACGGCAGCGAGGTGTAGCCGACCTGCACGGGGAGGCCGGCCTCGCGGGCCTGCTTCTCGGTCATGCCGACCGCCCCGATCTCCGGGTCGGTGAAGGTCACCCGGGGCCGGGCCTTGTAGTCCGCTGCCGGGCCGTCCTGGCCGAGGATGTCGCGGATCGCGATGTGTGCCTCGTAGACAGCCATGTGCGTGAAATTCCCGTTGCCGGTGACATCGCCGACCGCCCATACCTTGTCGGCGGCGCGCATCCGGTCGTCGGTGCTGATGAAGCGTGCCGAAGGGTCGAGCCCGATCGTCTCCAGCCCGAGTCCGGCGAGTCGCGCCGCGCGGCCGGTCGCCACGAGCAGCTTCTCCCCGGTCACCGTCGACCCGTCGGACAGTGCGACGGAGAAGCCGGCGTCAGCGGAATGGGAAACCCGCCGCGCCCGGACCCCGGTGTGCGCGACGACCCCGTCCCGCGCCAGGGCCTCGGCGACGGTGGCGGAGGACTCCGGCTCCTCCATCGACAGCAGGCCGGCCGCACCCTCGATCACCGTTACCGCGACCCCGAAACGGGCCAGCACCTGGGAGAACTCGACCCCGATGGCGCCGCCGCCGAGCACGATCAGCGATCCGGGGAGCGTCTCGGTCTCGACGGCGTTGCGGTTCGTCCAGTACGGCGTGCCCGCCAGGCCGTCGATCGGCGGGATCACGGCCGTCGTCCCGGTGGCGATCACGACACCGCGGGCGGCCGCGTAAACCTGGTCGTCGACTGTGACCCGGCCCGGGCCGGCGAGGGTCGCCCGGCCGCGTACGAAAATGCCGCCCTTCTTTACGAAACGGTCGACGGCCGCCGTGTCGTCCCAGGTGTCGGTGGCCTCGTCGCGGATCCGTTTGGCGACCGGGGCCCAGTCGGGCCGCACCGACGACGAGCCGGCCAGGCTGGGGATCCGCCGAGCCTCGGCGAGCGCGTTGCCGGCCCTGATCATCATCTTGGTCGGCACGCAGCCCCAGTAGGGACACTCGCCGCCGACCAGTTCGTGCTCGATGCCGATCACCGCCAGGCCGGCGTCGGCGAGCTGCTCGGCGACCTCCTCGCCGCCCACGCCCATCCCGACGACGACCACGTCTGCTTGCTGTGCTTCGCCCATGGTCCCCAGCTAAGCACCCGCGACGGCTATTTCGCCGTGGTGGACCGGATCGAGGAAGCGGTGAAGTCCTCATCCGCGAACGCCGCCGGCCGATTCTGAACCCCCGCGGAAGCCGAACGGCATACGGAACTGGGGGCGGTCATGAATCGACGATGGCGGGTTTGGCTGGTGTTCGGCATCATGCTGGCCACCGCCGCGTTCCTGGTGCCGGGCTCGTCGTCGGCTGGCGGCAACGGGCTCACGGCGGCGCCGGCCGGCACCCGGGCGATGTGGCTGTGGGGCAACAGCCCGGCCGCCGAGGTGGTCAACTGGGCAGCCCTGCAGAACGTCTCGGAGATCTTCGTCTACGTCGCGCCGAAGGTGCTCACCAACGGTGATCTGGCCCGGTTGCAGCAGATGCGACAGCGGGCCGGCGCGAAAAAGATCACGCTGCAGGCGCTGGGCGGCGAGAGCTCCTGGACCACCGACCACGCGGCGGCGCTGGCCTGGGAGAAGGCCGTGCTCACCACCGGTCTCTTCGACGGCATCCACCTCGACGTCGAGCCGTACCTGACCACCGGCTGGTCCACGGATCTGCAATCCACCGAGAAGTCCTTCCTGACGCTACTCGACAAGATGCGGGCGGCCAGCCGGCTGCCGATCGAGGCCGACGTCCCGTTCTGGTACGGCGAATACCAGACCGGCGGTCGGAATCTGGCCGGCGAGGTGCTCAACCGGGTCCACGCGGTGACCGTGATGAGTTACCGGGACACCGCGGACGGGCCGAATTCGGTGCTGGCGTTGAGCCAGGACTGGCTGAGCCGCGGGACGGCGGCCGCCAAGCGGGTGCGGCTCGGCGTCGAAACGGGTGAGCTCGGCGACTGCGGTTACTGCACCTTCTACGGCGACGGGGCCGCGCGGCTGGGTCGGGAGCTGGCCAAGGTCGACGCGGCTACCCGGCAGAGCAGCGCCTACGCCGGGATCGCCGTCCACCGCTACGTCACCTGGCGCGCGTTGAAGCCGTGACCAGGTTTCCGCGGCACGGCCACGGGCACGGTGACGCGGGCCCTGCCGACCTTGACGGACGAACGCAACGGGTCGGCAGGGCTCGCCTCTCACACCGCCCGGCCGGAGCCGGGCGGGCACTCATGGTCGCCCCCCCGACCGCCTCGCCGCGGTGCGACTCCAGCGGGCCCGGATAGGCGAGCCGACCCCCGTACCCCCGTCCGGCCCGTACCCCGTCCGGCAGGCGGATGCACCGCTTTGCCCGGGATCAAACCGAGTTCGAGGACGTCACGACGAACGTACACGCCCTCGGAGTCGAAGCGCTCGGCCCGGCGGACCAGGTTGAAACGGCGGTAGGGCTTGGTGTCGTTGCGCTGGGTGACGGCGCAGATCGGCCAGCTCTAGGCGCCCACCTCGACTGGTGTACCCGCACGGGTCAGCAAGGACCGGATCGCCACGGTGACCCGACGACGATGGGGCACCGTCGCGCGCTTGCCGAAGACGTCGTAGTCGGCGGCGACCACCTCGTCGAGAATGCCGCCGTAGAGCCGGAAGGCCGTACGCATGCACGCCTGCGAGCCCGGGTCGAGTAGCGGGATGCCCGGTGCGGCGGCGGCATAGTGCTCGTGCGCCTTGCTCACCTCGTACGCGATGAGGGCTTTGATCTGCGGGGTTGACTGGCGTTTTTCCAGGTCGGAGCGGGTGACGCCGAACGCGGCCAGATGCTCGTCGGGTAGGTAGGTGCGACCGCGGTCGAGATCCTCGGCGACGTCGCGGATGAAGTTGGTCAGCTGGAAGGCCCGGCCGAGTTGGCGGGCCGGCTCACGGGCCGCGACCACGTCCCGGGAGCCCAGGATCGGCAGCATCATCGTGCCGATCACGGCCGCCGAGCCTTCCACGTATACCAGCAGGTCGTCGTAGGTCGGATAGTGCGTGACGGTCAGGTCCATCGCCATGCTTCGCAGGAAGGTGGTGAAGTCCGTGCGGTCGAGGTTGAAGACGGCGATCGTGTGGAGCACGGCCGGCAGCAAGGCGTCGTCGGTGTCGCCTGCGAAGAACCGCTCGGACCACTGGCGCAGTTGCGCGGCGCGCTCGGCCGGCGGCAGCGATTCGGTCTGATCTACGATCTCGTCGGCGTATCGGGTGAAGCCGTAGAGGGCGTGCACGTGGCGTCGCTTCCACGCGGGCAGTAACCGGGTCGCCAGGTAGTACGTGCGCCCGTGCCGTTTGTGCAGCTCACGACATCGCTCGTAGGCAGCCGCAAGGTCCTTTTCCATGGCGTGTACCTCGCAAGGAATCGACTCATCAATCGACGCAATTCATGATTGACGGTACGCTGCTTCTCGTGACCCCGACCCCGACCTCGGCCGGTTTGCCCGGACCACCCGCGACCCGGTCCTCGCCGGTTGCGCGACGACCTGCTCGGCGTCTACGGCGACCCGATCGTCCGGCATGACCAGCCAGAACAGGCCCCGGGAGTAGCCAAGTGCGAAGCGTGACAGGACCGACCGACCGGGTGGTCGTCGTCGGGGCGGGACTGGGCGGGCTCGCCTGCGCGCTGCATCTGACCGCGGCCGGCCGGCAGGTGACGGTGATCGAACGCGAGCCGGTGCCGGGTGGCCGGGCCGGCCGGCTGTCGGTGGACGGCTACGACTTCGATACCGGGCCGACCGTGCTGACCATGCCGGAGTTGATCGAGGAGCCACTGGCCGCGGTCGGTGAGAATCTCAGCGACTGGCTCGAGCTTTCGCCGCTGGACCCGGCATACCGTGCGTACTACCCGGACGGGTCCACCCTGGACGTCAAGACCGACACCGGCGCCATGGCGGCCGAGATCTCCCGGCTGTGCGGGCCGCGAGAGGCTGACGGCTACCTCCGTTTCGTGGACTTCGCCCGGGATCTGTGGCGGCTCGAACGCACCCACTTCATCGACAAGAATCTGGACAGCCCGGTCGACCTGCTCAACCTCAACCTGCTGAAACTGCTCGGAATGGGCGGCTTCCGGCGGTTGCAGCCGAAGATCAACCAGTTCTTCCGCGATCCGCGTACCCAACGGATCTTCTCCTTCCAGGCCATGTACGCCGGCCTGGCCCCGCGGGACGCCCTGGCGATCTACGCGGTGATCGCTTACCTCGACTCGGTCGCCGGGGTGTTCTACCCCAAAGGTGGGATGCACGCGGTACCCGTCGCGCTGGCTGGGGCAGCCGCCAAGCACGGGGTCGAGTTCCGCTACGACACCACGGTGGCCTCGGTGTCGGTGGCGCATGGGCGGGCCGACGGGGTGATCCTCAGCGACGGGTCACGGGTACCAGCCGACGTCGTCGTGCTGAACCCGGACCTGCCGATCGCCTACCGGGACCTGCTGGGCAGCCCGAAACGGCGACGGCTGCAATACTCGCCGTCCTGCGTTGTGCTCCACATCGGGTCTTCGGCGAGCTATTCCAAGATCGCCCACCACAACATCCACTTCGGAGCGTCCTGGCAGGGCACCTTCGACGAGATCATCCATCAGGGGCTGCTGATGAGCGACCCGTCCCTACTGGTCACCAACCCACCGTCGGACAAGGGCCAGACGTACTACGTACTCGCCCCGACCCCCAACCTCGACCGGGCGCCGCTCGACTGGCATGGCGGCCTCGGCGACCGGTACGCCGACGAGATCATGGGCGTGCTCGAACAGCGCGGCTACCTCGGCTTCCGAGCCGGGGTGCAGGTTCGGCAAGTGATCACCCCGGCGGACTGGGCCGACCAGGGGATGGCAGCCGGGACACCGTTCGCCGCGGCCCACACGTTCAGCCAGACCGGGCCGTTCCGGCCGCACAACCTGCACCCCCGGCTGCCCAACGTGGTCTTCACCGGCTCGGGCACCCGGCCCGGGGTCGGCGTCCCGATGGTGCTCATCTCCGGAAAGCTCGCCGCGCAGAGAGTCACGTCGTGACCGACTGCACCGAGCGGCACCCTGCCGCACTCGTCTACGGCCTGGACGGCGAGGGCCAGGAGGGCACGACACAGGAGACTCAGTCGTGACCGACCGCACCGAGCGCAGCGAGGGCCAGGAGGGCACGAGAAAGGAGGCTGGGTCGTGACCGACCGGGAGAGCCAGCTGGTCGAGCTCGTCGACGCCGACGGCGCGGTGATCGGCGCGAGCACCGTCGACGAGGCGCACCTCGCGCCCGGGCGTCTGCACCGGGCCTTCTCGGTCTTCCTGCGCGACCCGGCCGGCCGGGTGCTGCTGCAGCAACGGGCCGCGACCAAGACCCGATTCCCGCTGCGCTGGGCCAACACCTGCTGCGGGCACCCCCAGCCGGGCGAGGACGTGCCCACGGCCGCCGCCCGCCGGCTCGTCGAGGAGATCGGCATCGGCGGCATCGCCCTGGCCGAGGTCGGCATCTACTCCTACTACGCCGAGGATCCGGTGACCGGCCGGGTGGAATACGAGTACGACCACGTGCTGATCGGCGCCCTGCCCAGCTCCCGCGCGCTACTCCCGGACGCCACCGAAGTGGCCCAGCTGCGCTGGGAGACCGTGGCCTCGGTGCGCGCCGGGCTGGCGGCGGAGGCCTCCGCCTACGCGCCCTGGCTGGCCGGCGTCACCGACCGGCTCACCGAGTTTCTCGATCAGGAACGGGCATCGGGTGGTCGATGAAGCGCTGACTGCCGGAGCGGTCGCCCGACGTCTGGGCGTCGCGGTGACAACACTGCGCACCTGGCACCAGCGCTACGGCCTCGGCCCGAGCCACCACACCCCCGGCCAGCACCGCCGCTACAGCGGGGCGGACATGGACCGGCTGCAGGTAATGCGCCGGCTCACCGCCCAAGGTGTCACCCCCGCCGCGGCGGCCGCCTGGGCCCGGCGGATGCCCGACAACGCGACCGCGGCCAGCGCGCCTGGCATCCCGGCGTCGCCCGCGCCGGCCCAGACCCGCAACGGAGGCGGGTACGCCATTCCGGTGGGCCGGGCCGGCGCCACCGCCCGCGGACTGGCCCGGGCCGCGATCCGGCTGGACGCGCCCGCCCTGCGCGACATTCTCGAGCTGACCGTCACCGGCACCGGCGTGATCGGCGCGTGGGATGAGGTGCTGGTACCGGTCCTGGTCGGCGTCGGCGAACGGTACGCGGCGACCCGCAGGTTCATCGAGGTCGAGCATCTGATCTCCCGGGCCGCGACCGAGGTCTTCGGCGCCGTCCGCCGGCCACCGGCCACCGAGTTGCCCCAGGTGCTGCTGAGCGCCGTCGACGAGGAGCAGCACACGCTGCCGCTGGAGGCGCTCGCCGCGGCCCTGGCCGAGCTGGGCATCGCCAGCCGGCTGCTGGGCGCGCGGGTGCCGCCCCGGGCACTGGCGGACGCGATCGCCCGTACCGGTCCGCAGGTGGTGGTCCTCTGGTCCCAGCTGCGGTCCACCGGCAACCCGGCCCAGCTCGACGCGGTCCTGGCCGCACCGAACCGGCCCCTGCTGGTCGCGGCGGGCGGCCCCGGCTGGGCCGCAGTGCCCGCCGGCGTGACGACGCTGGACAACCTGACCGAGGCCGTGCAAGCCGTCAGCGCCGCCGTCGGGCCACGTTAGCCCAGGTCAGCGGCTCGCGGGATACCGGTTTGGAGGGGGCGCGGCGGATCACGTATGCTTTCCAAGCCTCAACGGGGCCGGTTGAGGCCCAACACCACCGGGGTTGCCGATGTGCAATGATGGCGGAGTTGCCCTCATCGTCTAGTGGCCCAGGACGCCGCCCTTTCAAGGCGGTAGCACGGGTTCGAATCCCGTTGGGGGTACGGCAGTAAACGGTACGCAGCAAGGTCCTGTGGAGCAGTTGGAGTGCTCGCCGCCCTGTCAAGGCGGAGGTCGCGGGTTCAAGTCCCGTCAGGACCGCAAGAAAAGCCAAGGCCAGGTAGCTCAGTTGGTACGAGCGTCCGACTGAAAATCGGAAGGTCGGCGGTTCGACCCCGCCCCTGGCCACCAAGCCTCTCGCCGGGCTTCGAGCATCGCCCACCAGCGGAAACGTGCGGTGGGCGTTCTGCTGTCTAGGATCCGATCGGGACCCGGTGCTTGCCCATGGTCACCGCAAGTTTCCCATGATCACCGTCGCAAGTTGCACGTTCGCCGCACGCAAGACAGGCCCAAACGATGGTTGTCGCGTTCGGCCGGGACCAACTGGACGCCCTTGGCTCGCTACTGGGCGGTCTGTTCGCGGCGGCGGCCTTCGGTGCGACGTTGATGGTGGTCCGCGAGATCAGGACACGCCGCGAGGAAACCAGGGAACGGGACGCCGAGCGTCGCGACGAGGAGCGACGGCAAGCGCGACTGGTCTACGTGACCTTGGACCCGGACGCAGGAATCACCAGCGGGCTACATTCCTGACCCTGAGAATGATGACGGGACGCGCTACTCCGAGGTCCATGCGCCGAAGGGTAGGACGTTCGAGGGCACCCCACTCTCGTCCGGCCGCTATATGCGGGTTGTCGCCCAAACCTTTCCCGGCAGGGATGCAGTTGGGGGCACCGGGTGCTGCATTTAACGTTTTTCGCAGGCGACGCCATCCTTGTCACGGTCAAGGTTCTTGTTCGCGTTGTAGACCGCCGTATTCACCGTGAACGTCGTGACCGGTTTGGTACTACCGCTGACCTTGTCTTTGGCACCCTTCTTGGCGACACCGTGCTTATACTTCTTCTGCAAGGCCGTGCAGTTCTTGTATTTAGTCGCTGTCGCAGCATCGGCCGGCGAGGCCACAGCAACAGAACCGCCCGCGAGCAGCCCAACCACCAGCGCTGCATGCACCAGTTTGCGGATCATCCGCTTTACCTCCAGAATAGCCAAGCTTCGCACGCTACTGGATCCGGAAGCGGCGCGGGATCGGCTGTTACGGCGTCCTCGTACGATGATCGGAGCCGGTACCTACCGTGGTCTCTTCCCCCTTCGATCAACAAGGCTAGTCAGGTGACTCCTTGACCCCTCCGGCAACCAGTACCGGACGATGAGCTGCGCTCAGAGCGTCGCTGAGCTGCTCGAACTTTCCTCTGTTGTCCACCGGTGTCCACTGTTGTGCGCCTCGATCGTCACCCAGTTGGTCACCCAGCCCGACGCTTCGCCAACTTCCGTTGTCTCGACCGGCCCGGAGTGAACTGACCCCGCAGCGGCGGGTTCGTCCTGCACTTTCGCTAGGGCACCAAGGCCGCCACCGCACAGGGCAACGACCACAAGAATCCCAATCGCCTTCACCGAGTCCTTGGTTGCCGTAGTTATCCACCGTGGCTCGTCTCCAGGGTCCTTCCAGATGCCGAAGCGCAAATAGTTCCAGGCCAGCATGAAAGCTAAGGTGGAGGTGTATTGAGCTACGCGGCGCCAGCCGCCATCCATTAGAACGGATACCACAACCAACATGAGTGCAACACCAAAACAGATCAAGGATATTCGAGTCGCGCGTACCACCCGTGGCATACGCTCGGTAACGCCGGCAGGTCCGATAGGAGGCGCCCGGAAACCGTCTTCCACGACACTGCTCTCAATGCACGAAAGCCGGAAATGAACTGGATGTGGAGCCGGCGCAGTCCTCTGACTACCTCTGCCGGGTCCTTGGCGACGCCTCGATAGAACAGCAACGTCTCCCTGTTTGACAAGAGAGTCACGAAGCCCACTCCACGGACATCGTCGCGGTCCACTAGAGCGCCATTTCTTGTTCTTCGCTGCCAACGCTTAACCGACGGATCACATAAGTGGCCGTTGGACATCCTCTTGTGATATTTGTGGTGGCCTGAAACAGGCGGGACTCTGATGGGAGCACAAGTGAACGGATACGCGATCGTCATCGAGCGTGCCGAGGACGGCGGGTTCGGCGCGTGGTCCCCCGAGCTTCCCGGCTGCGTAGCCCTCGGGGACACCCGGGAGGAATGCGTCGCCGAGATGCGCGCAGCCATCGCCTTCCACCTGGACGGCCTACGCGAGGCTGGCGAGCCGATCCCCGAGCAGACCGCCGTGGGCGTCGACCTCATCCAAGCTGCATAGCGGGCCGGTGCTGCACGTTGACTGCACGTGGCCCAACTGCACCACCAGTGACCTGCATAGAAGTTCGTGACTGAAAATCGGAAGGTCGGCGGTTCGACCCCGCCCCTGGCCACCAGGCAAAACAAGGTCCCGGAGAGCACTCCGGGGGCCTTTTGCTAGGGAAATGCTAGGGAGCGGGTTCTACTCCTCAAGCCCAGGGACGTCGCGACCCTTCTCCTCGGCCGGCTGGTCCAGTTGTCCCAACTGGGACAACTGCTGGACATCCCGCGCGGGAGCCGGATCAAGCAACGTGCTGTAGACGCCGAAGGTGTCAGCGACCGGAGTACCGGGCGACGAGCAGCGGATACAGGCGCTCGTGGACGACTGCGGGCGGCTCCTCGCCAACGCCAGCACCGTCACGACCCTGCCCGAACGGCTGTCCCGCTACCTCGACGGTCGGGTCGACGGACGCTCCGCAGACGTCATCCCGCTGACCTTGCAACCAGGAGACCGGATCCTGCTCTGCTCCGACGGGCTCAGCTCGTTCGTCGCCGAGACCTACATCCGTGCTGTGCTTTCTGACAATGACCTTGAGCGGGCTGCGGACCGGTTGGTCCAGTTGGCGCTTGATCGCAGCATCGTGTCTAGATCGTCGTCGTCCGGGTCGAAGTAGGCCGCGCGCAGCTGCGCAACAGCGACGACAACATCACCGTGGTCGTCGTCCGATGCTGACGGGGAACGATCGGACAGACGTTGACCTCTACACGGACCGACTCAAGGCGCTCGGCGGCCACCTCGACGCCTGAACGACGAAACAGCCCGAACCGAGGAAGGGGTGCGGGCCGTTGTCATTCTGCCAACGTCAAGGGGATCTTCACCCCTGCCGTGAACATCGACTCGTGCAGGACGATCGACGTCAGCTTGGTCCCCTGCGGCACGTCGAACACTAGGGTGCCCTTCACCTGGTTGCCCGGGTTGATGTCCTCCAGGAACGTCTGATTCTGCTCGATCACCAGCGACGCGGCCTCCGACAAACATTGGAATGGCAACGCCACCAGGCCGCCGTCATCTTCGACCTCGATGAGTCGTTCACCGACCGCGACCGACCCGTACGTGTACGCGATGATCGCCGAAGTGTCCCGGACCTCAAGGGTGCGGGCCAACGGTAGTGATCGTCAACTCGTCGGGGCCCGGGCCGTACATCCAGAAGATCCGCCACGCAGACGGGGCATTGTTCTCGACGTACGACTCCCACAACGGGGCGCCGCCGGGACCCTTCACCGACTGATAGAGGTGCGAGCTCAGGCCAGGGTGGCGCGGGCCTACCTGTTCCAGCAGGCGAAGAGTCTTAGCAATCTTCTTCAGCTTCGCTGCGTACCGAGGCTGGGATCGCATCTCAGCGATGATCTTCTTGAACTCGTCGGTTTGGTGCAGGACGAACGGAGGCGCGCTCACTCGTTGTCAACGTCCAGTTCGTCGAGGTCCAGGCGGGAGGTGTGCCCTTCGGCCACGTCAGCGATGCCGCGGAACAACGAAGCCCTTAGCTCGGCGTTCTCCCAGATGATGAGTTCACGCTTGGGGATGGTGGCCAGCGGGGTGAGCAGGATCTGGCCTTCGTCGTTGACGGCCACGGCGAACTTGTCACCGTCGTGCACGCCGGCTTTGCCGAAGGGGATGCGGCGCCTGTCGTCCGCGACCACTTCCCCGATGGGGCGGAAGTCCTGGATCGCCATGTAGCCGAGTATGACCCGGACGTGGCAAATGGGCAATACCCACGGCTAAGGTTGGCCTTCCGGCAGGACGCGAGGTCGTCATCGTCGTAGTCGATGCCGCGGAATTCGGGCTCGACACGCTGCGCGTCGCGGTGCCGCGCGAGCCTCAAGAACCGCGCGGTTTCTGCTGGCCGCCAAACGGTCCGACAGCAACTGCGCAACGTCAGCGCGGAGGCTAACGTCGAGCGTTTCCCCTGTTCGCAGGGGGTGGTGTTGTCGTGCCGGCGCGATATAGTCAGGCGCCGATGGCACGAAGGGGGTACCTGGTGAGGCGACGCCTGCCCGTGTTCTTGTCCACGCTTGCCCTGATGGCCGCCACGCTGGTGGCCGCCGGCCCCGTGGCCACGGCGGCCGAGCCGGACATCAAGGATCAGCTCGAGGCGATCCCCGGGATGACCGTGGTGACCGACCAACCGTTGGGGTCCTACCGGTTCTTCGTACTGTCGTTCACCCAGCCGGCCGACCACCGGCACCCGCAGTCGGGCACCTTCGAGCAGCGGCTCACTCTGCTGCACCGGGACACCGCACGGCCGATGGTTCTGCACACGACCGGTTACGGCGTGCCGCTCTTCCCGTTCCGGTCCGAGCCCACGCAGCTGATCGACGGCAACCAGATCTCGGTGGAGCAGCGGTTCTTCACGCCGTCGCGGCCGGAGCCGGCGGACTGGGACAAAATGACCATCTGGCAGGCGGCGACCGACCACCACCGCATCGTGCAGGCGCTCAAGACCCTGTACCGCGGTAAGTGGATCTCCACCGGCGAGAGCAAGGGTGGCATGACGTCGATCTACCACCGCAGGTTCTATCCCACCGATGTGGATGGCACGGTTGCGTACGCCGCGCCGGACGACGCCATCAACGCGGAAGACTCGGCGTACGACCGGTTCTTCGCGAACGTGGGCACCGATCCGGCGTGCCGGACCGCGCTCGACGGGGTGCAGATCGAGGCGCTGGAACGCCGGGACGCGATGGTGGCGAAGTACAGCGCCTGGGCAACGGCGAACAGCCGGACGTTCACCACGATCGGCAGTGCCGACAAGGCTTTCGAGCTGATGGTGAACGGCGCCACCTGGGCCTTCTGGCAGTACAGCTTGCAGTCGCATTGCGTGAACGTGCCCGCCCGGGACGCCTCGGACGACGCGATCTACAACTGGATCACCGGGGTCTACGGCGTGGACTCCCTCACCGACCAGGGCCTCGATTACTACGTGCCCTACTACTTCCAGGCCGCCAAACAACTCGGCTGGCCGACGGTGAAGCTGAACTACCTGGCGACACTGCAGCACTACCGCGGTCAGGACAACGCTGCGGCGTACGTGCCGGATGCGATCGACCCGCGGTTCCAGCCGTTGGCCATGGCTGACATCGACCGGTGGGTGAAGCTGCACGGGAGTCAGTTGCTGTTCGTCTACGGGTCGGACGACCCGTATGGTGCCGAGCCGTTCCGCCTCGGCCGGGGCACCATCGACTCGCTGTCCTACGTGGCGCCCGGAGCCAACCACGGCGCCGACATCGCCGCCCTGACCGCGGACGATGCGGCCACCGCCACCGCAGCCGTGCAGCGCTGGGCCGGCGTCGCGACCACCGCCACGCTGCGCGCGGCACCGTCGTCCATCCCGGCGCTCGACGACTGGAATCTCGCGCTGGACCGGCGGTACAACCCGTGAGTCGTGCCGTCGCCGCGGTGCTCGTCGCCGGAGGCGTGTTCACGGCTGGCGGCGACGTGAACGCCCCTGCCAGCTGAAGCGTCCGTACCGCCGTGACCAGCGGCTACCCGACAACGCAATGAC
Source organism: Actinoplanes sp. (assembly GCA_032160305.1). Taxonomy (GTDB): domain Bacteria; phylum Actinomycetota; class Actinomycetes; order Mycobacteriales; family Micromonosporaceae; genus Actinoplanes. The sequence goes on from JAVHVY010000189.1 coordinate 13,949, forward strand.
CCTGCGATTGATGGCCCCCACCCAGACGAGGTGAGGCCATCAATCATCGCGCCGCAGAAAGGGCCGGCTAAGCGGCCGTGCGTTCGTCGGCTTCTGGGCGATCTTGCGATTTGTCCGTTGACCGCCACTCGTCCTGGTGCTGGATGCCGTGCTTGAGGATATCGATCATAGTGCCCACGAACTCGGGGAACCGCGACGGGGCCGTGGCCCAACATTGGTGAGCGCGTTCTGCCAAGTGCCTGCGCTGGCATCCGTTCACGACGGATTGTGGTGAGGTGAACGCCTTTCCCGTCCCCTGACGGTCGGGAGCCACCGGGCATGGCAACGTGGCGGACCTCACCGCGAGATGCCGGATGCGACGTCGAAAGCGGCACGGCGGGCGTCCGGAACCTAGTGAGGTGACATGGTCGGGCTGAAGTCACTGTCGATCACTGCGAAGCTCGTTGTACTGATGACGACCGCGGTGGTGGTTCCGGTCGTTGTGGGCTGGTACGGGTTGCAGGATCAGAACAAGCTTGGCGCGGTCGCGCAGGAGCATGTTGTGCTGGAGCAGGCCAATTCGGCGTTGAACCACCTGGACACCCGCGAGTCGGAGTTGAAAGTCAGTGCCCACCGCGGTCTCGTCGAGCCCGACGTCGCAGCGATCGAGGCCGATCTGGTCGATGACGGCGCCACGATCAACGAGATCGTCGCGCAACTGGACGCCCTGCCGCTTCCCGCTGCGCTCAGGGCCGCGATCGTGGCGGTCAATCCCGACGTTGCGGCGTTTACCGCGTTCGTCGGTGCATTCCTTCGGGACGCCCGGCTCAACCCCGCCGCGACGTTGTCCCGCGAGGGCGAAATCGACGAACGAAACCACGTGATCGACGACAAACTCGGCGCCCTCCACGAGAAGCTTGACGCGGCTGGCGTTCAAACGCGTCAGCGGGAGGTTGCGGCGTCGGCCGCGAGTGACCGTGGCCGGGTGATCCTCGCGGTGTTCCTCTTCGCTGGGCTTGGCGTGCTTGTGACGCTCGGAGTTCAGGTGACCCGGGCTATCACCCGGCCGTTGCGCCGCATAGCCCTGGTCCTGGCATCGGTGGCCGGCCGGGATCCAACACGGGCGGAGACGTCGCCGGTCGACCGCACCATGCGGGTGGGTGGTGAGGTGACCGGCGAGATCGGCACCCTCGGTCGTGCGTTCGATCAGATGCTGGACACACTCGATACGCAGGAGCGCCAGTTGAGCCAGGCGCAGATTTCCCGCGAGGTACAGATCCGCGCGATTCATGACCAGCAGCGGACCGCGGACGAACAGTCCCGCGAGCGGGTCCAATCAGTGATCAACGAGACCACCGATAATGTTGTCGGCGAGTTGCGCGCCGTCGTCGACCAGGTGAATATTGTTCGCACTGCCGCCGGAACGATTGACGAACGGGTCGTGACCGCCGGCGACGCCATCCACAGACTCGTTGCCCATGCCAACGAGGCCAACGAGTTGGTCGGAACGCTCGGCGCCAGCCTGCGACGGGTTGACGGGATCGTGCAGATCATCACCGGCGTCGCGGCACAAACCCGCTTACTGTCGCTGAATGCCAGCATCGAGGCTCATCGAGCCGGCGAAGCGGGTCGCGGTTTCACGGTAGTGGCCGGCGAGGTCAAGAACCTCGCTTCCTCGACGGCTGCCTCGACTGAGGAGATCGCCAGCACGATCAGCGCTCTGGAGCGCGATGCGACAGAGATGTCCGGAGCCCTGGCGGTGATTGCGGACCGGGTCACCGAAATCGCCTCGACAACGAGTCAGGTGCAGGAATTCACCGGCCAGCAACAGGACACCGTCGAGGAATTGGACCGTCGGGTAACCGACATGATCATCCGGATTGAGGGCATGTCCTCGGTCGCCGCGTCCGCCGAGCGTCGGACAGCGCCGCGCATTCCAGTCAGCCTGGATGCCAAGCTCCGTTCCGGCCATGTCGTCCAGTCGATGACGATAGTCAACCTGAGTCGCGGCGGTCTGCGATGTGTGCTCGGCGGCGGCGCGGCGCCGGCCATGGGCACCGATACCACTGTCGACCTGCACATGGACGACGGCCCCCTGACACTGCGTGCAAAGATCAGCTCCACGACCGGGAACGAGATTGGTCTCGAGTTCGTCGGCATGTCTGCAGCGGATGGAATGCGGCTGGAACACCATCTGGGAGTCCGCTACTAGGATCCCCTAAGGTCGGCGTCGATTCTGCCGACGTTGGAGACGTGCAGATCAGTATCGACCCAACCCCGGATGAGGGCTTCACCCTCGTGGAGGTGGTGGTGTCGCTGGCGATCGTCATGCTGGTAATGACCGCGAGCGCCACGTTCATGGTGGACTCCACACGTGTCAGTCATCAGCGGTCAGTTCGGGATTCCGCTGCCGAACTCAGCATGCAGGGGATGGAAAACGCTCACGGGTTGCATGGGTCTGCGCTGCTCGAAGGCCGCACGGCCTGCACGTCGTTAACCCCGTGTGCCCCCGTGGTGAGCGGCAAAGTTGATAATCTGTTGGGACTCAGCGCGGAACACTGGGATGCGGTTGGCTCGGGCGCGCTGACCTTGCCGAAGCCAGGCCTCCAATCCGACGGTTCCGTCGTACTCAAGCCGAGCGACCCCGAAATCGTTCTGCTCAGCGGGCTGCGGTTCAAACGCTACTACTACATCTCACGGTGCTGGCAGGAAGCAGCCGTCGATGGCGCAGCCGACCTCCCATGCAACGCCAGCTTTGCCACGACCGCCTACCCGGCAGCCTCGATACGACTGGTGGTCGCGGTTACCTGGCCCGGCCAGGAATGCGGCGGTACCTGCAGCTACGCGGCCGCCGCACTGGTCAGTTCCTCGTCCGTTGACCCGTACCTGGAGTAGGCGTCATGCCGCGACACCACCGGCGTCTGTGCGCGGACGAGGGTCTCACCCTGGTCGAGCTCGTAGTTGCGATGGCGATCACGTCGATTGTCGGCGCCATCGTCACGACCAGCATGGTGATGCTTTACCGGACCGTTAACGCGACCAGCGCCCGCGCGGCCGTCCAGGCTCAGTTGAGCCGGGCCCTGATGCGACTGGACAAGGAGATCCGCTACGCCTCCTATGTCGGCGAAACCTCCTCTGGCCGTCAATATGTCGAGTACGAGATGGTGAACAACATGGTCACACAGTGTGTGCAATTGCGGCTTGCCGCGAGTAGCGGTGGCAGCCAGTTGCAACGCCGCACCTGGACCCAGGGCGCAGCAGCGGCCGACCTCACCGCCTGGCTTCCGCTCGCCACCGGCGTCAGCTCCAGCGCCCCGTTCACTCGGATCGACCCGGTCAACGCCCTGACGCATCAGCAGCTCACGATCGATCTCACTGCCGTCGACGGCGTCACCCAGAAGCACACCAACATCACCTACACGGCACTCAACACGAATGCGAACAGCGTTTCCGTCGCCACCGCCGGGAGCGGATTGGCCTCCGCCGAGCCCTGCTACAACAGCGGGACGAGAACATGAGGGTTTCGGGCCTCCGCCGCCCATCGGCCGGCGACGACACCGGCTCGCTGATGCTCGCGATGCTGTTGACCATCGTCATCGTCGGCGCGTCCGTGGTGCTCGGCACAACGGTCGTCGCGCAGATTCAGGGCACTGGCACTGACGTCCGGCGCGACGTCGAGCTCAATGCCGCACAGAGCGGTATCGAGGTTGCGCTCGCCCAGATCCGAGCAACCGTACGCGAAGGCGACGGAACGGGCGCGCTGGCCCAACTGCCGTGTGACTCAAGTGCCGCAGCAAAACGGCCCAACGCCATCCTGACCGGTTCGGTAGGCAACGGCGGTGCGACTCCGAACTACAGCGTGAACGTGTATTACCTGAGCAGCACGCCGCCGGACAACGGGGCCCAGGAGGACTGGGCGAAAAACCACCGCATAGATTGCCAGCCGGGCGGCGGGACCGTCGTAGCGCCCGACTTCGCTTTCCTCGCCGCTACCGGTCGGGCTGTCTCCGCCTCCTCGTTTCCCGGGCGGACAATTGTGGCGACATATAAGTTCCAGAGCCGCACCAAACCTAACGTGCCCGGCGGGTCAATCAACGTCTACAACAGCGCGTTGTGTGTCTCGGCCCCAGCGGCGGTGACCGGTACTCCGCCGCTGCAGGTCGGTGCGTCTGTCATTGTCACCACCTGTGCGGCCGACGATCCCAGGCAGGATTTTACATACAACCCGAGTCTGCAGATCGAGCTGAAGAACTCCGAAGGTTCGACCAACTTCCCGGACGGCGCGTGTCTGGATGCGGCGTCCATCGATCACACGCGGGTTAAATTCCAGAATTGCGTTGCCACCAAGCTCACCGAGATCTGGAGCTTGAACAACCGCGACAACTTCGAGGGGACGAACGGTACGGTGCCAAATGGCAAGTGTTTCAACATCGACTACACCAAGTCGCCGGCCACCGTGGTTATCAACAATGTTATTCCCGGAAACGCCAATAAAGTGGCTGGCACCAGCGGCGACGGCACTGACGGCACGCCCTGCAGTGGAACTTTCGGAGACTACACCCCCTACAAGTCGTTCTTTCCCGACTCCAACGCAGGTACGGGCGGCGCCGGCCCGGAAACTGGGCAGCTCGTCAATTACGAGCAATTCGGCCGCTGCCTGGACGTCAGCGCCAATACCGTCAGCTTCGCCTTCATGGTGATCTTCCCCTGTAAGCAGACGCCCAACGGCGCAATTCAGTGGAACCAGGTTTGGTATCTGCCGCCCATGGCTCTCGGTGCCACCAGCGCGCTGGGCCGCATCTCCGTGCACTCCGGAGGTAGCGACTACTGCCTGGTGAGCCCCGGCTCCGTCAGCCCGCAGAAGTGGGTGACGTTGACGCTGTGCTCGCTGACCGATCTCCCGGTCCCACCCAACCAGATGTGGACGCGCCGCGCCTTCACCGGCGTGCCGTCGACCTCGTACCGCATCGAGTCCGAATTCCAGGCGCCGACCACATCGTACTGCTTGAGGCCGGCCGTCCCACCGGCCGTCAACGCTTACTGGACGGGGGGCGGCTTCGACACGCTCAATGTCAGCAAGCTGGTGCTGGGCGCGTGCGACGATTCGAACCTGCAGAAGTGGAATGCGTCGCCGAGCCTGCTCACATCGATCATCGACGGCTATCACGAGAAGTGACGGAAAGAGCCGTCGCTCCCAACTGGACCTGGCCGAGGTGCCCGTACGCCGGCGAAGTGCCACATTTTCGCTGATCAACGGCACCCTCCGTCAAAAAGGGCGAACGACGAGACGCTCGGGGAGCTGCCGGAGGAGATCGTCCCGCACTCGTTCGAGGCGGTGTCGGGGGACGAGGGCGGATCGTGTGCCAGTCCGCACGACAAGGCCGCGCTCACGGCGATTACCCTAGTTTGACCTTTCGTGCACCAAGCGCGCCGACCCGTCCCCCGATGCCCTCGATCAGCACTCCCTTCGGGAATATCGATCTCTGCCGAAGGGAGGGGGCGACGTGCTCAAATTTCGCAACGCCGCAGAGCAGTCTGCCTGGACTCTGGCGGAAGCGCTCAGCGGGAAAGGCTTTGCCTGCATGAAACTGGCCGAGGAAGCCGCGGAGAACTTCCAAGCCGGGAAGTCGCAGATGCGACGCCAGTTCAAGGAACGGGGACTCTCCCAGATCGACGCCGACATCCGCTGGTCCGCAACGACGGCGGCGAGGAAGGCCCTCTCCGACAACGGGTGGTACATGTCGCAGGCGACGATGTACAACGAGGCCGCCGCCGCGCAGTACGCCAAAGCGTTGTATCTGAAGGGCGCCGAGGACTTCTAACTGGTCAGTGGGCTCGCGCTGCCCAGGCTGGCGGCCTGGCCGGCCGCGAAGCCCTGTTCCAGGCCACCGCCGGCGAGTCGCCGCCGGCTCGCTCTCCTGGCCCTTGCTCCGCTGCGGTGCGGTCGATCCATGCTGAGCCACCTCGGGCACCTCTCCTGGCCCTTGCTCCGCTGCGCTGCGGTGCGGTGCGGTGCGGTCATGCCGCGCGGTGTTTGAGGGTGGCTACCGTAGAACCGACCAGGGCGAGCAGGCAGTCCGGGAGCTGGCCGTCGGCTATCGCGGCGCCGAACAGGGCCTCGCCCGTCGGGACGTCGCCGTTGGCGTACGCGCTGACGAAGCGGGCTACCCAGCGCTTGTCGTAGCGAGCGTCGTCGATCCCGGGGAAGTCGAGCGTCCACGCGCCGTCGCGCGGCACGTTGCGCCCGACCATCGCCGCGGCCAGGCACCATGCCACGTCGTACGCCCCGACGACACCGGACCGGTCGACCACGGCGTCGAACGTGCCCACCACAGCGTCGCTGTCGCCGCTGAGCGCGCTGTGCAGCACCTGCACCGCGTCGTCCAAGGCGTGCTGGGGTACGTCCGTCACGAGAGAAAAGGTACGTGAATCGGTCAAGAAGCGCCCGCTCACGCGCCCCGGAGCAGGCAGGTGATCCGGGAGGTGCAGACCCGGTCGCCAGTGTCGTCGGTGATGACGATCTCGTAGGTGACCGCCGTGCGCCCGCGATGCACCGGCGTCGCGACCCCGGTGACGACGCCCGAACGCACCGCCTTGTGATGAGTGGCGTTGATGTCCACGCCGACCGCGAACGGCCGGTCCACCGTCTGCCCGTGCAGCACCGCCCCGACCGACCCGAGAGTCTCGGCCAGCACGCAGGACGCGCCACCGTGCAACAACCCGTACGGCTGGGTGTTGCCGTCGACGGGCATCGTGCCGACCACCCGCTCCGGACTCGCCTCGGTGATCTGCACGCCCATCCGCTCCCCGAGGGAGCCGCCACCGCCCTCGAACGGGGCCAGGTTCTTCGCCGCTGTAGTCACGTCGGGCAACGTTACCGGCGCGTCGCGAGTACCTCGGGCGACGTGTGTCACAGCTCGTGGCACGTTTTCAGGATTCGCCGGCGGCCCGTTCGGTCCTAGGTTCGTGGCCTGGGGACAACTACGGGGGCTGGGCTCGGGTCGCCAGAGGGACGGCCCGGGCCCTAAGTTGTGTGCGGGACCTAACGTAATCGGGAACCGGCCCACCCCCATCGGCCTGCTCACAAAGGGCCGGGTTAGGAGACAAACCGATGAGTGAGTCGCAGGACACCGTGGAGACGCGGGGCGACCAGCGCGCCGTCCTGATCGCCACCGACACCAACGGCGACGGCAAGGCCGACGTCTGGGTGTCGGACACCGACGGCGACGGCAAGGCCGACCTGTTCCAGTTCGACACCGATGGCGACGGCAAGGTCGACGTCACCATGGTCGACCTGGACCAGGACGGCACCCCGGACACCGTGGTGGACGGCGACGGCGGACTGCCCCCGGCGCTGTGAACCCGGACGGCCCGGGGCAGCCGGGCCGTCCGGGTTACGAGCCGCCCCGTCCGGGTTACGAGCCGCTCAGAGCGCGCAGGGCCGCCCAGAGCACGGCGATGCCGACGGCCACGGTCAGGGCGCTTTCCGCGCGGCGGCGCCAGGCTCCGGCGCCGCCGGGCGGCACGACCGCCTCGGCCACGCCCAGCCCGGCCAGGATCGCGCGCTGTTCGTGGACGGCCGCGCGCCAGCGTTCGTCCGGGACTTCGGGGCAGCGGCTCAGTTCGACGGCGAGGCGGGCCTGGGCGCGCTGCAGTCGGCGTACCGATGCCTGGGCTTTGGGGCCGGCCCGCAGCCGGGCGTGCCGGCGTGCCTCGGCCCGCCGCTGGCCTGAGCGCAGCGCGGCGATCTCGCCGGCGGTGACCAGCGACGGATCGTCCAGCTCGACCAGCCGCGCGGTGTAGAAGTCCGCTTCGCGGTCGTGCGCCGCCCGGACCAGCAGCAGGATCAGCAGCAGGGGTGGCAGCCCCTTGAAGATCAGCACGGTCAGCAGCGCCAGGCCCCCGGTGCCGAGCCCGTAGCCGGGGAGTGGCGTGTTCCAGAGCACGTGCGCGCCCCACGCACCGAGCACGGCCAGCAGCGCGACGCCGATCCGCCGCGGCCGGCCGCGGTCGCGGCGCACGACCAGGTAGCCGAGTCCGGCTCCGGCGAGGGCGCCGAACAGCGTGTGGCTCCACGCCCCGGCCAGGAAGCCGCGCAGCAGGAAGGTCGCCACGACGGGCCGCGTGCTGTCGCCGTGGCCGGCCTGTGCGACCGCGCCCATCGCGAAGACGATGTCCTCGACGATCTGGAATCCCAGGCCGACGATCGCGCCGTAGACTATCCCGTCCAGCACGCTGTTGATCTGGTCGCGGCCGATCAGCACGATCGCGACGATGCCGAGGGTCTTGGTGACCTCCTCGACCGCCGGCCCGGCCAGGCCGGGCCGGCCGATCAGCCCTTCCAGGGCCGGGCTCACCGCGATCGAGGCCGAGGTCGCGACCAGGGCGCCCCAGCCGAAGGCCAGCATCTGCATGCCGATGGGCTCGGGTTCGAGAAAATCAAGATCGGCGAGAAACAGCCAGAAGGGCACGGCGAGCAGGGCGAAGAGCGCGGTCGCGGTCAAGGTCGCTTTCGGGTACGCCGAGAGGAACTCACCGCCGATCACCGTGATCCGCACCGCTCCGGCGGCCACCAGTGCGAGCACGACCCACAGAGCCAGCGTACGGCGGACCCGCTCGTCGCCGGGCGGCCGGGGCTGGACGGTCACCGCCACACCCCGGAGCAGCCCCTGCCACAGTCGCTGGAGCAGCCCTTGCCGCGCACCCCGGCGCAGCCCTTGCCGCGCACCCCGGCGCAGCCGTTACCGCGGGCGCCGGAGCCTGCCGGAAGGGCCCGGACGTCGAAAGGACCGGCCAGATCACGCCGCGTCCCCAACGTCATCACCCGACGCTAGCGGTCGGGCGATCGGATTGTCGGTCACGCCGCCGTGGAACGCATCAAATCCGGTCGATCGGCACGTTGTCGACAGACCGAATAGACCTTTCAAGGGTTGACAGGCCGACGACCGGCGGCCAGCCGCTCGCGTCGAGCGTCAGGCCGGCGCTCTCCGGACGCGGTGCCGCAGCGGCATCGAGATCCGCCGGCTGACCCGCACGTGGTCCTGGGTGCGGGTCGTCATGTCGTCAGCTCCATGACCGCAAGGTAGTACGGCCGGTCCGCGTCGTCGATCGATGTCAGCCGCCACGCGGTGCCGGCCAGCAACGACTCCAGTTCCGCCGGCGAGCACACCAGGTAGTCGAACCAGTCCGTGGCCAGCAGCCGGTAGCGCAGCCGCAGCCGCAACTGCCCACCGAGCCGGCCGCGCGCCCGATTCCGCTGGTGATAACCGACGTGCACCGGATCGCTGGTCCCGTACGGGTCGGTGCCCTGGGCGATGATCCGGGCGCCTGGGCGGGCCAGGGCGGCCAGGGCGGCGAGGAGGACCGGGGCGCGTTCCCGGCTCTCGATCAGGCCGAGGTTGCTGCCGAGCAGCAGGAACGTGTCGTAGCGGGCCGGGCCGTGAGCGTACTCGTCGACCGTGTTCAGTACCGTGTCGCGCAGTCCCTGCTTGCGGGCCACCGCGATCGCACCGGCCGACGTGTCCAGTCCGGTCACGGCCATCCCCCGGCGCTGCAGCTCCAGTGCCGTGCGGCCGGCTCCCACGCCGATGTCGAGGACGGCGCCCCGGCAGAGCCGCAGGGCGCGGTGGTCGTGTGGCGGCCAGTCGGCGGGCTGGTCCAGGTAGTGGTCGACCGGAGCGCCGTTGATCAGGCCGTCGTCGCGTTCGATCACTTCGATGACCGGCCGGGGCGTACGGCCGCCGGCCAGCGGGCGTGGGCCGATCCCGGTGCGCACCGCGTACGCGTCTCGGATCATCTCGCCGAAGACGTCCCCGAGTGGCGGTTGATCCATTGTCACTACTCTTGACGCATGACGACGCTGGAGCAACTCGGTTCCGAGAAGTACGTCCTGCTGACCACATTCCGCAAGGACGGGCGCGCGGTGGCGACCCCGCTGTGGGTCGTGCCGGACGGCTCCGGGCTGGCCTTCTGGACGCCGGCCGACGCCGGCAAGGTCAAGCGGATCCGAAACAACGGCCAGGTCACCGTGCAGGCCTGCGACCTGCGTGGCAACCCGACGGGCGGCGAGGCGATCGAGGCGCGGGCCCGGGTCGGCGACGCCTCCGACCGGGCCCGGGTGGGCAGCGGCCTGAACAGGAAGTACGGCCTGCTCGGGCGGATCACCCAGCTCGGCAGCCGGCTCCGGCGTGGCGTCGACGGAACGGTGTGCGTGCTCGTAAGCTGATCTTATCGGACCAGACCAACGAAGCCGGACCAAACGAAGAAGGGGCGATACGCCTTCCCCAGCGCTCGCCCCTTGCAACGATCTTCGGTCGACTGCAGCTCGCGTCAGTCGCCCTGGCGCTGCGAGGGGATCTGCCCCTGCAGCAGGGCGCGAACTTCCGATTCGCGGTAACGACGGTGGCCACCCAGCGTGCGAATTGCGCTGAGCTTGCCCGCCTTCGCCCACCGGGTCACGGTCTTCGGGTCGACGCGGAACATCGACGCCACCTCGGCCGGCGTTAGTAGCGGCTCAGGATCATGCGTACGCGATGCCATCGGTCACTCCTCCACAGGTACCTAAAGACATCGGCCGGGGTCCCGCCGGCCGGTGCGTCTCTCATGGTCCGGCTAGTCCCCGATGTCCGACATGGGCCGAACGGCCGAACGTCCCTAGATAGACGGATGAAGCATGCCCGATTTTTACGTGTTTTCTACGCCAGATAGTGTCGCGTTTGGACTGAAAATCACGCTTCGGCAGGCGCCGATTACGAAGAGTATTCGCCTAGGAAGCGCTTCCCCGAGCCCCATTCCGTACCTATTCGTCCGTATTCCCGCAGGTCAGACATCGATCAGTTGCAGCGTTCCAGGAGCTGCACCGCGCGCCACCGGGCGACCAACTTCTCATAGGCCTCCGTCGCTGCCTCCGCGTCGCCCCGGGACAGCGCCGACAGACCGGCGGCCACCAGGCCGGGCGAGTCGTCCGAGGCGAGCTCGTCGTCGGGCAGCAGACTGACCAGGCCGCCATAGTCCAACTCGACGATCGAGCGGGGATGGAACTCCTCGAGCCAGCGGGTGCCCTCCTCGACCGCCTCGGTGATCGGCGCGTCGCCCAGCGACTTGCGCAGCACCGAGACGCCCCGGTGGGCACGGCGGCGGGCCTTCGAGATCTCCGTGCGGTAGCGCAGGGTGCGCCGGCCCGGGGACAGCGCGATCTCCCGCTCGTCCAGGTCGACGAAGACGAACCAGCGCAGCGGCACGCCCCAGGTCGCGATCTGCTCGTGCACCCGGGGGACGCCCCGCTCCAGCACTTTGGCCCCGTTGCGCCAATCCTCCACGATCGCCTTGGCCTGCCCGGCCAGCACCGGCGGGACGAACGCGTCGGCCAGCACGCTCGGGACGCCGTCGCGGGCGTTCAGAGCCGCCTCGGCGACCCGCAGACGCAGGTTCCAGGGACAGACCAGCAGGGAGTCGCCCCACTCGAGCACGTACGCCTCGTCGGGCAGGTCGGGCAGTCTGGTCCAGCCCGCGCCCAGCGCCTCGAGCACGGCGGTGCGCTGCTTGACCGGACCCTCGACGGGGCCCAGGGCCCGTCCCTCCCGGGCGTACCGGCGCCAGAAGACCTGCCGGTCACGGTCGAAGGCGGTCAGTGGCTCGTAAACGCGCAGGTACGACGCGAACAGTGACGGCACGGCGCGAGTCTTTCACGAAATTCGCCGCCCGGGACTTTCCCGCGACGGCGAATCCGGCAAGGGAATCTTGCCGGTCGCGCGCGACTACGCTCGAAGGGTCGGCAGACCCCGCCGGCTCCCGGCCCCACAAGGGCCAGACCAGCAGATCAGGAGAGCGAACGATGGGCGTGTTCCTCAACGACGGCAACGAGGCCGGCGGGCACGAACAGGTCGTGTTCTGCCAGGACCGGCACACCGGCCTGCGGGCGATCATCGGCATCTACTCGACAGCTCTGGGGCCCGCGCTGGGCGGGACCAGGTTCTACCCGTACGAGACCGAGGAGGACGCCCTCGCCGACGTGCTGCGGTTGTCGCGCGGGATGGCGTACAAGAACGCGCTTGCCGGTCTTGATCTCGGTGGGGGCAAGGGCGTGATCTGGGGCGACCCGGGCCGGCTCAAGAGCGAGGCGCTGCTGCGGGCATACGGTCGCTTCGTGCAGTCGCTGAACGGGCGCTACTACACCGCCTGCGACGTCGGCACCTACGTCGAGGACATGGACGTGGTGGCGCGGGAGACCCGCTTCGTGACCGGGCGCAGCGTCGAGCACGGGGGCGCCGGCGACTCGTCGATCCTGACCGCCTGGGGCGTCTTCCAGGGGATGCGGGCCGCGGCCGAGCACCTCTGGGGCAGCCCGACGCTGGCCGGCCGCCGGGTCGGTGTCGCCGGACTGGGCAAGGTCGGCAGATATCTGGCCGGTCACCTGATCGAGGACGGCGCCTCGGTCGTCGCCACCGACGTGAACGAGGCGGCGCGGCACTGGGCGCGCACGACCTACCCACAGATCGACCTGGTGCCCGACACGCAGAGTCTGATCACCGGGGACCTCGACGTCTACGCTCCGTGCGCGCTGGGCGGCGCGCTGGACGACGACACGGTCGGCGCGCTGCGGGCCCGGATCGTCACCGGCGGGGCGAACAACCAGCTCGCCCATCCGGGAGTGGAGAAGCTCCTGGAGGAACGCGGCATCCTCTACACGCCCGACTACGTGGTGAACGCGGGCGGTGTGATCCAGGTCGCAGACGAGATCGAGGGCTGTGCCACCACCCAAGCCTGGCCTATCAGTCGGCGGAGCTTCAACTTCGACCGGGCGAAGCTGCGGGCGACCGGGATCTTCACGACCACCCAGTCCATTCTGCGCCTGGCAGCGGACGAGGGAGTGCCCCCGGCAGTGGCCGCCGACCGGCTCGCTGAGCGCCGGATGGCGGAGGTCGGACGGCTCCGCAACATCTACCTCGGGTAAGGGTCGCGACGCGCGGCAGTGGTACACGCAACCCGAGGTGCCGAACGCGGCATCATCCATGTACCGTAAGACCCACGAGAGATGCCTGACGTCATCGGGGCCCGCCTTCGGGCTGCCCCGAATTCTGTGCGAGGGGGTCGAGCCATGGGGCGCGGCCGTGCTAAGGCCAAGCAGACAAAGGTGGCCCGGGAGTTGAAGT
>JAVHVY010000194.1:0-4704 GCA_032160305.1 Actinoplanes sp.
CGCCGTCGGCGGGCACCGTGAGCAGCACGACGTCGTCCTCGGTCGTCGGCTCCGGCGGTGTCGTCGGCAGTTGAGTCACCACGCCCCTATCGTCCCAACGGTGGAGACTCTAGCCCTTTAGCGCCGAAGGGCTCCAGGCCCGTTCGGCGAGGCGCCGCAGGGCAGGGCCGCTCAGCCGGTATGGCAGCCAGTCCGCGGTGACCTCCGCGCCGATCTTGGCGTAGAACCGCGCCGCCGGATTCCAGCTGAGCATGACCCACTCCAGGCGCGGATAGCCGCGCTCAGCGCAGATCGCCGCGAGGGCCGCCAGCAACGCCCCGCCGGCTCCGGTCCCGCGTGCGGCCGGCCGCACGTACAGATCCTCCAGGTACAGCCCGGTGACGCCTTCCCAGGTGGAAAAGCTCAGATACCAGAGCGCAAAACCCAGAGGCTGATCGTGTACGTCCACCGCCACGTGCCCGAAGACCGTGGGTGCGGTGCTGAACAGGGCCGCCTCGAGCTGCTCCGCGGTGAGGTGGCACTGGTCGGCGGCACGCTCGAAATCGGCGAGCTCGTGCACCATCGCCACGACGGCCGGCACATCATCGAGACGCGCCGGCCGTACGGTGAATCGTGGGCTCACGCCTGCTTGGTCTCCCAGAAGATCTTGGAGATCTCCTCGATCTTGCCGAGCAACTGGTCGCCGACCGCGGGGTCCATCGAGCCCTTGGCACCGGACGCGCCGGCGAGCTTGGTGGCCTCGTTGAAGAGCTGGTTCAGGTTCGGGTACTTCTCGAAGTGTGGCGCCTTGAAGTAGTCGGTCCAGAGGACCCACAGGTGATGCTTGACCAGCTCGGCGCGCTGCTCCTTGATCAGGATGGCGCGGGTGCGGAACTCCGGGTCGGTGTTCGCCTGGTACTTCTCGGCGATCGCCTTCACGGACTCGGCCTCGATGCGGGCCTGCGCCGGGTCGTAGACCCCACAGGGCAGGTCGCAGTGGGCGCTGACCACAGTTCGCGGCGTGAAAATGCGCGGAAGTCGCATCAGGACCCCTCCATACGGTTGCGATGATCCGCCAATGACACTACCCCTTACCGCTTTGCCCAATCCTGGCGAGAGACTGATGCCTTGAGGTTGCAACAGCCGTTTTATCCCGTACTCGTGCGGGGTCCGTCGATGGCGCCCGCGTTGCGCGACGGCGACGCCCTGCTGGTGCGCCGCGGCGGTCGCGTGCGTCCTGGTCAGATCGTGGTCGCGCGGTTCCGCGCGCGGCCGGAGCTGCTGGTGGTGAAGCGGGCCGTGTGGGCGGTCGACGACGGCTGGTGGATTGCGGGCGACAACAGCTTCGGAACTGACGACTCCCGCGCCTTCGGAGTGGCCGATGTCATCGGACACGTGATTCTGCGTTACTGGCCCCGGCCCGGCCGGGTAAGTTAACCTGCCAGTAGCCGCTGCACACCGAGGCAGGTGGCTGCAATCCCGGGCGACCCCCGCATGGCACGCTGGTCGGCGCTGACTCGCGCCCAGGCCGGCTGGCAATTCGACGTACCGATGCCGCCTGGAGTCCCTGTGTCTTTCTTCAGCTTCGAGCTGGATCCTGCCCTCGCCGCCGACCCGGTCTTCGACCTGCACAAACACGGCAAGATGGCGATCACTGCCACCGTCGCGCTGACCAGCCGCGACGACCTTTCGCTGGCCTACACGCCCGGCGTCGCCCGGGTCTGCACCGCGATCGCCGACGACCCGTCGCTGGCCGCCGACTACACGTGGACCGGCAACACGGTCGCCGTCGTCAGCGACGGCTCGGCCGTGCTCGGCCTGGGCAACATCGGGCCCAGGGCCGCGATGCCGGTCATGGAGGGCAAGGCGATCCTGTTCAAGCAGTTCGGCGGGGTCGACGCGGTCCCGATCTGCCTGGACACCCAGGATGTCGAGCAGATCATCGCGGTCGTCACAGCGCTCGCCCCGTCGTTCGGCGGGATCAACCTGGAGGACATCAGCGCGCCCCGCTGCTTCGAGATCGAACGCCGCCTCGACGAAGCGCTCGACATCCCGGTCTTCCACGACGACCAGCACGGCACGGCCGTGGTCGTCCTGGCCGCCCTGCGCAACGCGGTGGCCCTGCTCGGCCGCCGCTTCGCCGACCTGCGGGTCGTGCTCAGCGGCGCGGGCGCGGCCGGCGTGGCGATCACCGACATGCTGCTCGCCGCGGGTATCCAGGGCGCGAACGTCATCATCTGCGACTCCCAGGGCATCATCCACGCGGACCGCGACGGGCTGCCCCCGGTCAAGGCCCGGCTCGCGGCGGCGACCAACGTCTCCGGCCGCAGCGGCGGCATCCACGAGGCGCTGATCGGGGCTGACGTGCTGATCGGCGTCTCCGGCGGCACCATCGACGAGCGGGCCGTCGCCGGGATGGCCCCCAACGGCATCATCTTCGCGCTGGCCAACCCGACCCCCGAGGTGGCGCCGCACATCGCGGCGAAGTACGCGGCGATCGTCGCCACCGGGCGCAGCGACTTCCCGAACCAGATCAACAACGTGCTGGCCTTCCCGGGAATCTTCCGCGGAGCGCTCGACGCCCGCGCCTCGACCATCACCGAACGGATGAAGGTCGCGGCGGCCGACGCCATCGCGGCGGTCGTGGCGGACGACCTGCGCGCCGACGCGATCGTGCCGTCGCCGCTGGATCCGCGGGTCGCACCGGCGGTGGCGGCAGCGGTCATCCGGGCCGCCGAGCGCGACGGCGTGGCCCGGCTGCTCTCCGGCGCCGAGTACGTCGAACCCGAGCCGGTGGCGGTCGCCTGACGCCCGGGTTTCCCCTTCGGCGCCGGATGCAGCGGGCCGGTGCCGGTCGTGCGAGGGATGCGGTCGCCTGACGGCGGTTATCCACAAGCTTTTCGCCGGGGTCTGCCCAGGCCGTTAGGCTCGGGTGATGCGTGCCGCCTACGCCAGTTCCGCGAAGCTCGACGACCCGCTCGCCGCCCTCACGGTCGGCGAGCTGTCCGAGCCCTCCGTGCCGGCCGGTTGGGTGCCGGTCGAGGTGCGGGCCAGCTCTCTCAACCACCACGAGATCTGGTCCCTGCGCGGCGTCGGCCTGCCCGCCGACCGACTCCCGATGATCCTCGGCTGCGACGCCGCCGGCCTCGACCCGGACGGCAACGAGGTCGTCGTCTACCCGGTCGTGCCCGACAGCGGCGACCCGCGCGGCCTCTCCCTGCTCTCCGAGCGCTATCCCGGCACGCTGGCCGATCGCGTCTGCGTCCCGCGCGAAAACCTGGTCCCCAAACCGGCCGGCCTTTCTTTCCTGGATGCGGCCTGCCTGCCGACGGCCTGGCTCACGGCCTTCCACATGCTGACCACGAAAGGCCAGGTCGCCAACGCCGAGGCAGTGCTGGTGCAGGGCGCGGGCGGGGGAGTGGCCACGGCCGCCGTCGTACTCGCGCTGGCGATGGGCAAGCGGGTGTACGCCACCAGCCGGGACGCCGGGAAAAGGGAGCGGATCGCCGCCCTCGGGGCCACGGCCGTGGCGCCCGGCCAGCGGCTGCCCGAGCGGGTCGACGTGGTGATCGAGTCGGTCGGCGCCCCGACCATCGACCACTCGATGAAATCCGCCAACCCGGAGGCCCGCATCGTGGTCTGCGGCGCGACCGGCGGCCACCGGGCGACGATCGACCTGCGTCGGGTCTTCGCGATGCGCCTGCAGATCCTGGGCAGCACGATGGGCGATCTCGACGAGCTGAAGGCCCTGCTGGCGCTGATGGCGCAGGAGCAGATCCGCCCGGTGATCGACTCGACCTACGGTTTCACCGCCGTCGGCGACGCCTTTGCCCGGTTGTATTCCGGCGAGGTCTTCGGCAAGGTGGCCATCGACCACCTGCACTGATAACCGGCGACGCTACAGGTCGGTGGTGAGCGTCGCGGCGCCGCCCTTGGTGGCGTCCGACGTGAGGCGGGCGCGGGCGGCGGCATCGCCGTAGAGGCTCCAGCGCCAGAAGTCGGTCGTGGTCTCCAGCACCGGGCCGGAGTCCTTGGTGATCGCGACGTGCCCGCCGTCGGTGACACTCATCAGCGCCTTCGGCCAGGGGACCGCCTGGTAGGCGTCGACCCCGTTGGCGTACGGCACGGTCTTGTCGAGCTTGCCGTGCACGAAGAGCATCGGGGCGCTCGGCCCACGAAACGGCGCGGGCAGCACCTGCTCCCCGGCCAGCACGATCCCGGCGACCAGGCGCTCGTCCCGGTTCGCGGTGAAGAGCCCGATCGTGGTGATGCCTCCGGCCGAGTGCCCGGCCGCCGCGACCCGGGAGGTGTCCAGCCGGCCGTGGAGCGGGTCGCCGGTCTTCGCGTTCAGGGCGAGGACCTTGCCGAGCACGTACGAGACGTCGGCGGGCTGGTTGGCGACATCGAGCGGCCGGTAGTCCTCGGCCTGGTAGTGCGTGTGCGGAAAGGACGGCGCCGCGACCACGAACCCGGCCCGTGCCCACCGGGCGAGCAGGGCGGCGTAGGCGCTGGGCTCGGAGGTCAGCCCGTGACTGAAGACGATCACGGGAAAGGGGCCGGCGCCGGAGTCTGGATACCAGATCGTGGTGGGCAACGGCCGGTCAGCGCTCCGGCTGAGCGCGAGCTGCCGCCTCCGGACGGCGACGGCCGCGGCCGGTGCATGTCCCGCCGTCGCGGCCCCGGTCGCCGGCGTCCTGGGGTCAGCCGATCGCGGACCGGCGGGCG
>JAVHVY010000198.1:0-5555 GCA_032160305.1 Actinoplanes sp.
GCGCGACTTTTCCGAGCGACAGTCCGGTCGTGGCCGAATGGATCGGCGAGGTCAGGTGCCGGGGCGCCAGTTGCGGCGCCGGCCCCGGCGGATCGCGCCGGTCAGCAGGCCGACCAGCATGACCGCCCCGGCGCCCGCGCCGGCGACGGCCAGCGCCAGATCCTGGCTGTGGCCGCGGCGATCGCGCAGCGCCACGGCGGCCGGATCCTCGCTCCGCGTCGCCGCCGGGACCGGCGCCCGGGGGGTGGCCGGGCCGAGCGTCTCGGTGAGCGCCCGGTACGGGTTCAGCAGGCCGTAGCCGTACTCGGCGCTGTGCCGGCCGCCCGGCGCCGGGTCGGCGGTGGCGACGAGCCGGTCCAGGATCTGAGCCGGGCTCAGCCGCTGGCTGCGGAACCGTTGCAGAATCAGCGCCACCGTCGCGGTAACGAACGGGGTCGCGAAGCTGGTGCCGTTCTCCGTGCTGACGTGCCCGCGGTGCGGTGCGGCCATGGTGATGCCACCGTCCCCGACGGCCATCACATCGACATACGCTCCGTGCTGGGAGAAGTCGGCACGCAGCCCGTCGCGCCCGATCGCGCCGACGCCGATGACACCGTCGTACGACGCGGGGTATGGGGCCGGGTTCGCCTCGGTGGGCTTGCCGTGGTTACCCGCCGCCGCAACGATGACCACCCGGCGGGCCAGCGCCCGGGCCACCGCCGCCTTCACGAGACCGTCCGGATCGCTGTCCAGCGACAACGACATGTTGATCACGTCGGCGTTGCCCCGGGCCGGGTCGGCCGCCCAGTCGATCGCGTCGGCGAAATCCTTCGGCCCGCCGGCCTCGCCGTTGGTGCCACCGTCCGCGGTGTCCTTGCGCTCGGTGACCCGGATCGGCACGATGGTGACCCCTGGGGCCAGCCCGCGGAACGGCACCCCGGTACGCAACGGCCGTGCGGCGATGATGCTGGCCACGCCCGTGCCGTGCCCGATGCAGTCCTGGGCGCCGCCGGCGGAACTGCGGCGCAGGAAGTCGCGTCCCCGCTCGACGTGGCCGCGCAGTTGCGGCTGGTCGGCGTCCACCCCGGAATCGATGACGGCGACCCGCACACCCGTCCCGTCGGCGACCGGCGCAATCCGGGCGAAGTCGTAGAACTGCTCCTCCCACGGCAGCGCGGTGCTGACCGTGCCGGCCGGCGGCGGACTCGCGCAGACCTCGGCCGCCCAGGCCGCGACCGGCGCCGCGACGACGCTCGCCACAAGCACGGCCGTCACCGCCGCGGCCCTTCTGAACGCCATGCCCACTCCCCCGCGAAACGATGCCGGTGGATGCTATCGGTCCTGCTCCGACCGCAGGGGGCGGGCGGGCTACCGTGTGCCCATGAGTCGGCTCCTGCTGATCGCGCACGCCCCGACCCCGGCCCTGCGGCAGAGCGTGTTCGGCGGCGACGACGATCTCGACGAGGGCGGCGCCAACGCGGCCCGGGCCCTGCGGGCGACCCTGCCGCCGGCCCGCTCGCCGTGGTGGTGCGGGCCGGCGCGAGCGGACCGACAGACCGCCCGGGAGTGCGGCGCCGAGCCGGTCACTCAGGACGACCTGGCCGACTGCGACTACGGCCGGTGGTCCGGGCTCGGTGTGGCCGAGGTCGCCGAGACCGACCCGCAGGGGCTGGGGACCTGGATGGGCGACCCGGGCACCGCCCCGCACGGCGGTGAGTCACTGGCCGCGATGACTGTCCGGGTCGGACGGTGGCTGGCCGCGCACACCGGCGAGAACAGCGTCGTGGTCGCCGCCCCGGCCGTGCTGCGGGCCGCCCTCGTTTACGCGCTGGGACTACCCGCGGTCGCGCTGTGGCAGGTCGACGTCGCGCCGCTGGCCATGCTCCGGCTCGACCACCGCGGCGGTCGCTGGCGCCTGCACCTGGCCCCGCCGAAGCCGGTGCTGTCCGCGCCCGGCGGCTGATGATTCGGCCTACGCCGTCAGCGAAGCCGCGTGGACATCTTGCGATCGGTAGGGCCGCCTGACGGCGGCGGAGTGCGGGTGGTCGGCCGCCGGGTCAGCGGGGTCGACGGCGGGGCTGCGGCGGGTGTGCGCGACGGTCGCAGCGTGGGCGCGTACGGTGCGGGAGGTATGGCGACCTTTCTTCCCGGGGTGCGGCTCGCCGCTCTGTTCTACTCCGAGGTCGTGCGGCCGTTACTGGGTGACCTGCCGCATGCCGCGGCGCGGGTCGGGCCCGGCTCGGACGTGCTCGGCTACGACTCGCCGCGCTCCACTGATCACGACTGGGGTCCGCGGCTGGAGGTGTTCCTGGCGGCCGGGACGGACGGGGCGGCAGTGTCGCAGCGGCTGCGCCACGAATTGCCGGCGACGTTTCGCGGCTGGTCGGTGCACTTCGCGCCGGCCGGGGCCCGGGTGCGGTCGATGGCCCCGGCGCACGGGCCGGTGGAGCACTACGTGACCGTGACCGACCTCGGACAATGGTGCCGCGACCTGCTGGGCTTCGACCCGCGCACGGGGGCTTCGGTGGCGCAGTGGCTGGCCACGCCGTGGCAGCGGCTCGCCGAGGTGACCGGCGGGGCGGTCTTCCACGACGATGCCGGGGACCTGAGCGCCGTGCGGGATCGGCTGCGCTGGTATCCCGATGACCTGTGGCGCCACGTGCTGGCCTGCCAGTGGCGCAAGATCGCCCAGGAAGAGGCGTTCGGGGGTCGGGCCGCGGAGGCCGGCGACGAGATCGGGTCGCTGCTGGTGACCGGGCGGGTCTGCCGGGAGGCCGTGCGGCTGCTGCTGCTTCTGGGCCGGCGCTGGCCACCGTACGAGAAATGGGTGGGCAGCGCGATCCGCACGGACCCGGTCGCGCCGCAGTTGCTGGGGGCGCTGCGGGCCGGCGGTTTCGCGCAGCGGGAGGACGCGCTGTGCGCGGTGCTGGAGGAGGCCGGGCGGCGGCAGAACGCGCTGGGGCTGGCCGTTGCGGTGGATCCGGCGCGGCGGGGGTATTTCGACCGGCCGTATCAGGTGGTCGGCGCGGACCGGTTCGCGGCCGCGCTGGTGGCCGCGATCGAGGACCGTGAGCTGCGGGAACGGCCGTTGACCGGGGCGGTGTCGCAGGTGCTGGACAATACCGACGCGCTGATGGCCGAGCCGACGCCACGCTAGGCCGCGACCGCCGAGCAGGCCCGGGCGGGGTCGTTCGGATGCGGGCTCGGGCGCAGACCGGGTTGCTGGAGGGTGGCCGGCGATGCACCAGGTGAATGGTGCATCACTAGAACTATGCCAGCGTGGATACCGAAAAATGTACACCGAGAGGTTCCGGGTGAGTGGTGGACCGGCAGGATTGGATGGTTGCATTTCTTTGTCAATCCACCCTAGATGACAGACCAGGAGAATGGCATGTCCGACATAGACGCGAACAATCCCTTCGACTCCGGCGACGGGATTCTGGAAGTCAGCGAGACCGAGCTAAGTGGCGGTGGCCGACAATGCTGACCATGAATGTTAACTGCTCCGCCAGGGAAGTATCTGATCATCAGTGTTGAGGAGGACGGCCATGGAACACGCGGAAGGACGTCACAGAGCGGAAGGACGCCACAGATTCGAAGGATTCGATCTCTCCGACGATGAGCTGGACGTTGTGTCGGGGGGGATCCCGCATTTTGAGAACGCTTTCGGCGGAACGCCTGCCGTTGGCCAGTTCGAACCGCTCATCCCGGTACTTCAGGCCCGGCCGAATGATGATCCTGACTTGTGGTTCTAGGCCGGCGTGCTCGTGATTCCGTGAATACGAAGAGAAAGCTGAATCATGAGGTTCCGCGAGGAAGCGTTGGCGCGAGCCCAGACGCAGGAGGCCCTAGATCTGCCGGTGAAGCTGACCAGCCCGCGCGGATGGATTGTCCTGGTGACCCTTGCGGCGGTGGTGCTCGGTGGAGGCACGTGGGCGTTCGGTGGTTCGTTGCCGCGCGCGATCGACGCGCGGGGGCAGTTGACCTCGAGGCAGGGGATCTTCGCTATCAAGACGGTGGCCGCCGGGCAGGTTGTCGAGGTCTTCGTCAAGCGCGGCTCGTCTGTCAAGAAGAACGCACCGGTGGCGGTGGTGACCGACGGGCGGTCGAGAAGACTCGTGCGGTCGCCGGCGAAGGGCCGCATCTTTTCTCTGACCCAGGTCGGCGAGGTTGTCCAAGTGGCCAGCACGCTCGCTGTGGCGGAACGCGTGGACGCCGCCGCGAACTGGCTTGTGGCCGTGCTCTACCTACCCGCCACGCAAGGCGCGGGGGTGGCACCCGGTGACACCGTCGATCTGACCGTGGACTCCGCTCCGGTGGCAGTGTTCGGTGTCCTCCGCGGGCGGGTCGCCTCGGTGGACCAGCTCGTGTCGAGCAGAACTGACGTCGCGGATTTCCTGGGCGATGCCGGTCTCGCGCAGGCGCTGGCGGCTGGCCCCGCGCGACGGATAGTGGTCGAGCTCGTTGCCTCCACTCAGACTGCGAGCGGCTATGAGTGGTCCACGAAGGCCGGGCCGCCGTTTCGGCTCGGCTCGTGGACCGGTGTGGTGGGCGCGATCGCGCAGCCGCCACTGCGCCCGGCGCAGTGGGTGTTCCCGCGGTGACCAGCACGGTGCAGGCGTCACCGGTGCGCGGCAGTGGGCGCCATCGCGCCGAGAGCCGCGATGTGGCCGGGCCGCAGCGACTCGACAGCGGGAGCGGAGCCGGGTCGCGTCGGCCGCGCCGGGTCAAGACCCGGACCATCCTTCAGATGGAGGCCGTGGAGTGCGGCGCGGCCTCGCTGGCGATGATCCTCGCGTTTTTCAAGTGCTACATGAATCTTCAGCAGTTGCGTTTTCTGTGCGGGGTCTCCCGCGACGGCTCGAAGGCCGGGACCATCATGAAAGCGGCCCGGAGCCTGGGGATGGAGGCGGTGGGCAAGCAGTTGGACCTCGACGTCCTCGCGATGCTTGCGCCGCCGGCGATCGTGTTCTGGGAGTTCAACCACTACGTGGTATGGGAAGGACAGGGACGCCGCTTCGGCAAACCGGTCTACTACATCAATGATCCCGCGCAGGGCCACCGGGTGCTCACCCCAGAGGAGTTCGGCGCCGGCTTCACCGGGATCGTCCTGACTTTACGCCCGGGCCCGGAATTCAAGCCCAGCGGCCGGCCGCCGCGGCTGCTGCGCGACATCCCCGGACGGCTGCGGGGCACTCACGGCGCGCTGGCCATCGCCGTGCTCGCCGGTCTGCTGCTTGTCGCGGTCAGCACCGTCATTCCAGCGTTCACCAGGGGCTTCATCGACGCCACCCTGACTAGCGTAGGCCGCGCGCCGCTGTTGCCGTTCTTCGCCATGATGGCGGCCACGGTAACGCTCATCGTTCTGTTGGTGAACGTGCAGCAGACGCATGTGCTGCGGGTGGAGATGTCGTCCTCGACCCTCAACAGCGCGCGTTTCCTGCGGCACCTGCTGCGCCTTCCGGTCGCGTTCTTCGGCCAGCGGAGCCCGGCGGACATCGCCCAGCGGTTGGGGATGAACCACACCGTGGCCGAGGTGCTTTCGCGGAACGTTTCCGCAGCGTTCGTCAGCGCCA
>JAVHVY010000195.1:0-18547 GCA_032160305.1 Actinoplanes sp.
TCGAACTGCCAGAGCGGGTTCGGTGCGTCCCCGGTCGGAGTCCGTACCAGGAAGTAGCCGTTCACCTCCTTCGGCCCGTCGCCGTCGGCGACGAACCGTCCGTCCGCGGTGAGGTCGAGTTGGTAGATGGCCGTGCCCGTGGCGTCGATGCCCGGCAGGTGCCAGGAGACGACGCAGCGCCAGTCGTTGCCTGGTCCCTGGGCGTCGAGCTGACCGCCACCCTTGGTGCACGTGGCGGTGGCGTTCAGCTGCGCTTCAGTGACGGCGGGACGGTGGAGCTGTCCGGTCTGGATGCGGTAGAGGTGGGCGAACGCCGTGGCCACGGAACGCTGGACCTTGTCCTGGTCGATCCCGGAGCCCGTGGCCGCGGTGGTCGCCGCGAGGACGGCGATCGTCACCACGGTCAGCCCGGCGAGCGGCAGGACTCCGGCGATGACCGCGCGGCGCCCGGAGCCGTCGTACCCGAGGTTGGTGAAATCGCGCCGCTGGAAGAGCAGGAAGGCCAGCCCGGTGGCGGCCACCGCCCAGGTCAGGCTGACCAGGACGCCGATCAGGAGCGGACCGAGCTGGGCCGGGCTGGTGAACAGTCCGTTCCAGGAGATGAAGGCGTATCCGGGCAGGGCCAGGCGTACCGGGACCGGCAGCGGCAGCATCTGGGCGAGTTGCAACGCGAAAGCGACGAGAGCGGGCAGCACCAGGCCCATCGGCGACCGTCCCAGCGCGACGGACCCGAGCAGTCCGATCCCGGCGAGGGCCAGGGTCGGTGCGAGCGCGCAGAGCCAGGCGAGCAGAACCCGGCTCGCCGCCTGCGCCGGTGTCAGCAGATGACCGTCGAGGCCGACCAGGGGCTGGTTGCCGACCGCCAGGAGCCCGCCGGCCACGCTGGAACCGGCCAGGCCGGCCACGAGCAGCGCGATCACGGTCAGGCTGGCCAGGGCCTTCGCGGCGAAGATCCGCCGAACTGATCGGACCGCCACGAGCAGATGCCGCCAGGTGCCCAGCCGATCCTCGGCGGCGAACACGTCGCCGGCCACCAGCGAGGTCACCAGCGGAAGCGCCCAGGTGCCCGCGAAGCCGAGCATCACCAGCGGTCCGGCCCAGCCCGTGGCGTGCATCCAGCGGCCGAAGAGCGTATCGACGGGCAGCGAACTCTGCCGGCTCACCGCGGCGACGAACAGCGCCGGCGCCGTCCAGCAGGCGATGACCAGCAGGCGGATCCGCCACTGCGCGACCAGCTTGACCAGTTCGAAGCGGTAGCCGCGCGCCACCGGGACCCGGTGGGCCGGGTCGTGCACCACGGTCGCGGTCACGGACCCGCCTCCGGCTGCTCGGTGAGCGCCACGAACGCCGCCTCCAGCGGCGATACCACGGGTGCGAGCTCGCGCACCGCGATTCCCGCCCGCACGAGCCGGATGACCAGGTCGTCGAGGGCGCTGAGCTGCGTGCGTACGATCAGAAGGTCGGTGTTGTACCTGGTCGTGGCGTCGTCGACGAGCGTGATGCCGGCGATGTCGGCGGCCAGCCGGCGGGCGGCCGGCGGGTCGGCGGTGAGCAGCCGGTAATCGAGGTCGCGGCTCTCGGCGGCCAGCTTGCTCAGCGGGCCGGAGAAGACGACCCGTCCGGTGGCGACGATGGTGACCTCGGAGCACAATGCTTCGACGTCGTCCATGCGATGGCTCGAGAGCACGACGGTCGTGCCGTTCGCCGCGAGCCCGGTGAGCACACTGTGGACCTGCTTCTTGCCGGCCGGGTCGAGGCCGTTGGCGGGTTCGTCCAGGACGAGCAGCCGTGGCTCGGCAAGCAGCGCGGCGGCGAGCCCGAGCCGCTGCCGCATGCCGAGGGAGAACCCGTGGGCCCGGTCCTCGGCGACCTCGGTGAGCCCGACCTGCCGCAGCACCTCGTCGATCGCCGCGGATCGGTCGGCACCGCCGCGCAGCCGGGCCAGCGCGGCGAGGTTCTGCCGGGCGGTCAGCGACGGGTAGAGGCCGGGCCCGTCCACGAAGCCGGCGACACCGTCGGGGGCGTCGAGCACGCGCCGGACCGGTGTGCCCAGGATCTCGAGGTGGCCGCTGTCGGGGACGGCCAGGCCCAGCAGCAGGCCGAGCAGGGTCGTCTTGCCGGCGCCGTTCGGCCCGACCAGGCCGTGGATCTGCCCCGGCGCCACCTCCAGATCGACGCCGTCGAGAGCGACGACACCGCCGAAACACTTGACGAGGCCGCGAGCCCGGACGGCCAGAGTTGCGTCCATGGATCCTTCCTCCGTAGCTGCACCGAACCTAAGGACGGCGAGCGACGCAGGCAGGCACTGGCGGTTGAACGCTCATGGAACGCAAGACGACAGGCATTCGCCGGGCTCGATGCGCCTGGGCCCGGCGGCATCTGCCGACCAAACCTCTTTCCCACAGCCGAAACACCGCCGCGGAAGAGGACCATGACAAAGGACTACCAGGTGGGCGGGGCTACGAGGCGTTCGCTGAGCGCCCACAGCCGGGAGCGCAGGCGCTCGTCGCGGGTTCGACGGCTCACCGTGCGCACGGCGCGATTGATGAAGTATTCGCCGCTGTGTGCCGCGGCCGCCGGATCCGTGGCGAGCCAGACGAGCGTGTCCGCGGCGCGTTCGGGCGGGCGGGCGACCAGGTTGGCCAGCGGGTTGCGCGTCGCGTACCCCCATGGTCCTGTGGTTTGCCCAAAGAACCGGCTGCGGACAAACCCCGGGTGCAGGCAGTTCGCGGTGACGCCGAAAGGTGAAAGGCGCCGGGACAGCTCCTGCGTGAAGACGACGTTGGCCATCTTCGAGTCGCAGTACACCCGGAAACCGCTGGCAAACCCAGCACCGCGGCTGCGGGTCGGCATGTGCTCGACGTCGAGGCGACCGAACCGGTGCGCGCTGCTCGTGGTGTTGACGACGCGGGCCCCCGGCGTCTCCCGCAGCAGGCCGATCAACTCCGTGGTGACGACGAAATACGCCAAGTGGTTGAGGGCGAACGTCATTTCGAGGCCGTCCACCGTGACGGCGGGTCGTTGGAACAGCGCCCCGGCGTTGTTCACCAGGATGTCCAGCCGCCCTCGACGCGCAAGGAACCCGGCTGTCACCGCGCGCATGCCGCGGAGCGAGGAGAGGTCCGCGATCAGCGTGTCGACAGCCGGGTTCCCCGTGGTTTGGCGGAGAACCTCCGCCGTCCGTCGCGTCTTCGTTTCGTCGCGGCCCACAATGGTCAGCGTCGCCCCGCGGGCGGCGAACTCGGTGGCCGCCGCCCGCCCGACGCCGTCAGTGGCGCCGGTCAGGAGAACGACCCGACCGTCAAGATCGCCCAGCACCGAGCGCGACCGCATCGGGTACGGCGGCCGCCGGCGCCTTGGCGGCTTCCTCCCGCTTGCGGATTACCGTGCCGAACAGCATGTCGACCAGGGCGAAGTTCTGCGCATAGTTGCCGCGGTAGTAGCGGTGGTGGTCGTTGTGGCGCCGCGCGGTGAAGATGGCCGGAACGCGAATCTCGTGGCCCGAGTGGTATGTCACGGCGAGGAAGGTCTGCAGGAACAGGCACGTCACCGCGGCCCCGATGTTGATCGGCACGACCAGTAGCGGCGCGGTGGCGCAGAGCGTACCGGCGAAGAAGTCGACCGGGTGCTCGTAGAAGGTGTCGCTCAGCCCGCCCGGCGAAACCGCCTCATGGTGGATGTAGTGCATTCGGTTCCAGAAGAAGTCCGTGTGCATCAGGCGGTGGTAGGCGTAATACAGCACGTCGTTGCCGAGCATCACCAGCACGACGGCCAGCAGCGTGTTGGTGAGGGAAATCCTGGTCCACGACACGCTGGAACTGTGTGCCATGAAGTACAGCGTGCCACCGGCGAAGCCGGACAACAGCGTGTAGTTGAGCGCCAGTGTCCGCCCGACGTTCTTGGTCTTCGCGTTGGCGGGCGGGTTCTGCTGGATCACCGGAGTCCGTCGCTTGAGGACGTTGACTATCCCCGTGGCAAGAAGGAGATTGACGACCACGAAGAAAGGGGCGACAAGAAAATAGGCCCACAGCGGCATCGATACGAGCAGGTCACGTATTGCCATAAGAGCACCTTCTCACGATTCGGCTAGTTAATGGCGCAGGCGGTAACGGATCCGGCAAGGCGAGACGGGCCAGCGCGGCTTGGCGCCGCCGCCCTTCTGGGGATTCGGGTCGAGGAGTTCAAGGTCATACTTCGCGAGCAGCGAACCGATGACCACCTTCATCGCGAGCCCGGCGAAATGCATGCCGACGCAGCGGTGCAGGCCGCCGCCGAATCCGATGGTGTTGTACCAGTCGCGGTCCTCGGCGCGCTCCGGTGAGAACCGCTCCGGGTCGAAGCTGTCTGGCTCCGAGAACACGTCCGGCAGGCGTTGTGACACGGCGGGCGAGGCGAGGACCAGAGTCCCCTTGCGAATGTGATAGCCGGCGAGCTCGAAATCCTCCGCCGCCAGACGCATTAACATGAAGGCCATGGGATTGAGGCGCATGCTTTCGTCCACGCCCCATTTGAGCCGCTCCAAGCGCGCCACGGTCTCGAGTCGCAGGTCGGATCCGTCAGCAAACAGGTCGTCCTGCTGCGCCACGACCGAACGCAGATAATCGGGATTGCGAAGCAACTCGATCAGCGCCCAACTCAGTTGCCCGGTCGTCGTCTCATACCCGGCCCACAACAGCACCAGGATCATGTTGATGAGGATTAAGTCAGGCACGACCTGGCCGTCGGAGTAACGCGTCTCGGCGAGTCTCTGAATGAAGTCGGCCGGCTCAACAGGCACGGCGCGGCGCCGGGCGAGCATATCGGCGAGCATCCGGTGCAGGCGCTTCTTCGCCTGCTGGCTGCGCAGTAGGCGAGGAATCGGGAACCACAGCGGAAACACGAATTCCGTGCCCTGTCGGAACTTGTGGAACTCGGGCAGAAAGGACGGCCCCAGCTCCGCCCGGCAGTCGGTGCCGAGCAGCGAACTCGCGTTGATATCCATTATGAGCTGGGCGAACGTCGGTGCGATGTCGAACTCGCCCGAGTCACCCAGCTTTTCGCAGAAGAGACCCACCTCCTTCTTCATGCTGGTGATGTACTCGGCGAGCTTCTTTCCCTGGAACGGCGGAATCAGGATCTTGCGCTGTTCCTTGTACTCCGGAGGATCGGCGAAGAAGTAGACATTGTCGTGGAACATCTTCCGGAAGAACGGGTACGCCTCCCGAATGGAGAGAAGCTTGTCCGTCTCCTCGAAGAAGAAGCGGCTGTTCTCCGGCCCGAGGAGCACCACCCCCGGCCGGCCTGCCAACCTGATCGAGAAGATGCGCCCATGCTCGGCCAGTCCGCGCTGGAGCAGCGCAACCGGATCGCGCGCGAATATGAGGGTGTGCCCGATGACCGGGTGCCCCGGCAGCCTCGGCGGCTCACGATGACCCGTCGCGACGGGACCAGCGGCACGTTCCACGGTTCGGGCTCCCTAGGAATGTCCGGGCCTGCACGCGCGACGCACAGCTCATCACGACGCCTTGGTGTAGTCATCGTGATGAATTTCTTGCAACGGGGTCAAGCCTTCATCAACCGCTGTGGTCATTCATGCACTCAACCGGGGCCGACAGGCCACACTTCGAAAGGTTTTCCCGCCCATCCCATACGTCCTCCAGGTGGGGTTCGCGAACGCCATCGGGTCGCGCGAATTCGAGGAGATGCCGCTCAATGGCACATCAGACCCGCGGCAACACGTACGAAACCCGAGCCGAAGCGCCGACGTTCACCGGCAACGACCCGCCTGGGGCGGTCTGCGGATTCACGCCAGCAGGGACTCGCGCATCTGCCGGCCCGGGTCTATCGTGCCGGTGATCCGGTCGGCGGCCGGGTCGTACACGTCGATGGTGTTGTTGCGCCGCATCGCCTCCCGCACCGGCGGCGGCAGCGGGGGCGGGTCGCCGCCCATCGCGTCGCGGAGCTGCCGGGCGGTCGCGATGAGCCGGCCGGCCAGGGCGGCGGCGTCAGTGTCCACCCGGACGCGGCCGAACTCCCAGCCCGTGACGGTGAGGTCGAGTACCTCGAAGACGTGGGTCAGCACCGGGTCGGCGTCGGTCGTCCGGACGATCCGGCGGGCCTGGTCGCCGATGACCGCTGCCGCCGCGGCTACATGTACGTACGAAAAGAGTCCACCCGGCAGCGCGAAGAGCGTCCACCGCAGCCGGTCGCCCGCGGCCTGCCACGATCGCCGGTAGTCGCGGCGATCGACGACGATGGCGTAACCGGTGCGCTGGTGCAGGTCGGCGGCCTGGGCGAGCAGTTCGGCGTGGGCGGCGTCGGCGAATTCCCGGATGATCTCCACGGCTACCGCGAGGCCGTCAGCGCCGTCCAGCAGCCGGGCGAGCGCATCGGCCTGGCCGGCGAACCCGCCCGCGGCGTGCGGGCCGAACCGCTGCCGGGCGTCCTGGAGTAGGGCCGCCTGCCGGCCCGGATCGTGCTGGACCTGCCGCCGACCCGACCCGAGCCGAAACCACCGCATGACGCCTCGTTTCGACGATCCCTCGACATACGCGGCAATGCTAATGGAGATCACGGCCGACCAGTGCCCCCGCGTCCTGCGCCGCGCAGTCCGGCGTACGCGGACCAGGGTTGACTACGGGGTCAGGCGGGCGTCGTCGCGATGTAGACGGTGTTGGCGGATTCGCCCGCGGTGAGTGGGTTGGGGAAAGTCACCACGTGGGCGACCGCCGTCGCGAACGCGTCCGTCAGCTCGGCCCGGAAATCGTCGTCGGGTGCGTCGTCGGACCACAGGGCGAAGACGCCGCCCGGGTGCAGGCGTTGCGCGACGCGGCGCAGGCCGGCCGGGGTGTATAGATCCGCATGCGCCGGGGCCAGGACGTGCCGCGGGGAGTGGTCGATGTCGACCAGCACGGCGTGGAACAACCGGTCCCGGTCCTGCGGGTCGAATCCCGTGCCGTCGCGTAGCAGGGCGAAGAAGTCACCGTGCAGCAGCGTGGTGCGGGGGTCGGTGATCAGCCTGCGGGTGTCCGCGAGCAGGTCGCGGCGGTGCCAGTCGATCACCGGGGCCAGTGCTTCCACGACCACCAGCGACCGGACCCGGTCGTCCTCGAGCACCGTCCGGGCCGTGTAGCCGAGGCCCAGGCCGCCGACGACGACGTCGCACGGGGTACCGGACAGAGCCGCGAGCCCGAGCCGCGCCAACTCCTCCTCGGCCACCGTGAACAGGCTCGACATCAGATACTCGTCGCCGAGCTTCACCTCGTACACCTGGGTGTTGGTGGTCGGGTCCAGGCGCCGCCGCAGGCTGATCTCGCCGATGGCGGTCGCGGACCAGGCGAGCTCGGCGAATCGTGGATGCATGTGGCTGTCCTTCTGCTGGAGACTTCCGCAGAGCCGAGCCCGCACCTTATTCGATGGTGTGCGGTTGAGGCAGGGCTGTTTCCTTTCGTGGTCTGCGCAGGGGATCTCGTGGTGCGCGTGGGTCAGCGCGCGGCGCGGTAGGCCACGCCGGCCGCGGTCGGTGTCGTCGCGTTCGTATAGAGCCCGTAGTCGACCGAGTCGCCGACCGCCGGCAGCGAGAACCAGGCGTACCGCTCGACGTACGAGGCGGCCTGCAACTGCCTGGTCGAGTTGGTGATGAAGGCGGCGACCTGCTGGGTGTTCGGGAACTTCGGGGTGCCGGTGAAGTTCATCAGGCCGTACTCGGTCACCCAGATGGGCAGGTTGTAGCGGTCGTGCACAGCCTTGACGTAACCCATGAACTGACCCACCGCCGCGGCACTGAAGTCCGCGCCGTACCAGTGCAGCGTGATGAAGTCGACGCGCAGCCTGCGGTCCCGGGCGCCGGTCATGAAGCGGTCCAGCCAGCCGTTCGCGGTGTCCCCGCCGTACGCCACCGCCGGGCTGCCCAGCCGCATGCCCGTGGCCTGCAGGTCCGGCCACAGCCGCAGAGCCTGGTCGACGGTCATGTTCGCCTGGCCGGCCAGGTCCGGCTCGTTGAAGCCCAGCAGCGTGCTGCCCTCGGACTTCACCTTGGCCAGGTTGGCCGGGGTGTCGACGTTCTCGTCCCAGATCATCGGCACGAACTCGGCGCCGGCCGGCATCGCGTCGTTGTTGGTGCCCCAGTTGTAGTACCAGCTCGCCTTGACGTCCTTGATCGCATCGGCCAGGCCGGTGAACTGCCAGGTGCTGATGCCCTTCTTGGCGATCGGCGTGGGCGGCGTGGTGGCCGAAGGCTTGATGGTGGGCGTCGTGGTGACCGGCTGGGAGGTGGGCGTCGTGGTGGGCGTCGTCGTGGTGGGCCTTGCCGTCGGGGCTGTCGGGGCGGTCGTGGTGGGCGCCACGGTCGGGACCGGTCCGGCGCCCGCGACCTTCCAGAGCTGGTTCGGGGTCGCCCTGCAGGTCGAGATCCGCAGCCGGGTGCCCGCGGCCGAGCTCATCCCGGTCGCGTCGAGGCACTTGCCGGAGCCGGTGTTGACCAGTTCGCCGTTGCGGGCCGCCCAGCTCTGCGCGCCGGTGCGGTTGCAGCGCCACAGTTGCACCGTGGCCCCGTTGGCGTGCGAGGACGCGGACACGTCGAGACACTTGCCCAGGGCCCTGATGCTGGTGCCGTCGACCGTCCAGTTCTGCGCCCGGGTGCCGTTGCACGTCCAGAGCTGCACGGCGGTGCCGTTGGCGGTATGCGCGCCGGACACGTCGACGCACCGGCCGCCGATGCCGGTGATCGTCCCGGCGACGGCCGCCATCGCATTGGTGATCCCGAGCACGCCCAGGGCGGCGACGACGATGCTGCTGACGATGATCGCGAGGGTCCGGCGGCGCGGCTTCCTGACTGGCATGCGTCGACGGTAGGTGAGCGGCCCGCATCACGGTCCACCCGTGGCAAGGACTTAAACCAGCCCTAATAACCCCGGGTGAACGCGGTCACTTCTACCTTTGGTTCTCCTGAGAAGTGTTATCGCCAACCACCACAACCCTCTGCTGAGCAGAGCGGCGCGGCGGGCACCGAGCGCCACGCGGTCCCGTCCGTCTGGCGGTGGAACCGGCCTACCCGGCCACCGGGCGGCGGAGCCCTCAGCCGCGCCCGCCGTGGGCGTGCTGCATGGTGGCGATCAGGGCCAGGGTCGACTCGGCGCCCTGGTTCAGGTTGGCGCCGCCCGGGGTGAGGCCGTCGTAGCCGCCCCCGGTTGCGCGGTTCCACATCACCGCGCCGGCGTCGTTGCGGCCGAGGAACCAGTCGACCGACGCCCGTACGCCGTCCCGCCAGCTCTCGTCTCCGGTCGCCTCGGCCGCCGTGGCGCAGGCGTCCGCGAGCGCGGCGACCTCGATCGGCTGCTGGTCGTAGCGCTGCCGTTCGGCGCCGCGCCGCCAGCCGGTCGCGGGCAGCACGGACAGTCCACCGTCGACGAGTTGCAGGTCTCGCAGCCAGCGCAGCATGCGCAGCCCGGCGCCGGTACGGGCGACGTCGGGCAACAGGTGCCCGGCGGCGATGACCACCTCGGCCAGGGCGGCGCTCGCATAGGACAGGTGCTGCTGCGGCCACAGCCAGGCGGGGTCGGACCCGGGCCACCCGACGGCGTCGGCGGCGTCGGCGAGCAGGCTCGCCGCCAGCGTGTTGCCCGGGTCCGCACGCAGCACTTCGGCGGCGCCGAGCCCGGCGAACGCCATCGCATGCGGTGCCGGCGACCGGCGGACCGCCCCCAGGGTGAACGCGACCAGCGCCTCCTCCCGGATCCAGGCGGCCGGGCTGCATGCGGCGGCCGTGCCCAGGCCCCACAGTGCCCGCCCCCACCAGTCGCCGAGCGTCGGCTGGTCGGCCCAGCGCCGGTCGTAGCCGAGCCGGTTGCGGAACGCACCGCTGCCGTCCTGCGCGTGGGTCAGGAAGGTCAGATATCCCTCGGCCAGCCGCAGCACCGTGGGCGCCGGATCGCGTTGGCGACTGGTGACCACCAGCCCGCGGGCGACGTCGTCGGTGCAGTACCCGTGCTCGCGCCGGACGATGGCGTGCCGGGCGTGCTCGAAGAGCCCGGTGTCGTCGGTCAGCCGGGCCAGATGGGTGAAGCTCGGCGCCGGCGCCGGCCGGATCCGTGCCGGAGTTTCGGCCCGCACGGTCACGCGGGAGCTACGGCGACGCTGTCCGCGGCGATCAGCCGATCGGCGAGGACCGCATACCGGGCTGCCACCTCGGGCCAGCGCAGCGTGGTCGAGCTGGTCGGTGCGGCCGCCCGTGGGCCGCTGAGGATCTTGCGGACCCCGGTGGCCAGGGCACGCGGGTTCTTGTGCGGCACGATCAGGCCGGGGCCGTCGGTGAGCAGTTCGACCGCGTGCGGGAACGGCGTCGCGACCACCGGCACACCCGCGGCGACGGCCTCGATCAGCACCCCGGAGGTGACCTGCTCGGTCGAGTCGTACGGCAGCACGACCACGTCGGCCGAGCGCAGCAGCGTGCTCAGCGCCACCTCGTCGTGGTAGACGGCCTGGTAGTCGACGGACTGCGCGACTCCGAGCTGGGCGCCGAGCTGGTGCAGTCCGGCCCGGTAGGACTCGCCGTGGCGTTCCAGCACCTTCGGGTGGGTCCGGCCGGCGACCGTGTAGAGCGGGTCCAGTTTGCGCAGGTGGGCGAGGGAGCGGATGGCCCACTCGATGCCCTTGCCCGGGCCGAGCAGGCCCCAGGTCAGCATGTGCGGCCGGTCCAGGCGCACCGCTGGGACGGCGCTGTGGTCGCCGGCGCCGTGCGGGATCGTCGACACCTTGGCGGGATCGACCTCGTAGCCGACCAGCAGCCGGTCGTGGGCGCTCCCGGTCATGGTCACGATCGCACCGGCAGCGTCGACGATGGCCTCCAGCAGCGACTTCTGCCGCGCGGACGGCCGGCTCAGCACGGTGTGCAGCACCACGATGCTGGGCACGGTCAGGCGGCGCATCAGCCGCAGGACGTCCCCGCCGTCGGCACCCGGGTAGATGCCGTACTCGTGCTGGACGATCGCCACGTCGAAGGCGTTCAGGGCGTCGGCGGCGTCGCGCCAGCCGGTGGTGTCGGTGCCCGGCCAGGTGTGCACGATACCGGGCAGCGTCTCGGGCTTGTCACCCGTTGCGGTGACCCGGACGACTCCGCCGGACATCTCACCGGCGGTGAGACTGGCGGCCAGCGCCGCGTTGAAGGTTGCCAGCCCGCAGCGGGTCGGCGGGTGCGTGCTGAGAAATCCGTATCTGGTGGCCACGTGGCCTGCCTTCCGGTGTCGAGTGGGCACGCCCACATGCGGTCTTCACCGGCGCGCACGCGGACGAAGACGGACAAGATCAAGATGGACCCGGGGCCGATGCAGGAGACCAGTCCGGGCGTACGCCCGGGTGTTCTGGGTGAGCGGCACCTGGGCGGCCGGACGCCGCGGGTGGTGCCGACGGCCGCGCTGAGCGGCCGGATCTGCCGGGTCGGGAACCTGGGACGCGCGATGCTGTCGCTCGGGACGAGCCGGCGTCGCGGTCACCTCAACGGTGGCATGTCGTCGATCCGGATGCGCCCAGACTACCCGTCCCGGGGCCGCCAAACCGATTCCACGCCGATGCCCTGGGTCTCACCTGACGCCCATGGTCTGCACGTCGTGCAACTGGCCGACCATCATGTGCAGACGCTGCGGCCGCAGATAGAGCCGCATCAGGGGGAACTCGTCACGCTCCTCATGGGCGTGATGCGCCAGCAGCGCCCGGCGCAGGGCGGCGAAGCGGGCGTCGAAGGTGGCCGCACCGGCTCCCAGCTCGTGCAGTTCGGCGATCGTCCGTTCGATGGCCCCCTCCTCGGCCATGCAGGCCACGCCGACGGCGTCGCCGGCCGGGGTGCTGTCCCGGGCGGCCGGGTGCACCACCGTGCGGTCGCCGAATTCATGCACGTTCACCAGCACGTCGAGTTCGGCGAAGAGCCGGTGCTTCGCCGCACCGGTGGCGGACGCGATGTCGTCGCAGAGTTCGCGCATCCGGTCGTGCTGGCCGATCAGGACGTCGACGACGTCGCTCATTGTGTGCTCCCGTTACTGGTCAGAGGTGGTGCGACGACCGCAGGGACCGGGTTGGCGGCGGCTGTCTCGCGTGCCAGGAAGGCGCCGAGCTCGGCGATCGTCGTCATCAGCGGCGCCGGGAAGACCACGGTCGTGTTGCGGTCGACACCGATCTCGACGAGGCTCTGCAGGTTGCGCAGCTGCAGCGACAACGGATGCGCCATCATGATGTCCGACGCCTCGCCCAGCGCCGCGGCGGCCAGCGACTCGCCCTCCGCGTTGATGATCTTCGCCCGCTTCTCCCGCTCGGCCTCGGCCTGCCGGGCCATCGCCCGCTTCATGCTGTCGGGCAGCTGGATGTCCTTCAGCTCGACGAGGGTCACCTCGACCCCCCACTCCACGGTGCTGACGTCCAGGATCGTCCGGATGTCGAGGTTGATCTTGTCGGTCTCGGACAGGGTCTCGTCGAGGGTGTGCCGACCGACCACTTTGCGCAGCGTGGTCTGGGCGATCTGGTTGATCGCGACGTTGACGTTCTCGATGGCGACGACCGACTTGACCGCGTCGACCACCCGGAAGTAGGCGACCGCGGAGACGTCCACACTCACGTTGTCCCTGGTGATGATGCCCTGCGACTGGATCGGCATGGTGACGATCCGCAGCGAGACCCGGCGCAGGACGTCGATGAACGGGATGATCAGGTGCAGGCCGGGGTCGCGGGTGCCGAGGACCCGGCCGAGGCGGAACAGCACACCGCGCTCGTACTGCTGGACGATCCGGACCGAGAGGGCCAGGGCCAGCAGGAACAGGATGACGACGGTGATGACGACAGAGATCAGGGTGCCCACGGTGCGTCCTCAGAGGTGCATTTGTCGGTAGTCGACACCAGGGTCCGGAGCGTCACGCCGAGCCTACCGCGCGCCGGGTCCGCTACCGAACGCCCCGGGCCGCACCCGACCAGGCGTACGGTGGGTGCATCGCCGGCGGATCTCGGCGGCTCGCGGTCTCCGTTGCGGTGCAGACGACCCGCCGGGGGATGCCGGTTTCCGGCGTGCGTGCTCTCCCGTGACCAACGGCGGCACGTCGGCCGAGCACCGTCATATGGAGAGGACCGTCCGTGTCCACCGAGCCGAGCAGTACACCGATCGACATCCCCGAGCTCCCCGGCTGGGCCGCCACCGTGGCCGGGCGCGCGTGATGCGCTACCCCGCCGGCCTGACCGAGGCGTCAGTGCGCACCGACTGGTCCGACCTCGGCGCCGCCACCGGCGCACCCGCCCACTACGACCCGGACGCGCCGGCCGGCCTGCCCGAGCCGGTGCGGCGTTGGCTCGCGCACGCGATCGCCCCCGGCACGGCGCTGCGAACCGCCGTCGAACTCAGCACGCACGGCACGATCCGGCTCGGCGCGTGGCGTGACTTCGCCGCGACCCAGCGGCTCTCGATCGCCGGCGGCTTCGTCTGGGCGGGGACCGCCACGAAGTTCGGGCTGCCGGTCGTCGGGTTCGACCGGTACAGCCGCCGCGTCGGGCAGATGAGCTGGAAGCTGTTCGGCCGGTTCCCGGTGGACGCCGCGGGTGGCCCCGACGTCACCCGCAGCGCCGCGGGACGGCACGCGGGGGAGTTGCTCGTCGCCGTTCCGGCCGCCGCGTTCAGCCGCCGGGTGAGCTGGCGGGCGGTCGACGCCGACCGCGCCACGGCCCGTATCAGGGTGGACGCGGGTTACCACGAGGTGCAGCTGACGGTGGCCGAGGACGGGGCGCTGCGCTCGATGGTGATGTCGCGCTGGGGCTCGGTCGCGGACGGGTCCTTCGGCGACCGGGTGTTCGGCGCCGAGTTCGCGGACGAGGCCACCTTCGAGGGCTTCACCATCCCGCGCACCGTTGTGGCCGGCTGGGACCTCGGCACCCCGGACTGGTCCGGCGGCCAGTTCATCCGGTACACGGTGGACGGAGCCCACTACGGCTGATCGGCGCCCACCCCGCCAGAGCCCGGCGGCCGACTCGCTGATGGCCGGCGGCGGGCACGCTGAAGGCCGCCCGGCGGCGACGGGGCGGCCTTCAGTCGTTCTTCAGCTGTGGCGGTGCGGGGCGTCCTTGAGGCTCGGGATGCCGTGGGTGAGATCGACGCCGGGGCCGGGCTCGGTCGCCTCGACCTGCACCTGGCCGGCCGGTACCTGCGCGGCCCGGCCCATCGCCGCGCGGACGGCGAGCACCTGGCCGTCGCTGATGATCGCGCCGAAGTACCGCACGGTCAGGCCCGCACGCTGCACGGTCGTCTGGTAGTGGTTCAGTGAGTCGGCCAGAATGCCCTCCCGGTCCTCCTGCTTCTTGGCCGCCGCCGCGGTCACCCCGGCGGCCGGGATCACCGCGAAGGTCAGGTCGTGCACCAGCACCGGCTCGACCAGGGTGAAGGCGACGTCCCCAGGCTTGAAGTCGCGGATGAACGCCTCGCCGCGCTCGACCGTGACCCCCTCGTCGAAGACGAAGGTCATCTCGGGGACCAGATAGTCGAGCATGTCGGCGCTGAAGACGGCGAAGGTCGCGTCGGTCAGCCCGCCCGCCCCCGCTTTCGCCGCCGCCGCCCGCAGCTCCCGGGCGATGTGGGCGCGGTCGGCGCCGGGTTCCGGGTGGACCGCCAGGGCCGCGCGTTTGCGCACCATCGCAGCGTCGAAACTCGTGGTCGCCTGGTCGTCGCCGGCGTCGTCGCCCACCACCTGCGCCACCGGCCGGCTCGCCGCGGGCCGGGCCAGCCAGCCGCCCGCCCGCGCGACGACCACACCGCAGATCAGGATCAGGGCAACGGCGACAAACCACTGCAGCCGGGTACGTCCGTCCGCCTGGCCCATCAGGTGCCCAGCGGGTAGCTCGGCAGGTAGCTCACCGGCCTTTCCGGCTCGGTGTTGGCGACGGCACGGTCCGAGGAGATCGGGTCGTTGACGTTGAGGTCGCCCACCGCGAACTGGATCATCATGTCGTTGTCCTCGTGCACGAGGTTGTGGCAGTGCGTCATGTATCGTCCGCCGGCGTTGCCGTCGCCGGTGGTGAACTGCATGAGCGCGGTGACCGTCTCGTCCTCGCCCAGGTAGAAGACGTCCTTGCCGCCGCCCTCCCAGGCGTGCGCCTTGCCGTCCGGGGTGGTGTTGCGGGCGATGATCTGCGCGTCGATCAGGTGGATGTGCAGCGGGTGGAACCAGCCGCCCGACTCGTTGACGAGATCCCAGATCTCCACGTCGTACGGCTTCGGATTGCCGAAGACCCGCTTGAAGCCGCTCTTCTCGACGTCCTCCCAGGTCTCGCCGTTGACCGTCCAGAGATCGTGCTTGCGCTGGACCCGCAGTCTCCGGCGGGCCGTGGCCATCTCCGGCTTCAGCTTGTTGACCTCGATCGCCCCACGGTTCGCGAACGGCTGCGGTCCGCGGTCCAGCGTCGTGGGGATGACGTACGGATCGGGGCCCTGCGGATCGGCGACGACCTCGAACTGCACGACCTTGCCCGTGTCGGCGAAGTTGACGT
The DNA here is from genome assembly GCA_032160305.1 of Actinoplanes sp. Taxonomy (GTDB): domain Bacteria; phylum Actinomycetota; class Actinomycetes; order Mycobacteriales; family Micromonosporaceae; genus Actinoplanes. Next base: position 15,487 of record JAVHVY010000195.1, read on the forward strand.
TGTTCTTGTTGCTGAAATTCTTCAGCTCGACCTTCGTGCCGACCGGGTATTTCCGGAAGTCGATCAGCACCTCGTAGCGCTCGGCCACACCGTGCCGCCAGGACGAGACGGCAGTGACCTTCGGCGTCATGCCGGCGTCGGTGCCGACGATGTGCACCGGGTCGCCGTTGGCCAGGCCGAACCGCCACGACCGGGAGATGCTGGCCGCCAGCACCCGGAACCGGTACACCCGCCGCTTGACCTTCATCTTCGGCCACGCCACCCCGTTGACCAGGACGACGTCGCCCATGAAACCGACGTGCAGGGCATCGTCGAACGCGACCGAGCCGTCGGCGTTGAAGGCCACGTCGCTGACGATCAGCGGGACGTCGTACTCGCCCTGGGGCAGTTGGCGCCGCTCGTACTGGTCGCTCAGGTGATATTGCGCCGCTAGGCCCGAGAAGACGTTCTGGGCTGTGGTGCGGTGGTTGTGGTCGTGGTACCAGAGCGTGCGGGCCTGCTGCCAGTTCGGGTAGTGGTAGTTCTTGTACTGGCCCGGATAGGTCTGGTCGTTGGCGTAGCCGTCGTATTGCGGCAGCGACGCCGAGCCGTGCAGGTGGGTGACGGTACTGAACTGGCCGCCGTGCAGCGGGCTCGCGGTCAGCGTGTTCGCGATCCGGACCTCGCTGCGGGTGCCCTGCGGTACCCTGATGGTCGGGCCCGGGTAGATCCCGTTGTAGCCGGCGACCGTGGTCAGCAGCCCGGGGACGATGCTCGCCTGGCCGAGCTTTTGGGTGAGCCGGTAGCGGTGGAACGGGCCGTGCGCATCGACGCCCTGCTCGCTCGGCATCAGCACCGGCGGCCGGCGGAACATGTTCGTGTACGGAGTGGGGGTGTTCCTGGCCGCGAGCTTGCTCGACGCCGCGATCACCTCGCCGCCGGCCGCCGCCACGATCAGCCCACCGCCGCCGATGGCCAGCGCGCCTCGTAGAAGGTTGCGCCGGCTTAGATTGGCACGAGTCATACTAACTCCCCGTCAATCAGACATGTCAGGTAAGGCGCTGACGTTAGGGGCCGGCGTTGAGGAGCCCCGTTGAAAGGGCTGTGGCCCCGCCCGCATCGGAGCCGGCCGATTCAGTGATTCCTCAGATCGCCGCGGGAACTGCCGATCTGGAGCCCCGACGAAGGCGGAAGGCGGTCGAAATGCGGATCAATGTGCTCGGGCAGTTCGCCGTGTCGGATGAGAACGGGGTCGTCCTGCCGGCGGGGGAGCTGCCCCGCCGGGCCCGGCAGGTGCTCGCCGTCCTGGCCGCCCGACATGGCAAGATCCAGTCGAAGGACGCCCTGGCCGACGCGGTCTGGGGCGACGAGCTGCCCGGCAACCACGTGGCCGCCCTGGAGCACTACGTCTCGGTGATCCGGCGCCGGTTGCAGCCGGCCGGCAGCGCGGCGAGCTGGTTCATCGTCACCCGCGGCGGTGGTTACCTCTTCGACACCGGCCGCGCCGAACTGGACCTGGCCGACCTGCGCACCCGGATCCGCAGCCTCGACGCGCTCGCCCCGGACGACCCGCAGCGCCTGCCGGTCCACGCCGCGATCCTCGACCTGGCCCGCGAGTTGCCCTTCCCCGAGGACCCGTACGCCGAATGGGCCGAGCAGGCGCGCAGCGAGGTCCAGTTCGCCGTCGTCAACGCCCTGCTGGAGCTGTCCCGGTCGGCGCTGGCCGTCGACCCGCCCCGCGCCCTGCGCCTGGCCCAGGACGCGATCGAACTCAACCCGTTCCTGGAGTCCGGCTACGAGGCGGCGATGGCCGCGGCCGTCGCGATGGAACGACCGGACGAGGCGCTGCGCATCTACGAGCGCTGCCGTCGCCTCCTCGACGAGGAACTGGCCGTGCCGCCGTCGGCCGAACTCGTCCGGCTGCAGCGCGCCGTACTCACCGGCCGGCGCGTCGAGGCCGCCGCCGTGCCGCCGGTCAGCGCCGACCGCCCGGTCGCGGCGCCGGCGCCGGAGTCGCGGGACCGGTTCCTCGGCCGGGCCGCCGCCATCGAGGCGCTGCTCGCTCCGGACGCCCCGCGCGTCGCGCACGTCGTCGGTCCGGACGGAGCCGGCAAGTCCGCCTTCCTCGCCGAGCTGGCCCGGCACGCCCCGGGCCGCTTCGGCGTCGGGCACGGCGGATCGTCCACCGGCGTCTTCCGGCTGGCCTGGCTGCGGGCGGCCCTGGTCGACCTCGGCGCCGCTCCGCAGCTGCTGGCGATCGTCGACGCCGCCGGCCCGGACCAGCCGTTGCGCCGCGACGAACTCGAACTGATCGGCACCGTCCTGGCCGGGCCGGAGCCGGTCTTCCTCGCCGTCGACGACGCCGTCGACCTGGACGCGGCCGGCGTCGCCGAGCTGGCCTGGCTGAGCCGGCACTGTCCGGCTCTGCGGATCGTGCTGACCTACTGCTATCCGTCGCAGCTCGGCGGGCGGCCCGTGGCCGGGCTGCGCACGGCGGTGGTGCTGCGGCTCGGCCCGCTGACCGGCGACGAGCTGGCGCCGCTGGGCGACGACACCGTGCTGGAGCGTACGGGTGGCATCCCGGCCCTGGTCGCGGTGGCGCAGCGGGCACCGGAGATCGCCTCGGCGGTCGCCATGCAGATCGCCCGGTTGCGCACCCGCTGGATGCCCCCGCCGGCCTGGGAGTTGCTGCGCCTCTGCGCCGCGCTGGGCCCGCTCGGCGCGGCCGACCTGGCCTCGCTGACCGGTCGCCCGGTTGGTGAGGTGCTCGAGAGTATCGACAGCCTGGTGCACGCCCACCTGCTCGCCGAAGGGCCCGGCGGCGAGGTGCGGCACCGCAGCTCGATGGTGCGCGAGGCCGTCGGCGAACAGGTGTCGCACGCCGCCGCCGGCTACCTGCGACAGCAACTGGCCGCGGCCTCCTGAGTCAGGAGATCGTCGCCCGCACCGCGTGGCCGAGCCGCCCGCCCGCGACGGGCGGGGCACTGCCCCGCGGCCGGGCGGTCGGGACCGGGCCGCAGCGGCCGGTCCGACCGACGTGGTCGCCCCCGCATCGCCAGGCACCCGCACCGTGCGAGTGCCA
>JAVHVY010000197.1:0-2852 GCA_032160305.1 Actinoplanes sp.
AGGACGGCAACAAAGACCGATGCCCAGCCGGGGACGGTGTGCCCGGAGAGCTGGGCGATCACGGCCGTCAGCATGGCGGCGAAACAGACCGCGCTTCCGAACACCCCGCACCAGGTGGCGATGCGCAGCGGCTGAGCGCTGAAGGAGGTCACGCTGTCGAAGGCGAGTCGAGTCATGTGAGAAACGGAGTACTTGCTCCGCCCTGCAGCGCGCGAGTCGCGGGAATATCTGACGGTCGCGCTGGGGAAGCCCAACCAGGGCACCAGCAGGCGGTAGACCCGGTTGCGCTCCGGCAGCTGGTGCAGCGCGTCTACGACTGCTCGACTCATTAGCCGGAAGTCGCCCGCATCAGCGGGGACGTCCTGTCCCGCTACTCGCCGCATCATCCGGTAGTAGACGCGGGCGCTGCGACGCTTGAACCACGAGTCCTGGCGCCGGTCGGCGCGGACCGCGTACACGATGTCGATGGCGCCCTGGCGCCATGCCTGCACCATCTCCGGCAAGACCTCCGGTGGATCCTGCAGGTCCGCATCCATCGTGATGACGGCGTCGCCGGAGGAGTGGTCCAGCCCGGCCGTCAAGGCGGCCTGGTGGCCGGCGTTTCGCCGCAGGGTCAGCACCCGGGCCTGAGGCCAGGCTCGGGTGAGATCGCTCAGGATGGCGGGCGTCCCGTCCTGGCTGCCGTCGTCGACGAAGAGCACCTCATAGGGCTCGGCGAGCTGGTCGAGCACCGGCCGGGTCCGAGCGGCGAACATGGCCAGCACGTCTTCTTCGTCGAAAACAGGAACGACAATCGTCAGCAGCGGGGCCCCCTCGATGCACACTGTCCTGCGTGGAGAGTACCGAGATCCGCAAGTTGGTGGCGCTCGAAGACCGACATTGGTGGTACGCCGAGCGCCGCCGGATCCTGGCGAGCCTGCTTGACACCGAGATCAGGCAGTGGGGCGATCTGATCGCGCTTGACATTGGTGCTGCGGGAGGCGGCAACACTCGGGTGCTACGAGCGGCCGGGGCATTCGCCGTGCCGGTCGAGTACGGGCCGGAGGGGGCCGAGGCAGCGCGTGACCGCGGACTTCCGGCGGTTCGTGGGGACGCCGGGGGCCTTCCTTTCACGACCGCCGCGGCAGGACTGATCGTTGCGTTTGACATCCTCGAACACATCGAGGACGACGCGGCGGTACTCGGCGAGTTCGCCCGTGTGCTCCGTCCGGGTGGCCGGCTGTGGGTCGCGGTGCCGTGCGATATGAGCCTGTGGTCCGATCATGATCGGGCCGTGGGCCACGTGCGCAGGTACGACCGGACCGAGTTGGTGGAGAAGGTTGTGGCCGCCGGGTTCGAGGTCCAGGACGTGTGGTCCTGGAACGTCTTGCTCAGGCCCGTGGTCAACTTGCGACGGCGGCGTGCTCAGGGCAGCGACCTAGGGGAGATCGGTCGATTCACCAACTGGGCCCTGGCCAGGATCATTGCCATGGAGCGATACCTGCCGTTCGTGCGACGCAGATCAGGCGTGTCCCTTATCTTGATCGCACGGCGTGGCGGCATCGACACGACGGATCAGGTGGGGCCTAATAGGGGCTTGGTTGGAGACCGGTAGGAATGGATCCGGCCTCGCGATGATCGCCTTACGCTGTCACGTTTCGTCGTCGACCTTGGGGGTGGACTGTGCGACGGCTGGCGCGAGACCGTGAGCAGACATGGCGGTGACGAGATCGGACGCCGAGCAGGCGAAGACGAGTGCATCCAGGCAGAGCCGCCTATGGGCGATCTTGCTTGCGCCGGACCTGCTCTCGGCTGTTCTGTCAGTGGTTCTGCTCGGGACACTCGGATCCGCGTGGGGAAGCCTGGGTAACCCGCTTGCTGAGAGCGACCTTCTCGGCGTGTACGCCGCGACCTCGGTGCCTTGGGGGCATTACGTCGGTGGCTACCCCTTCGGCATGCATCTGTGGTCGCACTTCCAGACCCTCGACCTCATCACCGAGACGATCAAGAACTGGATCTACCAGGGCACGGGGAATGAGTTCCTCGCGGTCAACCTCATCTGGTTGGTGTCCTTCCCGGTCTGCGCCGCCCTGGCCTGTTGGCTCCTGCGTCGGGTAGGCGCCCCCGGACCGATCGCGGTCGTCCTAGGAGCGGCGTACACGTTCATCCCGTTTCACTGGGCTCGCGGCTTCGTCCATCCCTACCTCGCGACCATGTGGTCGGCAGTGCTTGGAGTGATCCTTGCCTTGCTGATGGGCTCCGGTCGGGTCGAGGAGATCTGGACAGGCGCGGGTCTGACTGCAGGCGTGGCGCGGCGAAAGCAGATCCTTCTGGTATCGGCGGCAGTCGTGGTGGCGTGGAGCGGCATCTACTACGCGTTCTTCACCATGGTGCTGATGGCCGCGGCGCTCATCTGGTTGTGGGCGCAGGGGGCAACCGGGAGGGTGATCCTCCGCTCAGCATTTCCACTTGCGGTAGTTCTGGTGGCTGTGGCGACCGTCCTGGCGGTGGCCGGCATCGGAGCGGCGGCTGACCCGTCGTCCACGCCGATCTCCGTGCGCAGTGCCTTGCAGTCGGTGACGTTCTCCGGGTCCATCGCCTTCATGTTGGTGCCGTCGCCCGCCTCTGATCTGCCCGGAGCCGGGGCTGTGGGCCAGACCTTAGACCCGTATGTACGCACTGATATCGAGGGCCTCGGCTACGGTCAGTTCGGCTCGGTGGTGACCACGTTGGCGTTTGTCGTCTTCCTGGCCGGCGCGATCGCGCTGGCCCGCCGACGACAGACCCGACGAGATGTTCCCGACGACGGGCTGATATCAGGTGACCCGCCACTGGGGCTCGTGTCCGCCCTGCTTGGCGCTGCGCTTCTCCTC
>JAVHVY010000223.1:0-8229 GCA_032160305.1 Actinoplanes sp.
GCCCCGGCTCGCCGACGCGACCGCGATGATCCCCACGCTCCCGACCAACCACCCGATCCCGCACGACCGGCCGACCTGGGCCAAGCTGCCCGAGCAGACGTCGCGCGCCTACGGCCGGCCCCGGCCCACCCCGGGCCTGGCCGGGCTGGCCCAGCGGGTCGGGGAGCTCGTCTCGGGCGGTGACCGGCGCCGCAAGACGATCATGGCCACCGTCCTGGTGATGGTGCTGGTCGTGCTCGGCACCACCTGGTGGGTCACCGTAGGCCGGTACACGGACGCCCCGCCGCTGGTCGCGATGACCAAGTCGGCGGCGGAGACGGCCGCCAGGCAGGGCGGCTTCGGCGTCTTCTACGCCCCGGGCGCATACAGCGAGACGGTGCCCAAGGACGTGGTGCTCAGCCAGGACCCGGCGGGCGGCCAGCAGATCGCCCGGGGCGCCCAGCTCGTGGTGGTCCTGTCGCTGGGGCCGGAGCGCTATCCGGTGCCGCCCATCACCGGCAAGGAGCTGGCCGCGGCCAAGGCCGAGCTGGACAACGTGAAGCTCAAGCTCAAGCAGGGCGACAAGCAGTACAGCGACAGCGTGCCCGAGGGCGCCGTGATCTCCACCGACCCGCCGCAGGACACGTCGCTGAAGCCGGGCGACACGGTGACCGTGGTGATCAGCAAGGGCCGCGCCCCGATCATCGTCCCCGACCTGACACACAAGAACATCAACGACGCCCGGGCCCAGTTGCAGGCTCTCGGCCTGCGCGAGGTCGAGCAGTACAAGGACAGCGACCAGCCGGGCGACACGGTGATCGGGCAGAACCCGAAAGCGGACACCGGCGCGCAGAAGGGCGACGAGATCACCCTCGACGTCAGCAAGGGCCCGGCGCTGGTCATCGTGCCCCGGGTCATCGACGTGCCCTGTGACCAGGCGCAGCAGCAGCTGCGACAGCTGGGCCTGCAACCCCGGATCGGCGTGCTGCCGACCGGCCTGGTCCGCTCCCAGAACCCGGCGGAGAACACCCAGGTGGGGCCGAACACCGAGGTCCAGCTGCAGTGCTTCTGAGCAGGGTCGGACCGCGCACCCGGGACCGCGGGCGGGCCGGCCAAGGCGGCACTGCCCTGCTCACAGTCCTGCGCTAAGCCGCCAGCAGGTCGCCGAGCACCGTGATCGCCCGTTGCACGCCGTCGTCGTCCACATCCAGGTGGGTGACCAGGCGGGCGGTGCGCGGCAGCATCGGTGAGATCAGCACGCCGCGCCGCGCGGCCGCGGCGGCCAGGGCCGGCGCGTCCAGCTGCGACTTCGTCAGATTCAACAGCACAAGATTCGTTCGTACGCCCGCAGCCTCCACGACCCCGAGCGGCTCCAGAGCTGTCGCGAGCCGGTGGGCGCGGGCGTGGTCGTCGGCGAGGCGTTCGATGTGGTGGCGCAACGCCCACCGGCCGGCCGCGGCGAGGATGCCGACCTGGCGCATGCCGCCGCCGAGCCGCTTGCGGATCACCCGGGCCTCGGCGATCCGGGCCGCGCTGGCGACCACCAGCGAGCCGATCGGTGCGCCGAGCCCCTTGGACAGGCAGACCGACAGCGTGTCGAAGAGCCGGCCGTAGGCGGCCAGCGGCACCCCGTCGGCGACGTGCGCGTGCCAGATCCGGGCCCCGTCGCAGTGCAGCAGCACGCCGGCCTCGTCGGCGGCCGAGCGGAGCGCCCGCAGCGTCTGCAGGTCGGTGACGGTGCCGCCGCCGAGGTTGTGGGTCTGCTCCACCGCGATCGCCCGGGTCGGTACGGACGGGTAGCCGGCCGGGCGGATCATCGCCGCGATCTGCTGCACCGCCAGGCTCGCGCCGACCGCCGGCCAGGTCCGGGTCGAGATCCCGGCCAGCGCGGCGGCCGCCCCCAGCTCGTACGACACGACGTGCGCGTCCGCCCCCGCCAGCAGTTCCCCGGCCCGGGGCACGACCAGCGACAAGGCGATCTGGTTGGCCATCGAGCCGGACGGGGCGAACAACGCCGCCTCGTGCCCGAACAGCGCCGCCACCTCGGCCTCGAGGGCGATCACCGTGGGATCGTCACCGAAGACGTCGTCGCCCACCTCGGCGGCGACCATCGCCGCCCGCATCCCGGCCGTCGGCTTGGTCACGGTGTCGGACCGGAGGTCGACCAGCGGTTCTGTGGACCGGAGGTCGACCGGCGGTTCTGTGGAGCGCAGGCCGACCGGCGGTTCTGTGGAGCGCAGGCCGACCGGGTCAGCCACGGAGCATCTCCGCCACCAGGAAGGCGAGTTCGAGGCTCTGCTGCGTATTCAGCCGGGGGTCACAGGCCGTCTCGTAGCGGTCCGGCAGGTCGAGGTCCTCGATGCCCTGGGCGCCGCCGAGGCATTCGGTGACGTCCTCGCCGGTCAGCTCGATGTGGATGCCGCCCGGGTGGGTGCCGAGGAGGCGGTGCACCTCGAAGTAGCCGAGTACCTCGTCGACGATCCGGTCGAAGTGACGGGTCTTGTAGCCGTTCGACGACTCGTGGGTATTGCCGTGCATCGGGTCGCACTGCCAGACGACCTTGGCGCCGGTGGCGCTCACCTTCTCCACGATCAGCGGCAACGTGTCGCGGACCTTGCTGTTGCCCATCCGGCTGATCAGGGTCAGCTTGCCGGGGACGTTGCCCGGGTTGAGCCGTTCACACAGCTCGATGGCCGTCTCCGGGGACGTGCCCGGGCCGAGCTTCACGCCGATCGGGTTGGCCAGCCGGCTGACGAAGTCGATGTGCGCGCCGTCGAGCTGGCGGGTCCGCTCGCCGATCCACAGGAAATGCCCCGAGAGCCCGTACGCCTTGCTGTCCGAGACCCGGGTCAGGGCGCGGTCGTACTCGATCGCGAGCGCCTCGTGGGAGCAGTAGAGGCTGACCGTACGCAGGGCTTCGTCCTCGGTCATGCCGCAGGCCCGGATGAAGTCGAGGGCGCGGTCGATCTCGCGGGCGATGGCCTCGTACCGCTCGCCGGCCGGGGAGGCGCGGACGAAGTCCTTGTTCCAGTCGTGCAGACCGGCCAGGTCGGCCAGGCCGCCCGAGAGGTACGCGCGGAGCATGTTCATCGCCGCGGCCGAGTTCGCATACGCCCGGATCATCCGTTGTGGGTCGGCCACCCGCGCCGACGCCTCCGGGTCGAGCGAGTTGATCATGTCACCGCGGTACGCGGGCAGGCCCAGCGAGTCGTTCGCCGACGACCGGGGCTTGGTGTACTGGCCGGCCACCCGGGCCACCTTCACCACCGGCATCGACGCCCCATAGGTCAGGACCACCGCCATCTGCAGCAGCGTCCGCGCGTTCGCCAGCAGGTGGTGCTCGGTGTTGTCCGCGAAGGTCTCCGCGCAGTCGCCGCCCTGGAGCAGGAAGGCCCGCCCCTCGCAAACCTCTGCGAGCCGGGCGCACAGCTGGTCGACCTCGTAGGGGGCGACGATCGACGGCACGCTGTCGAGCACCTTGCAGACCGACGCGACCTCGGCGGAGTCGGGCCAGGGCGGCGTCTGCACACGGGGCAGCTCGCGCCACCGGTCCAGGCCGAGGGCGACGTCCTCGGCGGAGTCGGTCGACGGGCGGGAGGTCTGCATAGCCTGGGTTCCCACCCCCGGGAAGCTGAGTCGGTGCCACTCGCGGCGCATACCGGAAAGCCTACGGGGTGGAGAAGAGCACCCGGGGCGCCGGGTTTCCCCAGCGTCCCGCCTTATCACGGTAGATCAGCCGAGACCGTTCCCGATCGCGGTGATCAGCTCACCGTTGCCGGTCGCCGACGAACAGCGTGCCATCCTCCGGCCACTGCGCGTAGTCTGCCGTCATGACCATCTTCGACGTGGCCATCGACGGACTCACCGACGAGAAACCACTGCCGCGCTGAACTCGCCGATGAGCATCCACGTGATCGGCGTCGATGCGTACGCCCTCGGCTGGGTCGGCGTCGAGCTGCGCAACGGCACCTTCGGCCGGGCCGTGCTCGCGTCCACCCTCTACGAGATCGTCGCGGGCAGCTCCGGCGCGGCCGTGATCGGCGTCGACATCCCGCTCGGCATGCTGCCGGACCGCTGGCGCGCGGCCGACACCGCGGCCGCCGACCAGCTCGGCCCGCGACGCAGCAGCGTCTTCCGGGTGCCGCCGCGGGCGGTCTGGATGGAGTCCGACTTCGCCGTCGCCAACCGGCTCTGCCGGGAGCTGACCGGCTCCGGGCTCAGCCGGCAGTCCTGGGCGCTGCGCCCCAAGCTGCTCGAGGCGAACGCGATCTGGGAACGCCACCCGGGCCTACTCTTCGAGGCGCACCCGGAGCTGTCCTTCCGGACCATGGCCGGCGCCCCGCTCAGCCACGCCAAGAAGACCTGGACCGGTCAGGCGAAACGCCGGGAGTTGCTGGCCAAGCACGGCATCGTGCTGCCGGACAGCCTCGGCCCGGCCGGGCAGGCCCCACCGGACGACATCCTGGACGCCGCCGCGGTGGCCTGGACGGCACACCGGATGGCCATCGGCACCGCCTTGAGCCACCCCGACCCGCCGGAGGAGAACGGCGGCGCCAGGATCGCGATCTGGTACTAACTCGCCTGCTGGGCGATCTCCCGCGCCCGGTCCCGGGCCGCCTCCAGGGCGGAGAGCATCGCCGCGCGCACCCCATGGTTCTCCAGCTCGCGGATCGCCGAGATGGTCGTGCCGGCCGGTGAGGTGACCGCCTCGCGCAGTTTGACCGGGTGCTCCCCCGAGTCGCGCAGCATCACCGCGGAGCCGATCGCGGTCTGCACGATCAGGTCGTGGGCGACCTGCCGGGGCAGCCCGAGCAGGATCCCCGCGTCGATCATCGCCTCGACGAGCAGATAGAAGTAGGCCGGGCCGGAGCCGGACAGTGCCGTGACCGCGTCCTGCTGCGCCTCGGGCACCCGCAGCGTCTTGCCCAGCGGCGTGAAGATCTCCTCGGCCAGCGCCAGGTGCTCCTCGGTCGCCCAGGGGCCGGCCGACAGGACCGTCATCGCCTGGTCGACCAGGGCCGGGGTGTTCGTCATGACCCGCACGACCGGGGTGCCGTCCGGAAGCCGCTCGGCGAAGAAGCTGGTCGGCAGGCCGGCGCAGAGCGAGACGACCAGCTTGTCCGGCGGGATCTTCATCCCGAACTCGTCCAGGAACCGGCCCGCGTCCTGCGGTTTGACCGCGATCGCGAGCACGTCGGCCTGGGTGATCGCGGTCAGGTTGGACACCGGGCGGATGCCGTACCGCTCGGCCAGCTCGGTGGCGCGTTCCGGGCGGCGGGTCGTGGCGAGCAGCCCCGCGGGCGGCCAGCCGGCCCGCAGCAGGCCGGAGAGGACCAGCTCACCGAGCTTGCCCGCACCGATCACGGCGACAATGTGCTTTGTCATCTCGGCCTCTTTCCACAGAAAAGAGGCGACCGGACCGGTCGCCCCTTCATCCGATCACTTGATCAGCTGCCGAAGAAGACTTCGGCCTCGTCATACCGCTCCGCGGGGACCGTCTTCAGCTCGCCCGTGCCCTCGATCAGCGGGACCCGGATGATGTCGGTGCCACGCAGCGCCATCATCTTACCGAAATCACCCTCGTGGACCGCGTCGATCGCCTGCAGGCCGAACCGGGTGGCGAGCACCCGGTCGAAGGCGGTCGGGGTGCCACCGCGCTGGATGTGACCGAGGACGACCGTGCGGGCCTCCTTGCCGGTCTTCTCCTCCAGCTGCTCGGCGAGCCACTGGCCGATGCCGCCGAGGCGGACGTGGCCGAAGGCGTCGAGTTGCTGATTCTGCACCGACATCTGGCCTTCGAGCGGCTGGGCACCCTCGGCGACCACGACGATCGGCGCGTACTCGACCTGGAAGCGCTTGGTCACGTACGTGGCGACCTGCTCCACGTCGAAGTTGCGCTCCGGGAGCAGGATCACGTTCGCGCCGCCGGCCAGACCCGCGTGCAGGGCGATCCAGCCCGCGTGCCGGCCCATGACCTCGACGACCAGCGTGCGGTGGTGCGACTCGGCGGTGGTGTGCAGCCGGTCGATCGCCTCCATCGCGATGTTGACCGCGGTGTCGAAGCCGAACGTGTAGTCGGTCGCGTTCAGGTCGTTGTCGATCGTCTTGGGGACCCCGACCACGTTCACGCCGAGGTCGTTGAGCTTGGTGGCGACGCCGAGGGTGTCCTCGCCGCCGATCGCCACGAGCGCGTCGACGCCGGTCTCGGCCAGGTTGGCCTTGATCCGCTCGACACCACCCTCGATCTTGAACGGGTTGGTCCGCGAGGAACCCAGGATGGTGCCGCCGCGCGGGAGAATGCCGCGGACCTCGGCGATGCCGAGCGGCTTCGTCAGGCCCTCCAGCGGGCCCTTCCAGCCGTCCCGGAATCCGACGAACTCGTGACCGTAGGTGGCGACGCCTTTGCGCACCACCGCCCGGATCACCGCGTTGAGACCGGGGCAGTCGCCGCCACCGGTGAGCACGCCGATACGCATGATTGCTCGTCCTCCCTTTCGGGTCCCTCATCGGGCTCGCGTCGCGAAAGTCAAGAAGGCCTGTCAGCCCCGGGGAGTGGTGGTCGGCAGCGTTGCCGGGCCCGGGGTGGGCCGCAAGCGCACTCTACTGGCGGTGGTGGTCAGCGGCGGCGGCGGCCCAGGGCCAGGTAGGCGATCGGACCGAACGGCTGGACCGGGAAGGTCAGGAACCAGAGCGTCTTGGGACCGCGCACGCTGGCGCGGGGGCGGCGGACAAGGTCGACGATGGCCACGGTCGTGAGCACGACCTCGACGCCGGCCAGGGCGCCGATCCCGGCCTGCTGCCAGCGCGGGAGCCCCTCCCACCGGTCGTGGGCCTCGTCCCGCGCCCGACCGGGGTCGACCGTTCCGGTCCTGTCGCCGTCTCGCGCCATCTCCGCCTCCGACCATGCCGTTTTCGCCGGCACGAGGCGAACCCCGGCCCTCGCCATCACCACATTATCGACCCACCCCGGGTAACGCCTCCGGCACGCCCCGCCTTCTGCACAACCGACCCGGCCGAGGGCCGCCTACCCGCCCATGGCTTTCCAGCGGGCCAGGTTGTGCTTGGCGTCGACCAGGGCGTCGTGCCGGCCCGTCGCGCTCGGGAGCTGGGGTTTGCCGAGATCGTCCCATTTCTGGCGGAGATCCTTGGTGAAGCGGGGGATGTCGCGGGGCAACGCCGGCATCGCGCCCCACAGCTGGGCCAGCGCCACGTGGTCGTAGGCCGCATACCAGGCCCACAACTCCATCTGCTCGGTACGGCCCTGAAGCGGGCCGGTCAGGAAGGCGTAGAGGTCGTCACGGAGACGCTCGCGGGAGCGCCAGGCCGGGTCGGCCGGGGACGGCAGCTTGTCGAGGACGTTGCGGCGCACCCAGGGCACGGCGCGGCTGTCGTCGAACTCCGTCGACACCGCGTAGAACTCGCGGCCGAACTCGTCGACGACGCCGATCGACACGAGATCGACCAGGCGGCCGTCCTCGATGAATTCGCAGTCGTAGAAATAGCGGTAGACCATCAGGACCATCCTCGCCCATCACCGCCGGAGGCGGTCAGGCGGGCGGCGCGTGCAGCACCTCGTGGGCCCGGTCGAGCATGTCGGCGGCGTCGGCGCGGCAGGCCGGCGCTCGGCACTGGATCAGCCGGCGGGCCGACCAGTCGGCCTGCTGCGCCCAGCGGAAGCGCAGCAGCACCGGCAGGGCCGCGTCGAGTTCGTCGCGGCGGACCGGGCCCGCGGCCAGGTAGCCGTCGAGCAGCTCGGTGGCCGCGCCGGGGCCGCCCGCGTAGACCACCGCCGCGGCGACGTCGAGGACCAGCGGGCCGCTGCCGGCGGCGCCGCAGTCGAGTACGCCGGCCCGGCCGGTCAGCGGGTCGACGATGAAGTCCTCGGCGGCCGGGTCGCCGTGCAGGACGCCGTAGGTGAGCCGGTCGGTGACGGTGAGCCGGGTGGCCGCCGCGACCGCGTCGGCCACCGCCGCGCGTAGCCACGGCTCGACGGCGAGGTGCGGCGCGCCGGGGTCGAGGCTGTTCCACCGGCGCAGGCCGGGATGGGCGAAGGCCTGCAGTTCCCGGTGTACGGCGCCGAGCCGGTCGCCCCACCACTGCTGGTCGACGGGGTCGGCGCCGTGCAGGCACCGGCCCGCGACCCGGCGCAGGACGGCGAGCGTTCCGGCCGGCGACTCGAAGGTGAGCGCGCCGCCGAGGGTGCGTACCGGCTTCCCGGCGGCCACCCCGCGACGGCGCAGGTGGTCGGCC
>JAVHVY010000226.1:0-18599 GCA_032160305.1 Actinoplanes sp.
TACCGCAGGCCGTAAGGAGTTCAAGACAATGCCGGTATCGGTCACCATGCCGCGGCTGGGTGAGAGCGTCACCGAGGGCACCGTCACGCGCTGGCTCAAGCAGGAGGGCGAGCGGGTCGAGGCCGACGAGCCGCTGCTCGAAGTCTCCACCGACAAGGTCGACACCGAGATCCCGTCACCCGCCGCGGGTGTGCTGTCCCGCATCGTCGTCGGCGAGGACGAGACCGCCGACGTCGGCAGCGAACTGGCGGTCATCGCCGGTGACGGCGAGGAGATCGGCTCGGACGCTCCCGCGCAAGAGGCCGCCCCGGCACCGCAGGCCCCGGCCCAGCAGGCCGCCGCCCCGGCACCGCAGGCCCCAGCCCAGCAGGCCGCCGCTCCGGCGCCGCGGGCACCGGCGCAGGCCGAGCCCGAGCCCGCCGCCGAGACCGTGCCGTCGGCTGAGAAGCCGGTCGAGGCCGAGGCTCCCGCTCCGCAGACCGCCGCCCCGGCCGCCGAGGGCACCGCGGTCAAGATGCCCGCGCTCGGCGAAAGCGTCACCGAGGGCACGGTCACCCGCTGGCTCAAGCAGGTCGGCGACCCGATCGAGTTCGACGAGCCGCTGCTCGAGGTCTCCACCGACAAGGTCGACACCGAGATTCCGTCGCCGGTCGCCGGTACCGTCCTGGAGATCAAGGTCCCCGAGGACGAGACCGCCGAGGTCGGCGCCGACCTGGCGATCATCGGCACCCCGGCCACCGCCCCGGCTCAGCAGGCCGCACCGCCCGCGCCGCAGCAGGCAGCACCGCCAGCCCAGGAACAGCCGCTTGTGGAGTCGGACTTCGCCCCCTCCGGCGAGTCCTACGCCTACCCGGCGCCCGAGGCCGAGACATCGTCGGGTACGCAGAGGGCGTCCGAGCCGCCCGCCCCAGGCCAGGGCCGTGCCCCGGCCGCGGAGACGGTCCAGGCCAACGGCGCCGGCGACGCCGGATACGTGACACCGCTGGTCCGCAAGCTGGCCACCGAGAAAGGCGTCGACCTGGCGTCGCTGACCGGCACCGGCGTCGGCGGACGGATCCGCAAGCAGGACGTCATCGAGGCGGCCGACAAGGCGGCCGCGGCCAAGAAGGAGGCAGCGGCCAAGGAGGCAGCGGCCAGGTCCGCCGCCGACGCCAAGCCGGCTCCCGCGGCGGCTCCCGCCAAGCCGGCCCCGGCCGCGGCTCCCAAGCCGGCCGCGAGCCCGCTGCGCGGCCGCACCGAGAAGCTGACCCGCACCCGGGCGACGATCGCCCGCCGGATGGTCGAGTCGCTGCAGATCTCGGCGCAGCTCACCACGGTGGTCGAGGTCGACATCACCAAGGTCGCCACGCTGCGCGGCAAGGCCAAGGCCGACTTCCAGGCCAAGAACGGCGCGAAGCTGACCTACCTGCCGTTCCTGGCCCTGGCCGCGGTCGAGGCGCTGCGCGAGCACCCGGTGGTCAACTCGTCGATCGACCAGGAGGCCGGAACGGTCACCTACCACGACGGCGAGCACCTCGGCATCGCGGTGGACACCCCGAAGGGCCTGATAGTGCCGGTCATCCGGGACGCGGGTGATCTCAACCTGGCCGGGCTGGCCAAGCGGATCGCCGACGTGGCGGACCGCACCCGTAACAACAAGATCAGCCCGGACGAGCTGTCCGGCGGCACCTTCACGCTGACCAACACCGGCAGCCGGGGCGCCCTGTTCGACACCCCGATCATCAACCAGCCGCAGGTCGGCATCCTCGGCACCGGTGCGGTCGTCAAGCGCGCGGTGGTCGTCGAGGACGCCAACCTGGGCGAGCTGATCGTGCCGCGGTCGATGATCTATCTGGCGCTCAGCTACGACCACCGGATCGTCGACGGCGCCGACGCCGCCCGTTTCCTGGTCACGATGAAGGAGCGGCTGGAGGCCGGGCACTTCGAGGGCGATCTCGGATTGTCCTGATCACCGCTCCGCGAACGAGGGGCCCGGTTGGGGTAGCAGGCCCCTCGTTCGGTTTTGAGCAGGTTCAATAACGGGCATGGTGGAGACATGCACATCCTCATGGCCGGCGCGTCCGGCTTCCTCGGCACCCGACTCGCCGATCGCCTGCGCGGCGCCGGGCACGACATCACCCGGCTGGTCCGCCGGGCCCCGGCGGAAGCGGACGAGAAGCAGTGGCAGCCGTCCGCGGGCGTGCTGGACCCGGCCCTGGTCGCAACAGCCGACGCGGTGATCAACCTGGCCGGCGCCGGGGTCGCCGACAAGCGCTGGACCCCGGCGTACCGGAGCCTGATCCGGTCGAGTCGGGTGGACAGCACGGGCACCATCGCCCGCGCGATCAAGACACTGCCGGCCGCCGACCGCCCGCAGGTGCTGCTGCAGGGCTCGGCCATCGGCTGGTACGGCGACACCGGCGACGACCGGGTGGCCGAGGAGGCGCCGGCGGGCAGCACCTTTCTGGCCGACGTGTGCCGGGTCTGGGAGGCCGCGGCACGCCCGGCCGAGGACGCCGGCACCCGCGTCGTGCTGCTGCGCACCGGCCTGCCCCTGGACGAGCACGGCGGACTGCTCAAACCGCAGCTGATCCCGTTCCGGCTCGGATTGGGCGGCCGGCTGGGCAGTGGCCGGCAGTGGCAGTCCTGGATCGGCCTGGGCGACTGGCTCTCCGCCGTGGAGTTCCTGCTCGACCGCGGTGAGCTGGCCGGCCCGGTCAACGTCGTCGGCCCCGACCCGGTCACCAATCGCACCGTCACCGAGGTCCTCGGCCGGGTCCTGCACCGGCCCACCGTCACTGTCGTGCCCGGCGTGGCCCTGCAGGTCGCGCTGGGCGAGTTCGCCGCCGAGGCGTTACGCAGCCAGCGGGTCCTGCCGGGCGTGCTGAGCCGGTCCGGTTTCACCTGGAACTGCCCGACCGTCGAGTCGGCACTACGGGCCGCGCTCACTCCGGCACAGAACGCGACGCGCTGACAGTGGCGCCGCGGCGGGCCGGCGTTCGTTCGCTTGCTAACGTGCGGCTGGTGTCCCTTGCCATCGCCACGCCTGCGGAGCCCGCCACCAACGCCACGACGAAGACCCGCCGGGCGTGGCGGGCGCATCTGCTCGTCGCCGCGCTGGCCCTGACGCTCGGGGTCTGGGTCACTCAGGGCCTGTGGCAGCATCCGTATACGCACGCGCTCCAGGAGAACCTCGGTGATCAGGCCTTCTTCGAGTGGCTGCTCGGCTACGGCCGCTATCTGACCGTGCACGGCGGCGACCCGTTCTTCACCACGATGATGAACGCCCCGACCGGGGTGAACCTCGCCGCCAACACGTCGATCACCGTCTTCATCGTGTTGTTCAGCCCGTTGACCGTGCTGGCCGGCCCGCAGGTCAGCTACGTGACGATCCTGACGCTGAACCTGGCCGGCGCCGCGTTCGCCTGGTATTTCTTCCTGCAACGGCACCTGGTGCGGCACCGCGCCGCCGCCGCGCTGGCCGGCCTCTTCGCCGGTTTCGCACCGGGTTTCATCTCGCACGCCAACGGCCACCTGAACTGGACGGCCGGCTGGGTCGCCCCGCTGGTGCTGTGGTGGGTACTCAAGCTGCGCCAGCCGGGCCGGTGGACGTGGCTGCGCGACGGGGCCGTGCTCGGGGTGGTGCTCGCGGTGGGCTTCTCGATCGCCGCCGAGGGGCTGTTCTTCGTGGCCCTGGCCACCATGGTCTTCGTCGTCGCCTGGTCGCTCTCGCGGGCCACCATCGCCGAGGCCCGATCCGCCGCTCCCCGGGTGTTCGGCGCCCTGGTCGTGACGGCCGTGGTCGCCGGCGGGCTGCTCGCCTACCCGCTCTACATGCACTTCGCCGGCCCGCAGTCGTTCAAGGGCACCGGCTTCAAGCAGCGCGTCTACGCCGAGGACGTGGCCGCCTACGTGGCCTTCGCGCGCCAGTCGCTGGCCGGCTGGGCCGGGCTGGACAGTGGCGGCCTGGACGCCAACCCGACCGAGCAGACCTCGTTCTTCGGCGTTCCGCTGCTGGTCCTGATCGCCTTCGCGATCGGCGCCCTGTGGTCGCGGGCCTCCCCCGGCCGGCGGGCCACCCTGCGCGCGCTGTTCATCGTCGGCGGCACCTTCCTGGTGCTGTCCCTGGGTCCCCGGCTGAAGATCCTCGGCGCCGACACCGACGTCCCCCTGCCGTACGCGCTGCTGATGCGGCTGCCGCTGTTCAACTCGGCGCTGCCCGGCCGGCTCGCGCTGGTGGTGGTCGGGGTGATCGCCGTCCTGCTGGCGCTGACCGCCGACCACGTGCTCACCGCCGGCGAGTCGGTAGCCAGGCAGACCGCCTGGGCGGCCGGGTTCGCCCTGGCCCTGGTGCCGTTGCTGCCGGTGCCCCTGCCGATCATCGAACGCGCCCCGGAGCCGACGTTCATCGCCGACGGCACGTGGCAGAAGTACGTCTCGGACAACGGGGTGATCACCACCCTGCCGTTCGCCTGGACGGGGGCAGCGGACGGTCAGCGCTGGCAGGCGTACACGATGGCCCGCAGCGGCCCGCAGTTCCGGATCCCGGACGGCTACTTCCTCGGACCGGGCGGGGAGAACGGCACCGGCCGTATCGGCGCGCCGCTGCGCCGCACCGACTGGATCTTCCAGCGGGTCGCCGCCTACGGCTACATCCCGACGATCAGTAACTACGACCGGGAGCAGGCCCGCCTCGACTTCCAGTACTGGAATCTGCAGGCCATCTTCCTGCCGCCGCAGGTCACCGGCTCGCGGGGAATGCTCTTCCGCTCGGCGCTGGAGATCACCGCGACCGCCCTGCTCGGCCCGCCGGAACGCGTCGGCGACGTGCTGGTCTGGCGGATCCGCCCGGGCGTGGACCCGATCGACGTCAAGCCTTGAGACTACGCTGGAGCGGTGACCACTACTCCGACGCTCACCGTGCTGCGCCCTGGCATGGTCGACTACCGGGTGGCCTGGGACCGGCAGCGCGAGGTGCACGAGGCCGTCGTCGCGGGCTCGCAGCCCGACACCATCCTGCTGCTGGAGCATCCCAGCGTCTTCACCGCCGGTAAGCGCACCGAGCCCGCCGACCGCCCGTGGGACGGCACCCCCGTCGTCGACGTGGACCGCGGCGGCAAGATCACCTGGCACGGCCCGGGGCAGCTGGTCGGTTACCCGATCGTCAAACTGGCCGACCCGATCGACGTGGTCGCCTATGTGCGGCGTACCGAGCAGCTGCTGATCGACGTGTGCGCCGAGTTCGGTCTCGGCACCGAGCGGGTCGACGGGCGCAGCGGCGCGTGGGTGCGCGCTGACGAGCGCGGCCCGGACCGCAAGGTCGCCGCGATCGGCATCCGGGTGGCCCGCGGCGTGACCCAGCACGGTTTCGCCGTCAATTGCGACTGCGACCTGGCCAACTTCGACCGCTTCGTGCCGTGCGGCATCCGCGACGCGGGCGTCACCTCGCTGAGCGCCGAGCTGGGCCGGCCGGTGACGGTCGCCGACGTGCTGCCGGTCGTCGAACGCCACCTGCCGACCCTGCTGTGATCCGCTACCGCCACCCGCTCGACAAGCGGATCTTCGTGCCCCGCAAGGGCGGCGGGGTCAGGCTCACGGGGTCAGGCGGTGCAGGTCACGAGGAAACGCCGTGACCTCCCGTACGTTGGCCGCGCCGGTGAGCCGGACCACGAACCGCTCCAGCCCGATGGCGAAGCCGCCGTGCGGCGGCATCCCGTAGCGGAAGGCGTCCAGATACCCCTGGTACGGCTCCAGCGGCTCGCCGATCCGCTCCAGGGCGGCGACGTAGTCCGCGTACCGATGCAGCCGTTGCCCGCCCGTGGTGATCTCCAGTCCGCGAAAGAGCAGGTCGAAGCTGTTCGACCAGGTCGCGTCGGTCGGCTGCGGATGGGTGTAGAACGGACGTTTGCGCATCGGGTAGCCGGTGACGTAGACGAACTCCGACCCGTGCTCGCGCCGCGCCCACTCCCCCAGCCGCCGCTCGTGCGCCGGCGCCAGGTCGTCCTCCTCTGGATGCGCCCCGACGATCCGCAACGCCTCGGTGAAGTGCACCACCGGGATCTCCGCGGGCATCTCGACGGCGACGCCGGTCGCGGCCACCATCTCGGCGACCACCGAGGTGACCACCGCCATCACGTCCCGGTGGTCGCCGATGAAGCCCAGTTCGGCGTCGAGCGACGTGTACTGCGCGAGGTGCCGCGCGGTGTCGTGCGGTTCGGCCCGGAACACCGGCCCGACCTCGAAGACACGCTCGAAGACGCCGACCATCACCTGCTTGTAGAGCTGCGGCGATTGGGCCAGGAACGCCGGCCGGCCGAACCAGTCGAGCCGGAAGACGTTCGCGCCCGACTCGGTCGCCGACGCGGTCACCTTCGGCGTGTGGATCTCGACGAAGCGCTGCCGGTCCAGCGCCGAGCGGAACCCGGCGCTCGCGGCGGCGGTCATCCGCAGCGCGGCCGACCGGCTCGGATGGCGCAGGGATACCGCGGCGTGGTCGAGCTGGGTGGGCAGGGTCGCGGTCAGCCCGGGCCGGTGCAGTTCGACCGGCAACGGTGCGGTCACCTCGCTGAGCACCCGGATCGTCGGCCCGGTCAGCTCGGCCCCGCCCGGCGCCGCCTCGTTCGCGGTGACGGTGGCGGTCACCTCGACGACGCTCTCCTCGGAGAGTTTCGCCAGCTCAGCGGGGTCGGCGACGATCTGGGTGTAACCCTGCGCGTCCCGCACGATCAGGAACGCCACCGACTTGAGCAGTCGGCGGCGGTGGACCCAGCCGGCGACCGTGACGGTTTCGCCGGTGTGCCGGGCCACTTCGGTGGAGAGGATGCGTTGCATGGCTGTGTGCCTCCTCTGGTGTCTGCAACGCGGCCCCAGGGAGGTGTGGGCGAGCGGGATCCTCGCGGTGCCACCACACCTTCACGCCCTCGCAAGATCAAGGGCGCCTCTTGTCGTACGCGGCTCAGAAGTGTCTTCGCGCCCCGGCGCCGGGCCACCCTCACAGCTCACGGTGGCTCTCTCGGCCGGCGGGATCGGGGCGCTACTCGTCTCCGTCACTACCGTGCCCAGACGCTAACGCGCAGGTTGCCCGCCGGTAAAGCGAGTATCCGCACCGTACGTGAGAGCACTCACAGGTTCGCTCGCGTGAGCCACGTCGCCTGTGCCACTCATGATCTTGTCTCAGGCGTATCTTCTGGAACGTGACTATTGCTCCCGAGGGCCGACGCATGCTGCGCATCGAGGCGCGCAACGCTGAAACGCCGATCGAGCGGAAGCCCCCGTGGATCAAGGTCAAAGCCAAGATGGGCCCGGAGTACCTGCACCTGCGCGGCCTGGTGCAGAAGGAAGGCCTGCACACGGTCTGCCAGGAGGCGGGCTGCCCCAACATCTACGAGTGCTGGGAGGACCGCGAGGCGACCTTCCTCATCGGCGGTGACCAGTGCACCCGCCGGTGCGACTTCTGCCAGATCGACACGGGCAAGCCGGCTGAGTTCGACGCCGACGAGCCCCGCCGGGTCGGCGAGTCGGTCGCCACGATGGGCCTGAAATACGCGACGGTGACCGGGGTCGCCCGCGACGACCTGCCCGACGGCGGCGCCTGGCTCTACGCGGAGACGGTCCGCCAGATCCACAAGCTCCAGCTCGGCTGTGGTGTCGAGCTGCTGATCCCCGACTTCAACGCCGAGCCCGAGCAGCTGGCCGAGGTGTTCGGTGCCGCTCCCGAGGTGCTCGCGCACAACGTGGAGACGGTCCCCCGCATCTTCAAACGGATCCGCCCCGGCTTCCGGTACGACCGCTCCCTCGACGTGCTCACCCAGGCCCGCGCGGCTGGCCTGGTCACCAAGAGCAACCTGATCCTCGGCCTGGGCGAGGAACGCGACGAGGTCTCCCAGGCCCTGCGCGACCTGCACGCCGCCGGCTGCGAGCTGATCACGATCACGCAGTATCTGCGGCCCACCCCGCGGCACCACCCGGTCGAACGCTGGGTCAAGCCGGAGGAGTTCGTCGAACTGAACGCCGAAGCCCTCGAGATCGGCTTCGCCGGCGTGCTGAGCGGCCCCCTGGTCCGGTCCTCCTACCGCGCCGGCCGCCTCTACCAGCAGGCCCTGGCCGCCCGCGCCTGAAGCGTCCGGACCGGAACCGGCCACTTTCGGGTGCCGGTCAGTCCTCGTGGTCGAGCAGGCCGAGGCGGTGCGCCACCGCCGCGGCCTCGACCCGGTTCTGGACATTGAGCTTCGCGATGATCCTTGAGACGTGCACGCTGGCCGTCTTCGGCGAGATGTAGAGCTGCTGGGCGATCCGGCCGTTGCTCTGCCCGTCGGCCACCAGGCGCAGCACTTCGCGTTCGCGGGCGGTCAGGATCTCGGCGCCGGCCGGGGTCGCCGGGCCGATGCCGACCCGCCGGGCCAGCATGCCGGCCTCGGCGGACAGCGGCGCGGCGCCCAGCGCGGCGGCGATGGCGACGACTTCCTCGATCGCCGCGGCCGCGGCCGGCCGGTTCCCCGCGCCCGCCTCGGCCGCGCCCAGCCTGGCCAGGGCCACCGCCAGCGGATAGCGCTGTCCGTCCGCACGCCACCGCGCCACCGCCTCGCGCCAGCTGTGCACGTCGCCGTCGAGCTGGGCCGCCACCTGCGCCGCGTAGGCCCGATCCGCCGGGTAGCGCGGGGTCATGGCCGCGGCCAGCTCGCGGATCCGCTCCGCCAGGCCCGGATCGTCCGGTCCCGCATCGTCGGCCGTGGCGGCCTGCGCGGCGGCGGCCAGCAGCGGCCAGCCGTAGCGGGGGCGGCGGGTCACTCCCGGCTCGGCGAGGGCGGCGCGGGCGGCCTGCCGGGCGGCGGCCCCGCCCCGGCGCAGGGCCGCGGTGATCCGCAGATCCAGCAGGGACACCCTGTTCTCCGGATGCAGGAACGCTTTGCCGAGGTATCCCACGGCTCGTTCGACCAGCGGCCCGGCTCCGTCGTGGCCGCGGGCCAGCCGCAGCCGGGCGCGCAGCCGCAGCCAGGGCAGGGCCAGGGTGCCCGGCGGGTCGGTACGGGCCGCTTCGGCCAACCGGGCGTCGGCCTCGTCCCAGCGGCCCAGGGCGATCAGCGCCTCGGCGTGGTTGGCCAGCAGGAACGCCCCGGTCGTGCGGCTGACACCGACCCGGTTCGCGTACGGGACGCCCTCGGCCGCCGCCGCCGCCGACTCGTCGTAACGGGCCAGCTCGAACAGCGTGTCGGACATGTTCACCAAGGCTTCGGCCAGGCTCGGCAGGTCCCCGGCGGTACGGGCCCGGACGGTGGCCGCCTCGATCGCCGGCAGGCCGTCCTCGGCCGCGATGTGCCCGGCGCAGACCCGGCTGAAGGTGATCGTCGCCGACACCTCGCTGACCACGTCACCCAGCTCGGCCGCCGCGTCCAGGGCCTCCTGCGCGACCGGGGCGCTGCCGGGATCGTCCACGTCGGCCAGCGCGTGCGCGACGTCGGCCAGCAGCAGCACCCGTTGCGACGAGTTGGGGACGTCGCGCAGCAGCCGGTGCGCTTCGCGGGACTCCTCGGCACCGTCGCTGGCACCGCCGTTGCGCAGCAGTTTGGCCCGGCGGATCAGCAGCCGGGCAGCGCGCAGCGGCTCGGCGGCGCTGTCCAGATCGGTCAGGGCCGCGCGGGTCAGGGTCAGGGCGCGCATGTTCTCGCCCGCGTCGATGGCCGCCAGTGCGGTCTCCTCGAGCAGGTCCAGGTGGCAGATGCCGAGCAGGTCGGCCGCGTCCGGCACCTGCTCCCACAGTTCGAGCACCCGCTCCAAGAGGCGGGCCTGCTCCGCGTACGCATATCGGGTGGCGGCCGCGTCGGCGGCGAGCTTGGCCGCGACCAGGGCCTTGGCATGCTCGTGGGCCGCGTGCCAATGATGGGCGGTCTCCGCGGGGGCCCGGCCCATCGGGACCAGGTGCGGATCGGCCTCGATCGCCTCGGCGTAGTGGGCGTGCAGCCGGGCGTGCTCGCCCGGCAGCAGGTCGTCGTGCACCGCCTCGCGAACCAGCGCGTGCCGGAACTCGTAACCGCCGTCCGGGTCCACGATGATCAGTCGCGCGGCCACCGCGAGCCGCAGCGCCGACTCCAGCTCGGCCTCGGCACCGCCGGCCACCCGGGTCAGCAGGTCATGGCCGAAGCGGGTCCCGCCGACGGCGGCCACCCGCAGCACCCGCTGCGCGGCGTCGGGCAGCGCGTCGACCCGGGTCAGCAGCAGTTCGCGCAGGCTGTCCGGGATGTCGCCGCACTCCGGGTCACTCGCCGCCGCGAACTGCTCGATGAAGAACGGGTTGCCCTGGGTGCGTTCGGCGATGGTCTCGACCGTCCGCGGCTCCGGCTCAGCGCCGAGCAGCTGCGCCAGCATCTCCGCCGTGCCGCCGCGGTCGAGCCGGTCCAGGTCCAGACGCTGCACCCCGCGGACGCGATCCAGCTCGGCCAGGAACGGCCGCAGCGGATGGCCGCGGTGCAGCTCGTCGCTCCGGAAGGTGGCGATGAGCAGCATGCGCGGCACCCGGGCGGAGCGGACCAGGAAGCCGATCAGGTCGCGGGTGGAACGGTCAGCCCAGTGCAGATCCTCGATCACCAGCACCAGCGGCAGCTCCGCCGAGACCCTCGTGAAGAGCGCGGCGACCAGCTCGAAAAGCTCCCCGCGGCGGGTGCCGCCGGCGCCGGTCGGGCCGAGCTCGGGCAGCAGCCGGGCGAACTCGTGCTCGCGCCCTTCCAGCACGGCCGTGCCGTCCTGGCGCACCAGTTCCCGCAACGCGGCCGCGAACGGCGCGTACGGCAGGCCCTCCTCGCCCAGCTCCAGGCACTGCCCGGTGAGCACCCGCGCGGAGCCGGCCACCGAGGCGCGGAACTCCTCCACCAGCCGGGTCTTGCCCACCCCCGCCTCGCCGCCGACCAGGACGGCCGACGGTTCGGCACTGCGGGTGCGTTTCAGGGCGTCCCGCAGCGCGGCCAGGTCGCCCTCCCGGCCGACGAGCACCGCACTGCGCGCGTACGACGTCACGATGTCGAGCATGTCATGCCAGGCCATCTCCGGCTCCGGAGAGAATCGGCCGTCACATGCCCACCGGGGCACGGACCGGGCGCGGACGCCGGGCGAACAGGTGCCGCGGCCTGCCCAGCGCCGATTCGTGCGCCCGGCGGTAGGCGGTGGCCTCCCGGCGTAGCTCGGCGGCGTGCTGGTTGTGCAAGTCGAGCAGGAACTCCGGGTCGGTGAACGGGAACATCTCGGGTCTCCTTCAGCGTGGTCGTTTCCTTGCTGACACCGACTCTTCGCCGGAAGGCAGGACGGCCACATGAGGAACGAGCCTGATCTGTGCCGGGCCGGGTACCTTACGGCCGGTCGCAGGGGTGCCCAGCGGGCGTAAGGCACTCAGCGGCCCACTACACTTTCGGTATGGCAAAACCCCAGGAGAAGGTGTCGTTCGTCGAACGCCTGAAGCAGATCGGCCAGGTGTTCGCGTTCACGGCGAAGCAGGACAGGTGGTTCGTCCCGCTGCTGATGGCGGCGGTCCTGATCCCGCTCGCCGGCGCCGTCGTCCTGGTGCTGTTCGGCCTCGGCTGGACGTGGATCCCGGTCGGCGTGCTGATCGCTCTGCTCGCCGCCCTGATCGTGCTCAACCTGCGGTCGAACGCGGCCATGATGAACGCCGCGGAGGGCCAGCCCGGCGCCGCCGCCCAGATCGTGGAGAACATGCGCGGCGACTGGCGGGTCCGGCCGGCGGCCAGCTCGACCACCCAGTTCGACATGGTGCACGTGGTGATCGGCCGGCCAGGTGTGATCCTGCTCGGCGAGGGCCACGCCCAGCGCGTCCGCGGCCTGATGGGTCAGGAGAAGCGCCGCCTGTCGAAGGTGATCGGCAGCGCGCCGATCTACGACTACATGATCGGCCCGGGCGAGGGCGAGTTGTCGGTGCGCAAGCTGCGCAGCACGGTGATGAAACTGCCGCGCAACCTCACCGGCAAGGACGTGAACGCGTTGGACAAGCGCCTCGGCGCCCTGATGGCCCGCCCGCAGATGCCCAAGGGGGCCATTCCGAAGAACATGCGCCCGTCGAAGGGGATGCGCCAGCAACGGCCGCGCTGACCCGGGACGCCATGACTGGCAGGCCTGCGGCAAGATGACAGGTCACGGTCAACGGCTTGGGACATGTGAAAGCGGGGAGGGCGTGCATGCGGTCCGCCGGTCCATACCGTCTGCTGCAACGGTTGAGCGGCTGCGAGGTCGGGGACGTCTGGTCAGGTGCGGACCAGGAGGGCCGATCGGTCACCGTCGCGATTCTCAACGAGCGCGCGTCGACCGACGGCCGGTGGCGGGACGCCTTCGCGGCCGCGGCTGACGCGCTGGCTCAGGCGGGCGCCGACCCGCTGCCGATCCTGGGTTCCGATCACCACGCGGACCGGCCCTGGGTCGCCTCCGCTGCCGAGCGCGACGCCGGCGCGGCCCAGATCTTCGTGGCCCTCGGCCAGCAAATGCTGCCCGCCGCCGAGCCTGCCGGCACCCCCGAGCCTGCCGGCACCCCCGAGCCTGCCGCTACCGCCGAGCCTGTCGCTGCCGCCCAGCCTGCGTATCCCGCGATCGGGTTCCCGTCGTCCGAGTATCCGGCGACCGGGTTCCCCTTGTCCGAGTATCCGGCGACCGGGTTCCCCGGGGCGGGCGAGTCGGTCTCCGGGCAGCCGACGTCGCGACGGCTGGCACCGAACCCGTTCGAAGACCGGTTCGCGTCCTACCCCGGGCCTGGTGACGACGCGCCGACCGCCGGCTATCCGTTCGCCACGCCGCCGGTCTCCGGCAGCCCAGAGAGTTTCCAGCCGCCCCGGCGGATCTTCGGCGACGGGCCGCCGGCCAAGCCGAAACGGCGCGGCCTGGTGATCGTCGTCGCCGTCGTCGCCCTGCTGATCGGCGGCGCCGGTGGCGTAGGCGTGATGGCCCTGCGCGGCCGCGACGGCAAACCGGTCATCCCGTCCGCCACCGGATCGCTGACACCGGCCCAGCTGCTGCTGCCCACGGCCGCCCCTACGGCTCCCGGAGTCGAGCCGCCACTCAGCGGAGGCTGGCCGCGATCCGCGCCGAACTTCACCTCGACCGAGGCCACCAAGCCGGTGAACGGCCTCGCCGAGCTCGGTTTCGACTTCCGCGTACCGCCGAGCTGGACGTGCGTGCCGGCCGAGCAGGCGGCCGCCGCGGCCCACTACAAATGCGGCACCGGCCAGGGCGCCGAACTCGCCGGGGGCGACCTGCTCGTGCGTACCTGTGCCGTGGTCTGCAGCGCCGAAAAACGTACCGAGCTGCGGCAGCACGAGGAGGCATGGGGCCTGCGCTGGATCAGGAGCGGCTCCTTCGCGACCTGGGCCCAGGTCGCGCAGGTAGGCGGCCAGGATGTGTACGGTCTGGTCTACATCGCGTTCTGGCGCTCCAACGAGGACGGCCCGGTCGACCGGGAACTGGTGCTCCACCTGACCTCACCGCCGGCCGCCAGCGCCGACCTGAAGAAGGTCGTCAACTCCATTCGCGACAGCACGTTCACGCTGTAGGAGCGCCTCCCGCACGTCCGACGTGGCGAGGCAGCGGTCTGCGCCGCGTTCACGGCGAGCTCGGCAAGCTCCGCGGTATCGGTCGACCGGTTCGGCTGAGGTCGAACCGGATGGTCAGGTGCGGTTCGGCTTCGGAAGGGCCACGACGACGGAGCCGGCCGCGCGGTCGTGCAGGCCCCGCGCCTGGCCGTTCATGATCACCGCCGGGATCAGCAGGGCCAGCAGCACGGCTCGGATCAGGGCCTGCCACGGGCCGATCGCGCCGCCGTCCGCGTACGAAACGCAGCGGATCCTGGCCAAGGTCATGCCGGGCGTGCGGCCGAAGAAACCGATGCAGACGGCATTCAGAACGATCAGCAGCAGCGTGGCCGGCCAGGCCACGGCGAACGGGTTGGCGAAGAAACTCGACGCCACCAGGCAGAACGCCCAGTCGATCAGCAGGGCGGCGAAGCGCGGACCGAAGCCGGCCGGGCCGAGATCGGCGAGCGGCCAGGAGGTCTGCTTTTCGGATGCTGCCACGACTGGTCAGCGTAGCGCGATAGCGTCGCGGTGGCGGCGCGGGTTCACGGCGGCCGTAACATGACAGAAACAAGAGAGATACGCTCGAGCAACGGCACAGTCATACGGTCGCCTCGGGTTCGGTTACGGTGGCGGCGGCGCCGCCCAAGTCACGAAACAGACAACAGTCAGCACAAAACAGACAGCCAGTCAGCAAATCTGTCCCAGGAGGACGTGTGTTCGCCAATCCCGAGGAACTCCTGCGATACCTCAAAGACGAGGACGTGAAGTTCGTCGACGTACGGTTCTGTGACCTGCCGGGCGTGATGCAGCACTTCAACACACCGGTGGAATCGTTCGACGACAGCGTAGTCACCGACGGCCTCGCCTTCGACGGATCCTCGATCCGCGGGTTCCAGGCCATTCACGAGTCTGACATGATGCTCCTGCCGGACGTGACCAGCGCCTTCATCGACCCGTTCCGGATCCAGAAGACGCTGGCGCTCAACTTCTTCATCCACGACCCGTTCACCCGCGAGGCCTACTCCCGCGACCCGCGCAACGTGGCGAAGAAGGCCGAGACCTACCTGGCCTCCAGCGGCATCGCCGACACGGCGTACTTCGGCGCCGAGGCCGAGTTCTACATCTTCGACTCGATCCGGCACTCGACGGCGGCCAACCAGGCTTTCTACTACATCGACTCGATCGAGGGCGCCTGGAACTCGGGCAAGGACGAGGACGGTGGCAACCGCGGCTACAAGACCGCCTACAAGGGAGGCTACTTCCCGGTCTCGCCGCTCGACCACTACTCCGATCTGCGTGACTCGATGGTGCGCCGGCTGATCGACGCGGGCTTCACCGTCGAGCGTTCGCACCACGAGGTCGGCACCGCCGGCCAGGCCGAGATCAACTACAAGTTCTCGACCCTGCTGCACGCCGGCGACCAGATGCAGATGTTCAAGTACATCATCAAGAACACCGCCTGGGAGCACGGCAAGACGGCGACCTTCATGCCCAAGCCGCTGTTCGGTGACAACGGCTCCGGCATGCACACCCACCAGAGCCTGTGGCTCGGCGGCGAGCCGCTGTTCTACGACGAGACCGGCTACGCGGGCCTGTCCGACACGGCCCGCTGGTACATCGGTGGCCTGCTGCACCACGCGCCGTCGCTGCTGGCGTTCACCAACCCGACGGTCAACTCGTACCGGCGGCTGGTGCCCGGCTACGAGGCCCCGGTCAACCTGGTCTACTCGCAGCGCAACCGGTCGGCCTGCACCCGCATCCCGGTGACGGGCAGCAACCCGAAGGCCAAGCGCATCGAGTTCCGCGTGCCGGACCCGTCGTCGAACCCGTACCTGGCGTTCTCGGCGCAGATGATGGCCGGCCTGGACGGTATCAAGAACAAGATCGAGCCCCCGGCCCCGATCGACAAGGATCTCTACGACCTGCCGCCGGAGGAGTGGGGCAGCGTCAAGCAGGTTCCCGGCTCCCTCGACGCCGTCCTCGAGTCACTCGAGACCGACCACGAGTTCCTGACCGCCGGCGGCGTCTTCACCGACGACCTGATCTCGACGTGGATCGACTACAAGCGGGTCAACGAGATCGACCCGGTCCGCCTCCGTCCGACCCCGCACGAATTCGAGATGTACTACAACGTCTGACACATTTTAGCCCGTTGACCTGCGGTTTCTGCTCCGGCCGGGACCACGGCGACAACTCGGCGACAACTCCTGAAGCGGCGGTCACGCCCGGCTCCCAGCCGACGGGGCCGCCGCTTCCGGCTTGCCGAGGGCACCGTCGACCAGGGCGCGGGTGCGGTCCAGCGCATCCGGCCACTCATGCACGTACTCGTTGAGTGTGATCGTCGGCGTGGAGTGCCCGAGTGCCAGCTGCACCGTCTTGACACTCGCCCCCGCGTGGATCAGCAGCGTCGCGTAGTAGTGCCGCAGCCCGTGGAGGCCCCAGCGCGGCGGCAGCCCCACCTGGGTACGTATCGGTACCCAGGTCCGGGAGAACGTCGACGCCACCACCGGGCCACCATCGGCACTACGGAAGACCAGCGCGGCGGGCCGCCGGATCGGCTTGCGTGGGTTCGTCTCGTCGTCCACCTCGACCGGCCCCGGTGCGTTCTCGAGATGCCGACGCAGCGCATCCGCCACCACCTCCGGCAGTTCCACGACGCGGGTGCTGGTCTTGGTCTTCGGTCGGCCGAGGTAGGGCTGGCGGCCCTTATGAGACTTCAGCTGCTGCCGAACGGACAGCTCGGCCCGGTCGAAGTCGATGTCCTCACGCTCCATTCCGAGCACCTCCCCCAGCCTCAGGCCACACCCAGCCGCCACGTAAACCGCTGCGGACAGGCGGACAGGCATCAGCCGCGCAAGGCGGTGCACTTGCTCCGGCGACGGGATCACCCGCTTGTCACGGTCGATGCTCGGCAGCCGGATGCCCAGACACGGCGAACTGGCGATGAGCCGATCCCGCACGGCAGAAGCGAAGATGGCGTTCAAGTAGCCGTAGACGACCCGCAGCGTCGTTGGCGCGAGCACCATCGCCCGGTCCTTAACCCAGCTCTGCACGTTGCTCGGCCGGACCCGTCCCACAGGCAGCTGGCCCAGAACCGGGGCGATGTGCAGCCGGACCGCGTGCTCGACATGAATCGCCGTGCTTTCGATGTGGAGCTGATCGGCACGCCAGCGCTCAGCGAGCTCGGCGACAGTGACCCGTCCGCTCCGGTCATCGATGTACTGGCCCCGGCTCAGATCCGCCCGGACGTTGGCGTCGAACCGCTCCGCGTCGGTGCGGCGATCGAAGAAGCGAGACCGGGTCTGCCCCTGGTCGTCGACCCAGCGGACCCGCCACCGTTTCCCCCGGCCGTGCGCACGGGACTGTAGCCGGGCACCGTTGCTCCCCCGCGTTTTGAGGTACCACACATCGTCGACCGCCATGGCTACACCTCCTGAGTGGCGAGCCACACGCGGACGGCGGCCGGGTCATAGCGCAGGTGCCGTCCGACCTTGAACGCCGGAGGGCCTACGCGGTGATGCCGCCATTGGTAGATCGTTGCAGTCGGCACCTGCAGGAACGCCGAGACGTCGTCGATCGTCCACAGCCGTTCCGTAGCCACCGCCGCAACGGGCACAGTTGCCATCGGTCTATTACTCCTGTCTCGGAAATTCGCTACCGCATCGATCCGCTGCGAGGCGTCAAGCTCGGCTTGACGGTTGGCGGCCGTTCACGCGGCCATGGTCTGAAGTGCCTCCCGGGCGGTCTGCTGGTGCTCTCGGGCCAGTGCGGCGGAGGTGTTGGCGAGCATTGCGTCGGCGGGGGTTTGCCAGCCGGCGCCGACGAATTCGAGGAAGTTGACGACCAGGGTCGTCGGCTCGGCGACCGGCTCAGCCCGTTGCGGGCCGCTGGTCTGCGCGCGACGGAACACGATGCGTTGGTCGCGGAGCATGGCGAAGGTGACGCTGTAGCGGCGGCTCTTGGTGAGGAAGTGGCCGCCGAAGCCGAGCATGTGCGCCCACCGGCGCAACTTCAGGTACGGGCTCGCTGGCGGTCCGGCCGGGGCGCGGCGGGCCTGATCGGCGGCGGCGACTTGCTCGGCGGCGCAGGATGGGCAGACCCGGTAGCGGGTGCAGCCGCCGCAGTCGGGGTCGGTGCGTAGCGCGCCGAACGGTTCGGCCGGTGCGGGCTCGGCCCGCCGTTTACCGCCCAGCGGGGCGGGTGGTTGCGGGTTGGTGCGGTAGTTGCCGAGTCGCCAGCAGGCGTCGACGAGGCGTTGCGGGTGGGTGCCGTCCGGGTCGGCGTACAGGCCGATGGTGTCCTCGGTGAGCCGGTTCGAGGTGTGGCCGGTGACCTCGGTCGACTTCGTGGAGTACTTCGCGAGGTAGGCGGCCACCTGGGCGTGGGTGACCTCGCCGTCGTCGCCGTCGGTGATCACCTTGACGAGGATCTGAGCGCCCCAGCTGATCGGCCAGCCGGCCGGGTTGGCCGGGTGCGGGCCGGTGGTGAAGGTGACGGTGGCGACGGCGTGCTCGATGGCGGCCTTGACGTCCTGGGCGTTCAGGCCGGGCGGCGGGGCCACGATGGTCTTGGGCTGGTTGGACGGGGCGGGGTCGTTGCCGTCGAGGCGCACGACGCAGTGCAGGTGGATCGCGGCGCGGCGTTGCATTTCGGCGGCCTTGCCGAATTCGAGGCGTACCGGGCTCGCCTGGCGGATGCGCTGTCGGCCTTTCTTGTCGTAGGTGATGACGGGCACGTCCGGGATGCCGGCCAGTCGGGCGGCGCGGTGGATGTGGCGGTTCGCGGCGATGTTGGTGCGTCGCCACAGCTCGCCGGCGTGCAGGTTCCAGACGGCTTGCGCGTCGTAGTCGTAGCAGTCCATACACAGCGGGCTGCCCAGGTTGCGATCCCCAGCGTCGTGACGGGCGAAGCACACGAGTTTCACGCCGTGGGGGCAGACGGTGAAGTCGCGGCGGGCGTGGCACGGTTCGGGGCGGCAGTCGCAGTCCATGCGCCGTCCGCAGGTGTGGTGTTTGACTTTGCGGGTGTGGACCTCGCCGAACGAGGGGGCGGTGAACGTCG
>JAVHVY010000227.1:0-5652 GCA_032160305.1 Actinoplanes sp.
CCCCCGGCGGGTGGCCACCGCCTCCGGGATGGCCGCCAATATCGACTGACTGCCGATCACGACGACATCGGGGTCATCGGCGATCTGGCTTGCGGCGCGAAGGACGTGCTCGAGTTGCTCGCGCTTCACGCCGCCTGCTCCCAACCGCTGCGGGTAAAGGCTTCGAGGACCTGCTGGTGCTGAGACTGGGAGAGAACTCCGGCAAAGGGAGAGTTCTGCCGTAGCTCCACCGACTCAGGATTCTCCGAAGTCAGCGTCTTGAGGACTGCGCCGGGCCCTTCGCTCTGCTTCTCTCGCCAGCGCAAAAGCCAGAATTCGGTCATCGTGCCCTGGTGCTGTATGAGAAGCCGGTCGAGATTCTCGGCCGCCCTGCCCAGCACCGCGTCCGGATCGGTGACTAGGAGGCCGGCGACCGCCTGATGCAACCACAGCGACTTAAGTTGATCGCGCGTCAGCTTGTGCTCGGGTCGCAGCAACGCCTCGACGGCCTCCCGCTCGACCCTGCGGTGCTTGCCAACCATGACGAACGGCAGGTCTCCCCGCCCGCAGAGGTTCACCACCTGCTGGCGCGACGTGCCCAAGAGCTTGGCCACCTCACCGGTGGTCAAGAGCCCTCGACCTGTCATCGCCATGCCCAGAGCCTATCCGCAAACGCTAAAAACGCAAAAGGGCGCGTCAGCTCCTTGGTCGGCGTGAGTAGTAACGGCTTGTATGAGCGGTTTTCCGGGAGGTGTTGGCCGACGCCCGGTGGCTCCCCGGTGAAGTGATGATCTCAAGATCGCGGAACTAACTGCTCGGAATAGTCGAGCAACCGGCCGGCTTCGGTCAGGTCGGCCTGGACTGCGCACGGTCGGAAGCCGAGACGCACGAGTCGCCGAGCAAGCGCTTGAGCCAGCCAATGCGGATGACCAGACAATCGTGCGCATTACTCACCTCGCCCTTGGTCCCACGGCACGTCGGTCGACTGGCTGGCACGTTCTGGAGCGTTCGTCGCATTATTGGTACCATCGCTCCATGTCGAGACGCAGTGCGCTAGCTGCGATAAGCCCCGTGGCCAGCGAGCAGTGGGGCATGATCACCGCAGGACAAGCCCGCCGGCTCGGGGTATCCCGTCAAGACCTGAACCGACTCGTCGATGACGGCACGCTAGCGATCGCCGATCAAGCCACCCGCGTATACCGGCTCACAGGCGCGCCGGAAGACCCAGATCTCGACCCGCTACGCGCGGCTTGGCTACAACTCGGCGGCGCTCAGTCGTGGCAGGAACGCACTGCCGCCCCGAACCTCGTCATCAGCCACCGCAGTGCCGCACACCTGCGCGGACTCGGTGACCTGATTCCGTACGAACACGAGTTCTACGCCACCACCCGACTGCGACCACGACGCAACGACATCAAACTTCGCGTCCGGCCACAGATCGCCCCGGACAGCTGGGAGATCTGGGGCGGGCTGTCGGTACACACCGTGCCGGCGATCATTGATGATCTGCTCTCCGACGGCGAGGACGAGTCCGCGGTGGCTCAGGTCGTACGGGATGCCCGCACACTGGGCCTGCTGCGCGATGAGGCGCTCAACGCCATCGTCGAGCGCTACGCGGTCGCATACGGCCGCGCCGACCCGGCGGAATTCGCCCAGGCACTCACCGGCGAGGGGACACGCAGATGACCGAGCCCACGTTCCGGTATCAGACGCCTTCGGCGTTCAGGACGGCGCTCAAGGAACGTTTCGGGCAGATCGCGCGTACCGACCGGCGCTACCCGCTCGCCGAACTCCAGCGACACTTCGCCTACGACCGAGCACTCGCCCGCCTGTTCAGCTCCCATGACGCCGATCGATGGGTCCTCAAGGGCGCGGGAGCGTTGTTGGCCCGCCTCGCCACGGCTCGGCACAGCAAGGATGTCGACGTCTTCTTCAACGCCACCGACGCCGCCGTCGACGACGCTGTTGACGCTCTGCGTGCGGCGCTCCGTGCCGATATCGGCGATCACTTCGCGTTCGACGTCACCCGGATCGCTGCCCTCCAAGAGGAAGCCAAAGGAGCCCGCGTGCACGTCAACGCACGACTCGGCCCGACCTCCTTTGCGGGCTTCCACATCGACGTCGTAGTGGGCACCGCCATGACAGGCACGCCGGATGTCGTCGCACCGCTGACGCCACTCACCATCGACGGCCTCGTCCGGCCGCACTATCGCGTCTTCCCGATCCCAGACCATCTGGCCGACAAACTCTGCGCGACGATCGGCACCTACGTCCGGGACGGGCAGCCCGCGAACAGCAGCCGAGTCAAGGACCTCGTCGACATCGCGATCATCGCCAGCACGCAAACCATCAGCGCCGACCGGCTACGCACCGCGATCGTCATCAACGCGGCGATTCGCAAGGTTGAACTTCCCGGACGATTCGTCGTGCCCGACCACGGCTGGGCAAGGCGCTACCCGAAGGTCGCGGCCGAAGCTCCCGGCACCGTCGCGGACTACGACACCGCCGTCAGCCTCGCACGCCAGATCTTCGACCCCATCCTCGACGCAACAGCGACCGGCGTCTGGGATCCGTCAGCACGGACCTGGACCACAGAGTGACCCCACCGCCCACATCGTGGGCCTGGCGCGACAGCCGAGAACTCTGAGGTCACGCAGTTGCGTGCCCGGTTGGGGATGGACTCGTCGAACAGTTCGAAGCCGCCGTCTTCTGACGGTCTCGACCGGGAACGACGGTCCACTTCGGGCTCGGGTAAGCGTGGTAAGCCTCGGGGTGCGCCCGGGGCGACGAAGATGCTCGTCGACGACCCGGACGAGAAGGTTCCGTGTCGGCCTACTGCCTGCGGTAACTGCGCAGGTGACCTGGCCGAGGCGAAGGTGTTCGCGGCTCAGCGCCGGCAGGTGTTCGACCTGCCGCCCCCGCCGAAGCCGTATTTCACGGAGTACCTCGTGGAATCGTTGCTGTGCGGCGGTTGCGGGGAGGTCACCTGCGGGCAGGCACCGGACGGGGCGGCCGGCAGATTGCAGTACGGGCCCGGCGCGAAAGCGCGGATGGTATATCTGCGTGGCGCGCAGTACCTGCCGTTCGGCCGGGCGACACACGCCGACTTCGCGACCCTACGGTCCTACCTGTCCACCGCGACCAAACACGGCCAGGACCTCCTCGACGTCCTCACCGCCCTGTTCACCACCTGCCCCTGGCTCCCACCAGACCCCGCCGCCAACCCGAGCTAAATACGTACGACGTGGCCGACTGGCTACGCGGACACTGGGCCATCGAGGTTCTTCACCATGTTCGTGACACACCACCTACCGCGAGGACGCCAGCCGGTTGCGGGCCGGCAACGCACCCCGCGCCCTGACCACCCTCCGCAACACCGCAATCAGCCTCCTGCGCCAGGACAGCATCACCTCGATTGCGCCAGCCCTGCGCCGAAACAGCCGAGACCCATCCCAATCCCTGCAGATGCTCGGACTCGCTTAGAACGGACATTCCTCGACCCTGCAAACGCCCTGTGTTTGAAGTTGATAGGGCATGCTAGCTTCCGGTCATTGACGGCCGTCAGTTGCCACTGACCGTCCGGACCTGAATGAGTTGCTTGTCAGACAAGCACACACGGAGGGAACTGCATTGGGGTTTACCAAGTTCGGCGTCGTAGTCGCGTCCGCGCTGCTCGTATCCGGTATCGCACCAGCCGCGGCGCAAGCGCACCCGCTCGCACTGGCCGGTTCGCCGCAAGCGGACACGACCGACACGACGGACAACACGAACGGCACGTGCACGCCGCTCAAGGCGACACACACCCGACTCATCGGGGCGGACGGACTGACGGTCGCCGAGTCAGACTTGGCGGCGGTGCGGGGACTGTCAGCAAAGGAGTTGACCTACACCCTGCCCGATGGCGCGACGATGTCCACCATCATCCCGCCGGCCGGCTTCCTTCCGCAGAACTCGACACCGGAGACCGCCCGGGCGTTCGGCTTCGACGTTCCGGATGAGCCGAACGGTCCCGCGCTCACCTCCGCCATGCAGGAGAAGTTCAAGGACTACAAGACCACCGTACCGTCGGTGCCCTGCATCGGCGCGCAGCCGATCTCGTCTCCCCTGCAGCCCGCGGCGACTGGCGTGAAGGCGACGGTGGACAACTCGGAAGAGACCGACCCGTCGTTCGCGGTGAACAGTGGAAACTGGGGCGGCTTCGTTGCCAAGGGACACTCGAACTACGTCCAGGTCCATGACGACCAGAACATGGCTCTGGCACGAAGTTGGTGAAACCCGGGATCGACTCGACCCCGGCCGCCGAGCATGGTCCATTATGGATGATCATGTTCGCGGTGTGATGATCATGGTTTGGAAGGGCTGCTGCCCCACCTCGCAGCACTGCGGATCAGGCACGTGCGTGCCGAGGGACGGTCGGTCTGGCTGGAAGCTGACGTTTCGGCTGCCGACTCAGGGTGCCCGGCCTGTGAGTCGAGGTCGGCGCGGGTGCACAGCCGCTACCAGCGAGTCCTGGCCGACCTGGCGATCGGCGGCCGGCCGACGCTGCTGCGCGTACGTGTCCGCAGGTTCTTCTGCGACAACACCGCCTGCCGCCGGCGGACCTTCGTCGAGCAGGTCCCGCAGCTGACCACCCCATATGCCCGACGCACCCCGCTACTGCGCGGCGTCCTGGAGAAGATCGCTCTGGCGTTGGGTGGCCGACCGGGCGCGCGGATGACCCGCCTGCTGGCCGCCGAGGTGTCCCGCACGACGCTGTTGCGGCTGGCCCGGGCGTTGCCGGTGCCCGAGCCCGGCACGATAGCCGTGGTCGGCGTCGGCGATTTCGCGTTCCGCAAGGGCAACACCTACGGCACCATCATCATCGACATGGACACCGGCCGGCCTGTCGACCTGCTGCCCGACCGCCGCGCCGACACCTTCGCCGCCTGGCTACGCGCTCACCCAGGCGCCCGGGTGATTTGTCGCGATAGGGCCAGCGGGTATGCCGAAGGTGGCCGGCTCGGTGCGCCGGACGCGATCCAGGTCGCCGACCGTTTCCACCTGCTGCAGAACCTCACCCAAGCCGTCGACCGGGTCGTACGCGCTCACCGCGGCTGCCTCAAGGACCGGTCCGAGGCCGAAGCGGTCGCCCAGCCACGCCCGTCGACCGACGGTGAGCAGGGCCGCCGGGCCGAGGTGACCCGGCAACGCCACGCTGAGATCCACGCCCTGCACGCCACCGGTGTCGGCACGACCGCGATCAGCAACGCGTTGAACCTCGACGGCAAGACCGTGCGCCGCTACCTGCGTGCCGCGACCGCAGACGAACTGCTCACCGAGACCGTCCCCCGAGAGCGGGAGCTCGACGACCACGCCGCCTACCTCGCCCAACGGTGGGAGCAGGGCTGCACCAACGCCGTCCTGCTGAGCACCGAACTCCGCGAGCGCGGCTACCGCGGCAGCGCCCGCACGGTGCGCCGACTACTACAAACCTGGCGCGACGGCACGATCAAACCAACCGCCGTGACCGCGGTCGCGCCGAAGCCCCGGGAGGTGACCGGCTGGATCATCCGGCCCGCGGCCGAGCGCACCGACCGCGAACAGGCCGACCTGGCCCGCATCCTGGACCGGTGTGACAGCCTACGCACCGTCGATGAGCTGGTCAGCGACTTCGCCGGGATGCTGCGGCAACGT
>JAVHVY010000305.1:0-5781 GCA_032160305.1 Actinoplanes sp.
AGGCGCGTCAGGGTTTTCGCCCTGGCGCGCTTTCGCGTTCCGGTCAGTGTTCTGGGTCAGCGTTCCGGTCAGCGTGTTTCGGGTCAGCGTTCTGTCAGCGCTGCACGCTTGGCTTCAGCGTCAGCTGAGGGAATTGCCGGTGATGGCCGAGGTCAGGACCGTGGCCAGGCCGCCGCCCATCACCGCGGCCGCCAGCCCGACACTGGCCGCCGTCCACGAGCCGCTGGCCCAGCGCAGACCGACCGCGACCAGCATGCTCAGCACGAGTGACAGCCCGAACTGCGGCGCCGCGGCGGCCAGGGTGCTGAGGGCGTGCGCCTGCTCGCTGCGGTTCAGCACGAGCATGTAAAGGACGAAGAGCACCACCGGGACGCCGTACCAGATCACGGTGTAGCCCACCGCGGCCAGCGGGCTGCCGGTGCTCTCCTCGATCTCGTCCTCGTCCGGTTCGAGCAGGTTGTTCTGCCGTCCAGAGGCCGTCGGCAGCGTGCTGACCGGCCGCCGCTCGTACGAGCCGGTACTCGCCGTGTTGTAACCATTCGCCGTACGGGGCGGCCACTGGGTGTCCGGCGGGTCCTGCCAGCGGCCCGTTCCCGTCTGGCTGACCGCCAGCGGCTCGGCGCCTGTCCGCGCAGCGGGAACCGAAGTCGCCTCGGCCGCCATCGCATCGGGTGTCTGGAACGGTACGAAGTCCGACGTCCCGAACCGCCGGGACTCGCCGTCGGCCAGGCCGCTCTCGGCGGCCAGACCGCGCCGCCAGTCCCCGGTGACGCTGGCACTGCCACGGTAGGACGCCGAGCCTGGGACGTCACCGCCGCGCCGCGCCGCCGGCCGGTCGATCACCTGGCGGTTCTCGGTCGCCGCCTCGTCGACCGGCGGGTCCCGCTCTTCCCGCAGATCACGTAGCCAGGATTGGGTACGCGCGTCGTCTTGCGGCTCCCGCCAGCTCTGCCGGTCGGCGTCGGGCCGCTCCGCGCCCTGCCAGAGTTCCGGACCGACCATTCCGGAACCGCGCGGCTCGTCGTCGACCGGTGCTTCGATCTCGGCGCGGCGGCGCGGCGGCGGCTCGATCGCCGGACGCCGGTAGGGGTCGTACGCCGCCAGGCGCCGGGACTCGTCCCAGTCGGCCGGCTCCGGTTGCTGTCGGGCCTCGGCTGCGTTGTGCTGCCAGGGGTCGGCGGCCGGACCTTCGCGGCGCCAGTCGTCCTGCTCCCGCTGCGCCCGGCGGGGCGGTGCCTCGGGCTCGCGCCAGCTGTCGGACTCCGGGCTGTCCCAGTCCGACGCCTCGGCGGCGGCCCGCCGCCGGGGCGGCTCGGCATCCTCGGTACGCCAACCCGAGGAGCTCGTGGCGGTACGCCAGTCGGCCATGTCGGTGTCGTCGGGGGCTTCGCGCCAGTCGTCCGCCGCCACGCGGCGCCGGCCGGTGTCCTGCGGACCCCAGGGTGCGGCGCCGGACTGGGTGCGGCGGTCCGGCTCTTCGCGCTCCGCTTCCCCCGTACGCCAGTCCGGAGCGTCCCGGCCGTCGGTGCGCGGGTCCGCGGGTCCGCGGGGGTCGGTGCGCCAGTCGGGGGCTTCGGCCGGGGCGGCCGTGCGCCAGTCCCGGATGTCGGCGTCGCCGCGCCGGCCCGGTGCGATGCTGCGCGTGCGCCAGTCGTCCTGGGCGGGCGGGGGCGACTCCCGGGCGTCGCGCCAGCTCTCCGGTGCTGCGGGGCGTTGGGTACGCCAGTCGGGTGCCTCGGTCCGGGCCCGCCAGTCGGAGGTTTCCGGTTGCGTA
This sequence comes from Actinoplanes sp., assembly GCA_032160305.1. GTDB lineage: Bacteria > Actinomycetota > Actinomycetes > Mycobacteriales > Micromonosporaceae > Actinoplanes. The sequence continues at coordinate 1,775 of JAVHVY010000305.1, forward strand.
CGCCGGCTTGGGCTGTCCGGCTCTTCCCACTCGGAGGCCTCGAGCCGGGCGGGCCAGTCGTCCGGCACGGCGCCGTTGGCTCGGCCGGTGTCGCCGTTGGCTTGGCCGGTGGTGCGCCAGTCCGGGGTGTCGCCGTTGGCTCGGCCGGTGGTGCGCCAGTCCGGGGTGTCGCCGTTGGCTCCGCCTCTGGTGCGCCAGTCGGAGGCTTGCGGGGCGGCCCGGTCTTCGGCATGCCAGTTCTGGTGCTCAGGAGTTTCCGGCCAGCCGCCCAGCGCCGCATCCGGGAACATCGGCATACTGCCGGTGTCGGTGTGACCCGCCCAGTTGTCCGCTTCTGATCGGGTCGACCAGCCGGTGCCGACGCCGGCCCGGGCGGAGCCGTCCTCGGGTGCGCGCCGCCGGCCGGCCTGACGAGCCTGTTCCCCGAGCCCAGCCGCACCGGCTGCCGACTGGCGCCATTGCGCGCGGTCGTCCGCGCGCACCAAGTGCCGACCGTCCTGCGGACCGACGTGCTGCCAGGACACGCCGGCCTGGGTTTCCCACGGCGACGGACTCGGCACGCCCTGCTGCCAGGGCGGGGCAGGTGCGGGCTGCTGCCACGACGACGGACTGGGCGTGCCTTGCTGCCAACCGTTCGCGCGCGGGGTGTCGCTCGGCGGGGTGTAGCTCTCTGTCCGATAACTACCATCGTCCGGCTGGTAGCTCTCCGGTTGTTGCTCGGCTGCCCAGGAACCGCTGGAGAGGGCGAGCGGGCCGCCGGTCGGGGGCGCCCCCGACGGCGGGAAGCCCTCGGCGCCGGCCTGGCCGGTCTGCCACGCCTCGGTGGTCGAGCGCCAGCCGTGCGTGCCCGAGGTGGAGCGCCACTCGGTCGTCTGCGACCAGCGCGCGGTGGTCGCCCGCCATTCGGCGGTTTCGGTACGCCACCCGACGCCCTCCGCCGGCGTAGCGCCGGTCGGTACCACCTCGGACCAGCGGCTGACCTGGCCGCCCTCCCACTGACCATGACCACGTTGCTCGGGCAGGTTGGGCTGCTGGGCCCACTGGTCGGCTCGCTGGGCCCAGGCGAGGGCCTCCGGGCTCGGTTCGAGGCTGCCGGTGTCGGTGATCGACTGCCATTGGGGCACTGCTGGCGACAAATCAGCTTTTTCTGGACTTTCTTGGAGCGACCAGGACTCCGCGTCGCGCCTGTCCCGAGGCAGGCGAACGCCGTAGTCCCACTCGCGTTGGTCCACGACAAAAGCGTGACGTTTAGAAGTGCGAACCGCAACGCCCTGAGGCGATGGCTTAGTTACGGAGGGCGCATTCCAGAGTTTTGTCCGCTTTCTGTGCCCACAGTTCCCCTGTCACGGGGCAGATTTTTCTCCTCCACACGGTGTTGACGGTGAAACCGCTGGTCGACAAGGCAGACCGACGTCCGTCCCCCAGCGTTGTCCACATGCTGTGCACAGGGCTCTGCACAGATCCGGCCGGGTTGTCCACAGGTTGTCCCAAGGCCTGTCCCCAACGTCGTTTGGGTCCTGGCGACAAGGTTCGTACAGTTACCCCGCTTCCCTCGTCGCGTTGCCTGCGTTGCGGTGACTGGCTCACCGGGCTCTCGGCCCGACCGAAAATGTCAGACCCGGGGTGTTTGATCTACACGAGCGCGGCTCGCGTCCAGTGGCCCAGGCAAGTGGAGGGATTCGAGTGTCGATCACCGACGACGCAAGGCCTGACTCCCGGCCGCTGTCACCCCCGTCCGGCGGCGGGGGCGGCGGGTTCGACAAGGCCCCTCCGCAGGACATCGCCGCCGAGCAGAGCGTCCTGGGCGGCATGCTGCTCTCCAAGGACGCGATCGCCGACGTGGTCGACATCCTCAAGAGCCACGATTTCTACCGCCCGGTGCACGCCACGGTCTTCGACATCATTCTCGATCTGTACGGGCGGGGTGAGCCGGCCGACGCCATCATGGTCGCGGCCGCCCTGGCCGACGCCGGCGACCTGCAGCGCGTCGGCGGCGTGCCGTATCTACACACCCTCATCGAGAGCGTCCCGACCGCCGCCAACGCCTCCTATTACGCGCGCATCGTCGCCGAGCGGGCGGTCCTGCGCCGCCTCGTCGAGGCCGGCACCAAGATCGTCCAGCTGGGCTACGGCACCGGCGGCAACGGCGGCCGCGACGTCGACGACATCGTCGACCTGGCGCAGCAGGCGGTCTACGACGTCACCGAGCGGCGCGTCAGCGAGGACTTCGCGGTCCTGGCGGACATGCTGCAGCCGACGCTGGACGAGATCGAGGCGGTCGGCGCCTCCGGCGGCATGATGACCGGCGTACCGACGGGCTTCTCCGATCTCGACCGGCTGCTCAACGGCCTGCACCCGGGCCAGTTGATCATTGTTGCCGGCCGCCCGGGTCTGGGTAAGGCGCTGGCGCTCGACACTCCAGTGCCCACGCCAAGTGGGTGGACGACCATGGGCGACATCAGGGCCGGCGATGCGGTGCTGGGCGCCGACGGGCGTCCCACCACGGTCACCCGGGCCTTTGACGTGCTGCACGGTAGGCGTTGCTATGCGGTGGCCTTCTCCGACGGTTCGACGATCATCGCCGATCAGGACCACCCGTGGAAGACGACGACCAGGGCCTCGCGCCGTCGGCACAGCGAGGCGAGCGGCGTTCACCGGTTGATGGACACGGCGCCGACGGCTGCCCCTCCGCAGGTCGTGACAACTGCTGAGATAGCCGCAACGCTGCGCCATCCGGGCGACGACCGGGTCAACCACGCTGTGGAGAACTGCGCACCACTGGAGCTGGCCGAGCGCCACGATCTGTCGATCCCGCCGTACACGCTGGGTGCATGGCTCGGCGGGGGGCACCCTGCGGCGGCGCGGTTCAGCACAGCCGACCCCGAGATGGTGCTCTATGTCGAAGCCGACGGCTGCACGGACGGCCACGACAGGCACGGATCTTTCGCCGGTCACCTACGGGAAGCCGGGGTGCTGGACAACAAGCACATTCCGGCGACCTACCTGCGCGCCTCAATCCCGCAACGACGGGCGTTGCTCGCCGGCCTGCTCGACACGGACGGCAGTGTCGGAGCGGGGGGTGTCGTGCACTATCGCTCGACATCCAGGCTGCTCGCTGACGGCGTGTATGAACTGATCGTCAGCCTCGGCTACGGGTGCGGAATCTCCGCCACGATGGTGTCGGGCCGTACGGCCGAGTCCTCGACGGCCTGGGTTCTGACCTTCTCGACGGACGATGACGTCTTCCGGTTGGAGCGCAAGAAACTGCTGCACAAGGAGCACCGGGCGGCTGCGGACAATTCACGCACCCGCGCTCGATCCATCACTGCGGTGACGCGTGTGGCCAGCGTCCCGGTTCGGTGCATTTCAGTAGACAACGACGACCACATGTACCTTGCGGGCAAGTCGATGATCCCCACGCACAACTCGACGGTGAGCATGGACGTCGCCCGCCATGCGGCGATCCGCGCCAACTGCGCCAGTGCCATCTTCTCGCTGGAAATGAGCAAGATCGAGATTGTGATGCGGCTGCTCTCCGCCGAGGCCCGGGTCCCGTTGCACGTCCTGCGTTCCGGTCAGCTGTCGGACGACGACTGGACCAAGCTGGCGCGGCGGATGGGCGAGATCAGCGAGGCCCCGATCTTCGTCGACGACACCCCGAGCATGAACCTGATGGAGATCCGGGCCAAGGCTCGCCGCTTGAAACAACGCCACAATCTCAAGCTCATCGTGGTCGACTACCTGCAGCTGATGACGTCGCCGAAGAAGACGGAGAGTCGCCAGCAGGAGGTGGCCGAGCTGTCCCGAGGCCTGAAACTGCTGGCCAAAGAGGTCGAGTGCCCGGTGATCGCGGTAAGCCAGCTGAACCGTGGCCCCGAGCAGCGCACCGACAAACGTCCCCAGCTGTCCGACCTGCGGGAGTCCGGCTGCCTGACCGCCGCCACCCGAGTGATTCGAGCTGACTCCAACAGCGAGGTCTCACTCGGGGAGTTGCTCGCCGAGGGCAG
>JAVHVY010000312.1:0-7455 GCA_032160305.1 Actinoplanes sp.
CAGAATCAAAATGCTGAAACGACAAATGTTCGGCCGAGCCAACCTCGACCTGCTCCGCCGCCGGATCCTCCTACCCTGACCCAGAAGCCGTCAACACTGCACGAAAAGAGGGCCAGAACCAGTTTTCAGGCGTCGTCGACATGCGTGAAGTGATAGATCCATCGATCGCTGGCGGCTGGAACCACGGCGTCCGTCATGCTGTAAGTAACTCCGATCCCGTGGCGGCTTAGCTCTTCATCGCGGTATGAGGATGTCAGCCGACGGACCAGAGGCCGTCGTCGAGAAGGAGAGGACCGAGCATGACCATCTGGCTGCCGATCGAGCCCGAGGCGAACCAGCTGCTCACGAACGACCCGCTCGCGCTGTTGGTGGGTATGGTGCTGGATCAGCAGGACAAGCTGGAGAAGGCGTTCGGTGCGCCTTATGTGCTCAGCAAGCGCCTCGGCCATGTGCCGACCGCACCGGAGCTCGCCGATTTCGACCCGGACGCCCTGATCGCCGTCTTCGCCACCCCGCCCGCCCTGCACCGCTTTCCGAAGGCCATGGCCGCTCGGGTGCAGGCCGTCTGCCGGCTCCTGGTCGAGGAGTACGACGGTGACGCCGCCCAGCTCTGGGCCGGCGTGGCGACCGGGCCCGAGCTGACCCGGCGGATCGTCGCCCTGCCCGGCTTCGGCAAGCAGAAGTCGCAGATCTTCACCGCCCTGCTCGGCAAGCAGTACGGCGTGCGGCCGGACGGCTGGCGCGAGGCGGCGGGCGCCTACGGCGAGGTCGGCTCGTACCGCTCGGTGGCCGACATCGTGGACGCGGAGTCGCTGACGAAGGTCCGCGACCACAAGAAGGCGATGAAGGCCGCCGCCGAGGCCTGATCAGGCTGCGGTCGAGTGGCTGGCCAGGGCGGCCAGTGCGCGCCGGACGTCGGCCAGCGAGACGGTGGTCGAGTCGTCCAGGTCGGCCAGACCGGCTTCGATCCATTGCCGCATCAGGGTGGTCACGCCCAGGCCGCGGCCGTCGGCGGCCTCGCGGACCCGTTCGTACAGGTCCAGGGGGAGGCGCACCGATCGGCTCACCATCGGGACATCGGTGTCCGGGGCCGGAACGTGCGCGCCGGGGCGGTCGTCTATCAGATCGGCGAGCGCGTCCCCGGCGTCGTGGAACTTTTTCAGAGCGTCGTTGCGGTCCACGATGATCAGCTCCTCAACGCTTCGGAATACCTCTTGATCTCGGTTTCGCTCAGGTCGCGGGCCGAGAGGACGTCCCAGTCGTTGTCGCCGTGGTCCGCCTCGGCCAGCAGCACCGCGAGGTGCTTGCCGCGCCGGGCGACGGCGTAGACGACCAGCACGTCGTCGCCCAGATGCCGGATCACCCGGCCGCTGCTGTGCAGTGCCTCCCACACCTCGCCGGGAGTGACCCCGAAGAGCCGGAGATTGGCGAGGGCGTCGTCGGTGAAGCTGTAGCGGGCGCCCACGAGGCCGAGCGTAGCACGCACGTGGTACGCGACCGCGTCGATTGTCGGCATCTCGTGCGAAGCGGTGTAAGGATGAGCATGTCGATCGGAGACCCCAGAGTGAAAAAGCAGCCGGATCGGCCGGTGTTGATCACCGATGCCGCCCGCAGCCCAGGCGATCAGCTCCGCAGCCGCGAGGTTCGCTACGTGATCATGATGGGTTTGCGGGTGTCGTGCCTGATCCTGGGCGCGATCCTGATCAGCGTGAAGCCGCCGCTGCTCCCGCTCTGGCTGATCCTCTGTGCCGCCGGCATGGTCTTTCTGCCGTGGGCCGCGGTTCTGATCGCCAACGACCGCCCGCCGAGATCCCGCGCCGAGCGCGCCAGCACCCGCCAGCCCACCACCCAGCCCACCACCGACCGCCAGCTCGCCGACGGCGAAACCCCGACCAACCGCACCATCGACCCCGACCAGTAGGCCATTGACCCCGACCAGTAGGCCATTGATCCCGACCAGTAGGCCATCGGCCCCGAATCGGCCGCGGTCTGAAAATCAGCGCCACCTCCGGCCTGGGCTCTCGGTGGGGGCGAGAAACCGGCAATTCACCTCATCGCCACGGTCGCGCACCGATCCGGGCCACGGCGGCGGCGCCCAATGCCATGCCGGCTTCCAGCGCCGCTCGCGGCTGCCCGCCCCCCACCCACGCGCTGAGCAGGCCCGCCGCGAAGGCGTCACCCGCCCCGGTCGGATCAATCATCGGTACGCGTACCCCGGGCACCAACCGCACTGCCGACTCCCGCCCGCACCACAGGGCGCCGTCGCCGCCGAGCTTGACGATGACGTTCCGGGCGGTGTGCGCCAAGACAGCGCCCTGCTCCGCAGGACTTCCCGGGCCGGCGAGAGCTTCCGCCTCGTCGGCGTTGACCAGGAGCAGGTCGGTTTCGCGTACAAAATCGAGAAATGTCCGTGTGCCCATCTGGCGCACGGGAGCCGCCGAGGCCGCGTCGACGCTGGTGGTCAGGCCGCCCTCGCGGGCTGCCGCGAGGGCGGCGAGGCCGGCTGGCCGGGAGCCGGCGTGCAGCAGTGGATAGCCGGACAGGTGTAGGTGGGCCGCCCCGGATGCGGCTTTGACCGCGGCCGTGACGTCGGCCGGGTCCAGCCGGAGCGCGGCGCCCCGGTCGGTGATCATCGTGCGTTCGGTGGCCGAAGTGAGGACCACGACGCTGCCGGTCGCCGTGCCCGGATGCGCGCGCACCGCGCAGTCGACGCCCTGGGCAGCCAGCTCGGCGACGCGCTCGCGGCCGGCCGGGTCGTCGCCGACCGCCGCGATCAGGGTCACCGGGCAGCCCGCGCGGGCCAGCCAGGCGGCCGTGTTCGCCGCCTGGCCGCCGCCACCGACGGTGATCGACGCGGCGGTGTCCGAGCCGATCGCGATCTCCGCCGGTACGGCGACCAGCACATCCGTGACCAGATCGCCGACGACCAGGATCCGACGCACCGCCCCCGGCGAGCGCGCCGGATCGTGCGGCGAGCGCGTCGGATCGGGCGGCGGGTGCACCGCATCGGGCGGCGGGTGCATCGCCCCAAGCGATGGGCGCGCCGGATCGGGCGGCGGGTGCATCGGCTCAGGTGGCGCTGAAGCCGACCGGGGCCGGTGCGGGGCGGGCCGCGACGGCGATCTGCGCGGCCAGGGCGGCGTTGCGCAGGATGATCCGGACGTTCACCGCCAGGCTCTGCCCCTCGGTGGTCTCGTGGACGTGCGCGAGCAGGAACGGAGTGACCGCCTTGCCGGTGATGCCGTGCCGCCCGAGCAACTCCAGCCCTTCGGTCAGCGCGCGGTCGTGCACGGCCGGGTCGAGCTGCTCGTCGACCGGCAGCGGGTTGCCGAGCACGAGCGCCCCCGACGTCACGCCCTGCTCCTCGCGGGCCTTCATGAACGCCGCGATCTGCTCGGGTGAGTCGAGCTGCCAGTCGACCTCGAAGCCGCTGTCGGTGATGAAGAAGCCGGGGAAGCGCCGCGTGCCGTAGCCGGCCACCGCGACACCCAGGGTCTCCAGGCGTTCCAGGGTCGCCCCGACGTCGAGGATCGACTTGACCCCGGCGCAGACCACGACGATCGGGGTGCGGGCCAGGGCGGTCAGGTCGTTGGACTCGTCGAAGGTCAGCCGCGCCTCGCGGTGCACGCCGCCGAGCCCCCCGGTGGCGAAGACGCCGATCCCGGCCGCGGCGGCGACGGCGCTGGTGGCGGCGACCGTGGTGGCCCCGTCGGCGCCGGTCGCGGCGGCGAGGGCGAGGTCGCGGACCGAGAGTTTGGCCACTCCGGCCGCCCCGGCCAGGTGCTCGATCTCCGGATTGCTCAGTCCGACGATCAGCCGGCCGTCGAGCATGCCGATAGTGGCGGGGACGGCGCCGTTGTCCCGGACGGTCTGCTCGATCTCGCGGGCCACCCGCAGGTTGTCCGGGCGGGGCAGGCCGTGCGAGACGATAGTGCTCTCCAGGGCCACGACGGGGCGTCCGCCGCGACGGGCCTGGGTCACGTGGTCGCCGAAGGCGATGGCGAAGTCGGTCACGATCACCACCGTACGGCGCGATCCTGACCGGTTGTCGTTGGACCGACCCCGGATGAGGTGTCAGACTTGTCGGTTGGAGCTTCTTGACCGCGTTGACCGGGGGGTGCGCGGGGTAATAACTGAGCAGAATTTATGGCAGGACTCATGAAGGGCAGATGCCGTGAGTACGCAGATCTTGGAGCGCCCGGAAACCAAGGACACCGAGACCGGGCCGGAAATGTTCCACTACGTACGCAAAGAGAAGATCGCTGAAAGTGCGGTCATGGGCACCTATGTGGTGGCGCTGTGCGGCGAGAAATTTCCGGTGACGAAGTCGCCGAAGCCCGGTTCCCCGGTGTGCCCGGACTGCAAGGAGATCTACGAAGCCATGAAGCACTGATCGGAGCCCAGCCGGGCCGGTGGGGTGGCGGCCAGGCCCGCGACCCCCCACCGGTCGCGGTGCCGCGCGGACGGGTCTGTCGGTGCCCGCCGCTATGCTGGGTTCCGCCTCCGAAGCCTGCCGCGGAGGCGTTTTCGTGCCCACGGTGAAGGGAAAAGCTTGAGTCCGCCGCTGCCTGATCTGGAAACCTTCCCGCCGTTGCGGGCATGGCAGCGCAAGGCCCTGGTGGAGTACCTGCGCCGCCGTTCCGACGATTTCATGGCCGTGGCGACCCCGGGCGCCGGCAAGACCACGTTCGCCCTGCGGATCGCGGCCGAGTTGCTGGCCGACGGCACGGTCGAGGCGATCACCGTGGTCTGCCCGACCGAGCACCTGAAATCGCAGTGGGCGACCGCGGCGCACCAGGTCGGCATCCAGCTCGACCCGACTTTCCGCAACGCCGACGTGCACTCCTCGCGCGATTTCCACGGGGCCGTCCTGACCTACGCCCAGGTCGGCATGGCGCCGGCGGTGCACCGGCGGCGCACGATGACCCGCAGCACCTTCGTGATCCTGGACGAGATCCACCACGCGGGCGACTCCCGTACCTGGGGCGACGGGGTCAAGAACGCCTTCGACCCGGCCGCGCGCCGGCTGATGCTGACCGGGACCCCGTTCCGTTCGGACGACAACCCGATCCCCTTCGTGGCGTACGAGCGGGGTCAGGACGGCCTGCAACGCTCCCGCTCCGACTCGACGTACGGCTACGCCGACGCGCTCAGGGACGGCGTCGTAAGGCCGGTGCTCTTCATGGCGTACTCGGGGGAGACCCGGTGGCGCACCCGGGCCGGTGACGAACTGGCGGCCCGGCTCGGCGAGCCGATGACCAAGGATCTGGTCGCCCAGGCCTGGCGGACGGCGCTGGACCACCGCGGCGACTGGATGCCCCAGGTGCTGCGCGCGGCCGACGCCCGGCTGTCCCGGCTGCGCTCGCACGGCATGACCGACGCCGGCGGCCTGGTCATCGCGAGCGACCAGCTGACCGCCCGGGCGTATGCGACGTTGCTGGCGGCGATCACCGGCGAGAAGGCCGTTGTGGTGGTCTCCGACGATCAGGGCGCTTCGGCGCGGATCGCCACCTTCGCGCACTCCGAGGATCGCTGGATGGTCGCCGTCCGGATGGTCTCCGAGGGCGTCGACATCCCCCGCCTCGCCGTCGGGGTCTATGCGACCAGCGCGTCCACCCCGCTGTATTTCGCCCAGGCGATCGGCCGCTTCGTCCGGGCCCGCCGCGAAGGGGAGACGGCGACGGTCTTCCTGCCCAGCGTGCCGCACCTGCTCGGGCTGGCCAGCGAGATGGAGGCCCAGCGCGACCACATCCTCGGCGCCCCGAAGGACCCCGACGGCCTCGACGACGACCTGCTCGAACGAGCCCAGCGCGAGGAGAGTGCGGAAGGCGACCTGGAGAAGGCATTCGAGGCGCTCTCCGCGACGGCCGAGTTGGACCAGGTGATTTTCGACGGCGCGTCGTTCGGCACGGGCGCCCGCACCGGGACAGCCGAGGAGGAGGAGTATCTGGGCCTTCCCGGCCTGCTGAGCGCCGACCAGGTGGCCGTTCTGCTCAACAAGCGACAGACCCAGCAGTTGGCCGCTCAGAAGCGGCAGAAGGCGTCTGAGCCGGTTCCGGCCCAGCGGGACGCTCCGGTGTCCATGTCGGCGGTGTCGATGTCGGCGGGGGAGCGCCGCAACGCGCTGCGCCGCCAGCTGAACGCTCTGGTGGCCGGCCACCACCACCGGACGAATCTGCCGCACGGCAAGATCCATGCCGAGCTGCGCCGGCTGTGCGGCGGCCCGCCGAGCGCCCAGGCGACGATCGAGCAGCTCGAGGAGCGGATCGCCACGATCCAGACGATGTAGTCACCCGCACGGGTGAAGATCATCTCGGCCAGACAACAGGGCGCCCCGCACCGTGGGCGCCCTGTTTGATGTGAAGTCGGGGGTTTTAGTTGGAGTTAGACATCATGTCGGCACCGCGCCAGGTGAACTCCGGGTCAGCCTTGTACTGGACCGTGATCTTGACCAGGTCCTCGGCATACCGGTTGGCGTGGTGTCCGCAGAACACCAGCTCACTGCCACCAGCCAACGTCAAACGGAGCTTCCCTGCTGCACTGCAGCGGTCGCACCGTTCATCGGCTGCTGGGCCTGCCACCGTTCCCGCCGGCGGCGTGAGAGTCGGGGTCATCGCCTTCCTCCTCTGGGTCGTCACCGATGAACATTTTCCTCGGCTACTGCTGCTGACACATCGTGCAACATCCTGGACCGTTGCAGCCTTCCCAGAGTGCCCCGGGGGGACCCAAGTCACACGTGGTTGGACTAAGTGTGCCGTGCTCCAAGGGTGCCACGTCAACGATCACTTCTGCACAACGGCATGATCGCCACCCGGCGATGTACGGGTGGTGATCATTCAGGCACTGATTGTTGACTAGAGGGTTTAGTCCAGGTAGTCACGAAGAACCTGCGACCGCGACGGGTGACGCAGCTTCGACATCGTCTTCGACTCGATCTGCCGGATCCGCTCGCGGGTCACCCCGTACACCTGGCCGATCTCGTCCAGCGTGCGCGGCTGGCCGTCGGTCAGGCCGAAACGTAGCCGGACCACCCCCGCCTCGCGCTCGGAGAGCGTCTGCAGCACCTGCTGGAGCTGGTCCTGCAGCAGCGAGAAGGACACCGCGTCGACCGCGACGACCGCCTCCGAGTCCTCGATGAAGTCACCGAGCTGGCTGTCGCCCTCGTCGCCGATCGTCTGGTCCAGGGAGATCGGCTCACGCGCGTACTGCTGGATCTCCAGCACCTTTTCCGGCGTGATGTCCATTTCCTTGGCCAGCTCTTCCGGAGTGGGCTCGCGGCCCAGATCCTGGAGCAGCTCACGCTGTATGCGGCCGAGCTTGTTGATGACCTCGACCATGTGTACCGGGATGCGGATGGTGCGGGCCTGGTCGGCCATGGCGCGGGTGATCGCCTGGCGGATCCACCAGGTGGCGTAGGTGGAGAACTTGTAGCCCTTGGTGTAGTCGAACTTCTCG
>JAVHVY010000322.1:0-3122 GCA_032160305.1 Actinoplanes sp.
GTCGGCCCAGACATCCGCGACACCGGGCGTCTCGCCCTGCGTCCACCACTTCGCCTGGTAGAGGTGACCGTTGTAGGAGACCTGGTTGCCGCCGACGTAGACGGTGGTGGAACTCCATGCGGGCGCCGTGCACCCAGCAGGCGGTGTGGTGGGTGGAGTCGTCGGCGGGGTGGTGGGTGGAGTCGTGGGCGGGGTGGTCGGGGGAGTCGTGGGTGGAGTGGTCGGGGTGCCGCAGGTGGACGGGGCGGCCGCGTTCACGGCGGTGACCGTGGTGTTGAACAGGGTCGTGGCCGGGTCCAGGTCGAGCAGCGAGAACATCATCGCGCCGCCCATTCCCTTGCAGTGCATATAGTCGATCTTGGCTTTGATCGACTGCGCGTTCTCGCCGGTCCAGAACTCGTTACCGGTGTAGAAATAGGCGCTCTGCGAGGCGTCGTCCCAGTAGGTCGTCGAGGCGTTGTCGACGATCCCGGTGAGTTCCTTGTAGTAGGCGACTCCGGCGACCTGACTGATTCCGCGGGCGGCGGACGGACCGGTCGCGCTCTGGTAGAGCCCGTGCCGCGATCCGGCCGGGACACCACTCCAGCCGCGGTAGTAGAACGGGATGCCCATCGTCAGTTTGCTCGCCGGGAAACCGCCGGGAATCCCGTAGGCGGAGGAGCCTGTGGTCCAGGCGGTTATCGCATTGTCGACCGCGTACTTCTGATTGCCCGGCGGGATGTTCGCCGACGGATCGGTCGGGGACTGGTAGACCGGCGACTGGTTGTTGGTCCTGGTCGGCTCGAACGCGCCGTGCATGTCGTAGGTCATCACGTTCGCGACGTCGAGATAAGCGGCGATCCGGTTCGTCTCGATCTGCGCGATCTTGTCCTGGCCGGCCGGCACCGCGGCGCTCAGGTACATCTTCCGGCCGCCGTTCGCGGAAGTGAAGGCGTTGAGCTGGTTGCGGAACTCGGCCATCAGGGCCGTGAAGTTCGCCTTGTCGTTCGGGCCGAAATGGTTGCCGGTGTGGCCGAGCACGCCCGGAAACTCCCAGTCGACGTCGAAGCCGTCGAAGATGCCGGCTGCCGCCCCGGTGCCGCCGAAACCGCCCTGCACCGGCAGGTTGCCCTTGAGGTACATGTCCACACAGGACGAGACGAACTTCTGCCGGCTCGCGCTGCTGGCGGCGGCGTCGGAGAAGTACTTCGAGTAGGTCCAGCCGCCGAGCGACAGCAGGATCTTCAGATTCGGGTGCCTCGCCTTCAGCTGCTTGAGCTGGTTGAAGATGCCGACCAGCGGCTGGTTCCAGGTGTCCGCCACGCCGCTGACGCTGGTCGAGGCGTCGAAGGTCTTCTGGTAGTCCGCATAGGAGTCGCCCGCGCCGTCGCCGGCGTTCGGGTTGCTCTCGTTGCTGGAGTCGGAGGCCTTGGTCGCCGCGAAACAGGTCAGATTGACCGGATCGATGTTCTCGAAATCGTAGATCAGGTAATCGAGTTTGCCGGCCACGCCCGACGTGTCGAGATTCTTCGGATAGTACGCATTGCCGTAGATGCTCCACTGGTCATAATAGGCGATTTTTGCCCCGCCCGAGGTGGCCGCACTGGCCCTGCCGTTGGTGGCGACCACGGCAAGCAGTCCGGCTCCGAGTAAGGCTGTGGCGACGACGGCGAGTTTTCCTACGCGCATGCTTCACGCTCCCGGCATCTATTGATGCCCACCGTTTAATGTTGTTTACAGTAAGCACTTGGCGAGCACTTTCCGCAAGTCATCTGGACCATCCGGTGTCGGTCGAACTTTCCTGGAAGTAGGACTTTCACGCACATTGGCGATCGAATCCTCGCCAGCGGCCGGGTGCCGTCCGGAGACCGTTCGGCGCAGACAACCGGCATGGCCCAGACTCAGCGCGCCGAACGGCCCGGCGGCGCCCGGATTACTCCGGCAGAGGCAGGACGGCGACCTCGCGGTAGAACTTGTCGATCTGGCGTACGGTCGCCTCGAATTCGTCCAGGCCGAACGGCTTGGTCACGTACGCGTTCGCGCGGTGCTGGTAGCTCGCCACGATGTCCGGGGTCGCGCCGGAGGTGGTCAGGATGACCACCGGGATGGCTTTGAGCTCATCGTCGGTCTTGATCGCCTCGAGCGTCTCGCGCCCGTCCATCCGGGGCATGTTGAGGTCGAGCAGGATCAGATCGGGGCGGTTCGCCTCGGCGAACGTGCCGACCCGACGCAGATAGTCGAGCGCCTCCCGGCCGTCGGCCACCCGGCGCACCGTGGTGTCCGTGTCGGTGGTCTCCAGCGCTTCGGAGATCATCAACGCATCGGCGTCGTCGTCGTCGACAACGAGGATCTCCAGACGGCGCACTGTTCTCCCTCATGTTTGCGGTGCAGCAAGCATAGGACTGCCGACCTGCTCTGGATACCGGCTGCGGACACGATTGGGTAGAGGAAGAGACATGTATCAACGTGTTCGGGTACCGCCGACGCGGTGCTCAGCCGCGGACCTGGAAGTTGAGGTGATCGACACGGTTCGGCGAGCGTTCGAGCATCGTCCGAACGGACGAGTGGGTCTAAACATTATGTACAAGAAAATATAAAACGCCTCGGAACGCTATAAATACGCTGATTCAGACAAGGGGTCCCATAGTCTCCCTCCGTCGGTCACTCCAGACGTGATCGGAACTTCCTAGTAACGGAGGAAATGGGATGAACAAGAGTCGGCAAATCGGATCGTTCATGGCTGCTTCTGTGGCTGCCTTGGGCATGGCGACGGTCGGCTTTGCGTCCCCTGCAGCCGCGGCGGGACCAGGCCCCCGGCCGGTCTCGACCTGGCTGCGCGCGGTGCAGGCGGGGACGAGTTCCTGGGTCACCCTCGGGTGGCGCACCGACCGGCGCGTCTGTGACGTCCGGATCACGGTCGACGGGGGCCGCCGGATCGACATCGACTATCCAGGCCATCGACGGTTCACGTCCTTCAGCCGCGACGACTCGCTGCGCGCCGGCGAGGTGGACTACGCCGCGATCCGGGTCACCCCGGACTACGACCGTGCCGGAGTCGCCGTGCTCCGGGCCACCATCAGGTACGACCGTTGCGGCTGGCACGCCCGCCGCGAGTTGCGGTCGTCGTTCCTGGCGCTGCCGGT
>JAVHVY010000335.1:0-2510 GCA_032160305.1 Actinoplanes sp.
TGTGGGGAGACCGGCGAAGCGTTGTCCACCGACTGGGGACAAAGCCTGTGCAGACCCTGTGGATTAGTGTGGATAACGTTGGCACGCAACCGTTCCGTCGCACCGTTGACAAGCGGGCTGTGGATCAGCTCGACCCGGCAGCTCAGCTCGACCCGACGGCTTGACCCGGCAGCTCAGCTCGACCCGGCAGCTCGACCCGGCAGCTCAGCCCGGCAGCTCAGCCCGGCAGCGGACCGCCGGGCGGTCCGAGCACTGCCCGGCCGGCGGCAGCGTCGAGCGGGCCCGCTGCGGTCGGCTGCCCGCCGGGCGTAGCGGAAAAGGCCTTATTTCTTGTACGCGACGAGAAGCGACCCGGCCGCAGCGGCCGGGTCGCGTCGATCAGCCGGGCTCAGGTGTTCTGCTTGATCCGGTTCGTCAGCTCGGCGATCTGGTTGTAGAGCGAGCGCCGCTCGGCCATGTGCTGGCGGATCTTGCGGTCGGCGTGCATGACCGTGGTGTGATCGCGGCCGCCGAAGGCCTGCCCGATCCGGGGCAGTGACAGATCGGTCAGCTCGCGGCACAGGTACATGGCGACCTGGCGGGCGTTGACCAGCACCCGGTTGCGGGAGTGGCCGCGCAGATCCTCCAGGCTGACGCCGAAGTAGTCAGCGGTGGACACCATGATCTGGTCGGCGGTGATCTCCGGTCCGGCACCGTCGGGCATGAAGTCGCGCAGTACCTCCTCGGCCAGCGAGAGCTGCACCGAGCTGCGGGTCAGGCTGGCGAAGGCGGTGACCCGGATGAGCGCGCCTTCGAGCTCGCGGATCGAGTTGGAGACCCGGCTGGCGATGAACTCGAGCACGTCGTCGGGGGCGTACATCCGCTCCTGGGCGGCCTTTTTCTGCAGGATCGCGATGCGGGTCTCGAGGTCGGGCGGCTGGATGTCGGCGAGCAGGCCCCACTCGAAGCGGGTGCGCATCCGGTCCTCGAGCGTGGCCAACTGCCGCGGCGAGCGGTCTGAGCTGATCACGATCTGCTTGTTCGCGTTGTGCAGCGTGTTGAAGGTGTGGAAGAACTCCTCCTGCGTACGCTCGCGATTTTCCAGGAACTGGATGTCGTCGATCAGCAGGATGTCGAGATCGCGGTAGCGGCGCTGGAAGGCCTGCGTCTTGTCGTCGCGCAGTGAGTTGATGAAGTCGTTGGTGAATTCCTCGGTGGACACGTAGCGGACGCTGCGGGCGTGCCCGAGCGTCGTGGCGTAGTGGCCGATCGCGTGCAACAGGTGTGTCTTGCCCAGCCCGGAGCTGCCGTAGATGAACAGCGGGTTGTAGGCCTTCGCCGGGGACTCGGCGACGGCGACGCTGGCCGCGTGGGCGAAACGGTTCGACGAGCCGATGACGAACGTCTCGAACATGTACTTCGGGTTCAGCCGGTTGCCGTCGTTGCCGCCCGGGCGCGGGTTGCTGGCCGGGCCACGGTCGTTCTGCGCGCGGCCGGGACCGTTGTCGCCGTGCGGCGAGATCCGCAGGGTGTCCTCGCGCCGTTCGCCCATCGGCGAGCGGTCGTCGCGGCGCTGGTTGTCGCGCAGCTGGGACTGGTCGGTGGCGATCCGCCGGCCGGCCGACTCGTTCGGCGCCTCGGTGTGGTGCGGGACCTGGCGGGGCGGGCCGTCGCGGCGCTCCGACTCGGGGCGGCCCGCCGGCGGGGCGGGCGGCGCGGTGATCGGTGCCGGGACGGGTGTGGCGAAGAGCGCCTCCTGGCCGCCGTCCCGGGCGGCTGGCACGGGTCGCTGCTGCTGGTACGCCGGCGGCGACGAGTGCTGCGCCGAGCCGGTCGGGCCTTGAGCGTAGCCGTCCTGGGCCGGGTAGCCGTCCTGGGCTGGGTAGCCGTCCTGGGCTGGGTAGCCGTCCTGGGCTGGGTAGTTGTCCTGGGCTGGGTAGTTGTCCTGGGCTGGGTAGTTGTCCTGGGCGTAGACCGGGCGGCCGTAGCTCTGTTGCTCGGGCGGGTAGAGGCGCTGGCCGCTGCCGTAGTCGCGGTCGTCGGTGGCGTAGTGGTGCGCCTGGCCGGCGGGTTCGGGATCGGCCGTTCCGTAACCGTCGGAGTCCGGCATCGCACCGTAGACCGTGCCCGGGCGACCGGATCCGTCCTCGGGCGGGCGCACGGTGACCGCGACCTGGATCGGCCGCCCCAACCGCCGGGACAGGGCGTCCGTTATCGCCGGGCGCAGTCGCGACTCGATCACGTCACGGGTGAACGCGTCCGGAACGGAGAGCAGCGCGGTGTCCTCGACGATGGCGCGCAGGCGAGTGAGCCGCAGGTACGCGCGCTGCTGGGCCGACACGATCTCGTCAGCCAGCTCGTCCGTCGCCGCAGTCCACACCCCGCTCAGGTCGACCGTATCGGCCACCGCCGCGCCACCCCCATCGCCCCCGGGAACCCGGTGGCCTTGTGTCCGGCTCTCGCCCCTGCCGCCGTTGCCGCTCGGCGAGCGGCGGTCCGGCATCCACCAGCACAGTCGCAACGCTGGCCGT
>JAVHVY010000361.1:0-23988 GCA_032160305.1 Actinoplanes sp.
TCGGCCGGCCGGATGTACTTCTACCTCGGCTCGCCGAACAGCCAGTACTTCGACTTCATCGAGTTCACCATCGGGCCGGCCGTCTTCAACGGCAACACCACCCGGGTCGACGCGTTCGGGCTCAAGCTGGCGATGCGGCTGCACTCGCACGACGGCAACGACGTACAGGTCGGCGAGGATCAGGCCACCTTCGCCGAGGACCGGGCGGCGACCTTCCAGAAGTTCTCCAACGAGGTGCCGACGGAGTTCAAGCACCTCACGACGGCCACCGCGCCGTACCGGATCCTGTCCCCGGGCAACGACGCCGCCTTCCGCTCCGGCGGGCAGTACCAGAACTACCTGTCGTCGTACGCGAGCTCGGTCGGCATCAACGCGGCCACCAGCGACATCTTCGGCTGTGCCGCGGTGCTGGCCACCCAGGCGCGGCAGTGCGCGGCGTTGAACCGGCACACCGCCGACCTGCCGCAGTCGCAGTGGGAGACGGTGAGCAACTACTACCGGGCCCCCCCGGCGAACTACTACGCGAAGTTCTGGCACGACCACGCCATCAACAAGCTCGCCTACGGCTTCCCGTACGACGACGTGGCGGGGCAGTCCTCGTTCGTCTCGCACGGCAACCCGCAGTGGCTGTTGATCGCCGTCGGCTGGTGAGCTGAGCGGTACGCGCTTATCCACGGACGTCGAGTCCGTGGATAAGCGCGTCTTTCACTTGCCGTCCAGGAGGTTATGGGTCTTGCCGCCCGTCGGCGTGACCGCGAACCAGACCCTGCCCAGGCCCTGGCCCCGGACGTCGCCGGGCGCCTTGTCGCCGGAGAAGTAGTAGACCGGCCAGCCGTTGATCGTGACCTGGCAGTGGCCGTCGGTGCGCTCGACGTAGCCGAGGATCTTGGGGTTGACGCCCTTGGGGAAGATCTTGCCCGGGGACTTGATCAGCAGCGGCGGCCAGGTCTTCGCGCAGTCGCCTTCGCAGGTCGACTCCGGCGGCTTGGCCGAGTCCTTGTCGAAGCGGTAGAGCGTCCGGCCGGCGCCGTCGCTGACATAGGTACCGAACTGGGTCGACGGGGTGGCGTTCAGCTCGACGTTGTGGCTGCCGGTCCGGATCGACGTCGGCGCAACGAGCTTCGTCCCCGGGCCGCTGTAGATCTTCACCCACTTCTGGGTCTTCGCCACCGTCGGTTCCGGTACCGGCACCTGCTTCGGCGGGACTTCGGGCTGCGCCGAGCCGAGGCCCTGGGAGGCCTGTGGCCGAGCGGTCGCGCCGACGGGGTCGAAGACCACCGCGCCGGGCTGCGTGCCGCAGGCGCTCACCGCCGCGACGGCGGCCAGCATGATCACGACATTTCCAAGCGTCCCACGCGTGCGCATGACTGACTTCCTCCCGGATCCCGGCCCGGCGGGATCCGGGCCTGACCACCACACGGAGGGCCGGGCGGGGCGGTTCACCGGAGGCCTGAACCAATGTCCGGGTACGTGCGTGTGGGTGATGCATTGATCCCAGGGGGCGGCCGGTCCGTACTCCTGATCAGCCACTGGCACACTACTGAGGTCTATGTATGGACCCGGGGGTGGAGACGATGGCTTTACCGAGGTTCCAACCGCGCCGGGAGGTAGCAGATGAAGCACTGGTCCGCTCACTGTTCAACGAACACGGACGAGCCATGCTCGCCTACGCCACCTCGCTGACCCGGGACCGCTCGGCCGCCGAGGACGTCGTCCAGGAGGCGCTGCTGCGCGCCTGGCGGCACGCGGACAGCCTGGTCAACGGCAAGGGCTCGGTGCGCGGCTGGCTGCTGACGGTGGTCCGCAACATCGTCACCGACCAGATCCGGGCCCGCAAAGCCCGGCCTCCCGAGGTCGCCGAGGGGCCGATCGAAGTCGCGATCGTGGACGACCACGCCGACCAGGTGGTCAACTCGATGGTGGTGGTCGACGCGCTGAGCACCCTTTCGGCCGAGCACCGCGAAGTGCTGGAGCAGATCTACCTGCACGGAAGTACAGTGACGGAGGCCGCAAAAGTCCTGGGTATCCCGCCCGGAACGGTCAAGTCACGCTCGTACTACGCGCTCCGGACATTACGCGAGTCTCACCCGCAGGGCCCCGGCCGAAGGGAGCGAAGCGCATGAACTCCGTCGATGACCACGTCGACATCCCCGGCTACGTCCTGGACGCCCTGACGCCCGAGGAACGCGCGACGGCCGAGGAGCATCTGTCCGGCTGCGTCGAGTGCCGCACCGAGGTGGATTCCCTCGGCGACTGGGGCGACGCGCTGGCCGGCGTCCCCCCGGAGATGCTGCTGGACGGTCCGCCGGAAGGCGGGGATCTGCTGCTGCAGCGCACGCTGCGGCAGGTCCGCAACGAGACAGTCGGGAGGCGTCATCGGCGGACGATGATGCTGACCTCGGCGGCGGCGGTCGCCCTGGTCGTCGCGATCGGCGGCGGCGCGGCCGTCGGGCGGGTCACGGCACCCGACCAACCCGTCGCCCTGCCCACCGCTTCGGCCCCGGCAAACCCGCCGGGCACCCGGACCGGGTCGACGGTCGACGCCCGGACCGGCGCCCGGATGAGCGTGGCCGTGCTGCCGGCCGCCGGCTGGGTGCGGGTGAACGCGACCGTGGCCGCCATCCCGGCGGGCGAGAAATGCCGGCTGGAGGTGGTCGGCCGCAACGGCAAGGCGATCCTCGCCGGCAGCTGGCTGGTCTCACCCGCAGCCGCGACCAAGGGCACCACTCTGAACGGAAGCGCGCTGATGGACCCGGCCCAGGTCGCCTCGGTCCGCGTGGTCAACACCAACGGAAAGGTCTTCGCCAGCGTCCCTGTCTGAACAGCCTCCCGCCCGGCGAGCCCCGCCGGGCGGGAGCGCCGTCCGCGACGGAGAATCGACCGCATGTATGTCATCAAGCAGAAGTTCTTCAGCATCGGCGACGACTTCGACGTCACGGACGAGCACGGCACCAAGGTGTTCCACGTGGACGGAAAGGTTCTCAGCCTGCGCGACAAGGTGGTCGTCGAGGATCCGCACGGCGCGGAACTGGCCTCGGTGCACCGGCATCTGATCGCGCTGCGGCCCACGTACGAGATCCGGATCGGGGGCGAGACGGCCGCCGAGGTGAAGAAGAAACTGTTCACCCCGTTCCGGGAGAAGTTCACCATCGATGTGCCCGGGCCGGACGATCTGGAGATGCGCGGCGACCTGCTCGATCACGAGTACACGATCGAGCTGGGCGGCGACGAGGTGGCATCCGTCTCGAAGCGTTGGCTGACCCTCCGGGACACGTACGCGGTGCAGATCTCCGCCGGGGTGGACCCGCTGCTGATCATCTGCAGCGTGCTCGCGCTGGACCTGGCCCTCGACCGTGAGGAGAAGAAGCGCGACGAGAAGCAGCGCGAGGACGAGGACTGAGCCGCCGGTGGAGCGCGGTTGCGGCCGACCGGAGTAATTATAAGATCACTTGAAGTGACTCATACTTTCGGCTAGTCAACGGGTGGCCGCTCGGTTAGGTTATGCATAACCGAACGGCCAGGAACGTTTGAGGTCGGCGGGATGCACGACCCCCGTTGAACTCGTACTGCTAGACACCTTGCCCAACCCGGGCCCGGCGAAACCGCCGAGCCGGCTCTCCGGGCAGGTGCCGAGGGAAGGACCAGCACATGACCGTCACCGTCTCGCCGACCCGGACCACTTCCGTCGGAGCGACCTCCTCGACGGACACCGCCGCCGACCTGCTCGCCGCGATGGCCGCCATGCCAGTCGGCCACCCCTCCCGCCCGGCCATGCGCGACCGGGCGATCGAGGCCTGGCTGCCGCTCGCCCGGCACCTCGCGCACCGCTACTCGGGTCGCGGCGAGCCCACCGACGACCTGATCCAGACCGCCAACGTAGGCCTGATCAAAGCGGTCGACAAGTTCGACCCCGAGCGTGGCGTCGACTTCGCCGGCTACGCGATCCCGACCATCATCGGGGAGATCAAGCGCCACTTCCGGGACCGCACCTGGTCGATCCGGGTGCCCCGCCGCCTGCAGGAGCTGCGCCTGGCGATCACCGAGGCCAACTCGACGCTAACCCACACGCTCGGCCGCTCCCCGACAGTCACCGACATCGCCACCCACCTCGACGTCACCGAGGAAGAGGTACTGGAAGGCCTGGAGGGCGCCCGCGCCTACAACGCCACCTCGCTGTCGACCCCGATCAGCGCGGACGGCACGACCGAGCTGGGTGACACCCTCGGTGGCGAGGACCACGAGTTCGAGCTGGCGGAGACCCGGGTCGCCCTGGGCCCGGCGCTGGCGATGCTCGACGAGCGCGAGCAGAAGATCCTCACCCTGCGCTTCTACGGCAACCTGACCCAGTCGCAGATCGCGGACGAGATCGGCATCTCCCAGATGCACGTCTCCCGACTGCTGACCAAGGCGCTCACCAAGCTGCGCAGCCAGCTCGCCGGCGACACGCTGTGACAGTCTGATCCTTCGCACCTTCGGAAAGCCGGCCCGGTTCGGGCCGGCTTTCCGCTGTTCCGGGGTGATCCGGCCCGGCTGGCCGCAGGCCGACGGTCGCCTCGGACCAGTTCTTCGCGTGGTTGGCGAAGTGCGGGACGCGGTAGCAGACGCGGGCGGTCAGAAATGTTTCAGCTCCGGTGCGAGCGGGTCGATGGTGAGGTCTCCCGACACCAATAGTGATGGAGCAATCACCATGCGCCAACGCCGTCTGACCGCCGCCGTCCTCTCCGCCGTCGCCGGGATCGCCGTTGCGGCGCTGCTCACCGGCACCGCCCACGCGGCGGAAACCACGCCCCGCACGAACCCCCCGGCTACCCAACCGGTGACGACCCCGAGCCCGACGACGTCACCGAGCTCCGGGATGCAGCTCAGCGGCCGGATCACCGCCGTCGACCCCAAGGCCGGCACGGTCACCGCCATGGTGTCGCTCAACGGCCGGGACACCGCCCTCACCTTCACGGTGACCGGCACCACCAAGATCCTGGTCAACGGTGTGCCGGCCACCCTGGCCGCCCTGCCGGTCAACGTCCCGGTGCAGCTCAGCCGGGCCGGCGACGGCGCACCGCTGACCATTGCGGCGACGGTCATCCCGCCGACACCGACTGCCAAGCCGACACCGACCAGCCCGCCGGCGCCGGCCGTCCAGCCTGGGGTGCCCAGCCCGCCGGCGCCGGCCGTCCAGCCTGGGGTGCTCGGTGGCGCCGTCGTCGCCGTGGACGCCAAGGCCCGCACGGTCAGCGTGAAGGTCGCCACCGGTACCCGGACCTGGCCGGTCACCGCCGATGCCAGGATCACCCTGGACGGCGCGACGGTCGCCCTGGCCGCCGTGCCGGTCAACGCCACCGTTAGCCTCGGCACCGCCGACTCGGCCACCGGCCAAGTCGTCAACCGGATCGAGGCGACGAGGGTCAAGCCGACCGAGCCCACGATCAAGCCGACCGAGCCCACGATCAAGCCGACCGAGCCCACGGCCAAGCCGACCGAGCCCACGGCCAAGCCGACCGAGCCCACGGCCAAGCCGACCGAGCCCACGATCAAGCCGACCGAGCCCACGGCCAAGCCGACCGTGCCCACGATCAAGCCGACCGAGCCCACGGCCAAGCCGACCGTTACCGTCAGTGTTCGGCCGGCGGTCAGCCCGACCGTCCGGCCGGTCGAGCCGACAGCGAAGGCCAGCCCGAACACACGCTGACCGCTCCGACGTCCGCCACCGGCCGGGCGGTTGGGGGCGGGAAGGCTTAAGGTCGCACGCGGACGTCGGACGAAGGAGGCGGGGCGGGTGGCAGAGGCCGACTGGGTCAGGCACGCCGTGTGGTGGCAGGTCTATCCCCTCGGGTTCACCGGCGCGTGGCCGCAGCCGGGGCCGCCGGCCGAGCAACACCGGCTGAGCCGGCTGGCGGGCTGGCTGGACTACGCCGTCGAGCTCGGCGCGTCCGGCCTGCTGCTCGGGCCGGTCTTCGCCGCCGAGACGCACGGCTACGACACGATCGACCACTTCCGGATCGACCCGCGCCTCGGCGACGAGGGCGCTGTCGACGCGCTGATCGCCGCCGCGCACGACCGCGGCCTGCGGGTGCTGCTCGACGGCGTGTTCAACCACGTCGGCCGGGGACATCCGGCGTTCCGGGCGGTGCTGGAGCAGGGGCCGGCGGCGCCGACCGCGTCCTGGTTCCGGCTGACCTGGCCGGCCGGCGGGTGGCAGCCCGGAGTCGAGCCGGCGTACGAGAGTTTCGAGGGACACGATTCGCTGGTCGCGCTCAACCACCGGGAGCCGGCGGTCGCGCGGTACGTGACCGATGTCCTCACCCACTGGCTGGCACGTGGCGCCGACGGGTGGCGGCTCGACGCGGCGTACGCGGTGCCCACCGGATTCTGGGCCAAGGTGCTCGCGCCGGTACGGGCCGCCTATCCGGAGGCCTACGTCGTCGGCGAGGTGATCCACGGCGACTACGCGGGTTTCGTCACCACCTCCGGTGTCGACTCCGTAACCCAGTACGAGCTGTGGAAGGCGATCTGGTCCGCGCTCAACTCGGCGAACTTCTTCGAGCTGACCTGGGCGCTGGAGCGACACAACACGTTCCTGGAGACGTTCGTGCCGCAGACGTTCCTCGGCAATCACGACGTGACCCGGATCGCCAGCAAGCTGACCGACGAGCGGGACCTGCCGCTGGCCCTGGCGCTGTTGTGCGTGCTCGGCGGCACCCCGTCGGTGTACTACGGCGACGAACAGGCGTTCCGTGGGGTGAAGGAGGACCGGGCCGGTGGCGACGACGTGGTCCGGCCGGAGTTCCCGGCGAAGCCGGCCGGGCTGGCGCCCTACGGCTGGCCCACCTACCGCCTGCACCAAGACGTGATCGGGCTGCGCCGGCGGCACCCGTGGCTGCACGGCGCGCGGAGCACGACGCGGCACGTGACCAACGAGCAGGTGACCCTCGAACTGTCCGACGGCACCTCCCGGCTGCTGCTGGTGCTGAACGTGGCCGGCGAGCCCGCCGGCGTTCCCGCTCCCGCCGGCCGGACCGTCCTCAGTGGCACGGCCGAGCTGACCGCGCCCGGCACGGCTGCGGCCAGCGCCCGGCTACCGGCACATTCGTACGCGGTGCTGGACGTCTGATACGCGGTGCTGGACGTCTGAGCAGCACCCGCGGAGAGGCGCCCGCAGCGTGGCGGGCGCCTTGCCAGGTGGTGTGTGGGGGCGACGGAAAAGGCTTAGTACCAGACTTTTCGCCCACCGACCGGACGGCCGATGGCGCCCAGGATCCACAGGACCGCCCCGATGACCAGCAGGATGATGCCGATCGTGTAGAGGATCGAAACGTGCAGGAAGATGCCCAGCAGTAGCAGGATGAGACCCAGGACAAGCATGATCTGCTCCATTCAACGTCGGAGGGTCCGAGCGCGAACACCTGATACCCAGCCCCGCCGAAAACCAATCACACTCGATGCACTGACAGTTCTGCCCCGAACACGCTGGTCATCAGGACACCGGCTGCCGCACCTGACCCAGGAGCCGCCGACGGGTTGACACATCGGATCAGGTCGATACATTCTGGCCCCCTGGAATTGTCTGACATCGATGTCATACCAGGGGGACGCACGTGTTCGGTTTCCGTCTTGCCGCAGCGCTCGCGGGTGTGGCCCTGACCGTTCCGTTCGGCGCCGCCGCAGCCCAGGCCGCCCCGCCACCCCTGGTCAGCGACCCGGTGTCGTACGTGGACCCGCTGATCGGCTCGACCAACCTGGGCAACACCTACCCCGGCGCGGTGACCCCCTTCGGGATGCTGGCGTGGAGCCCGCAGACCTCGCGCGACAACCAGATCTCGACACCGGCCCCCGGCGGCTACCAGTACACGGCCACCAAGATCCGCGGCTTCAGCCTGACCCACCTCAGTGGGGTCGGCTGCTCCGGCGCCAACGGCGACATCCCGGTCATGCCGCAGGTCGGCGACATCGCCACCGCCCCGACCGCGGACGCCACCGACGCTGTCTTCGCCAGCAGCTTCACGCACGCGAACGAGGTCGCGAAACCGGGCTACTACAAGGTCGGGCTGGACAGCGGCGCGGGCGCCGAGCTGACCGCGACCCCGCGTACCGGCTCCGGCAGGTTCACCTTCCCGGCCGACAAGACCGCCAGCCTGCTCTTTCGCACGTCGCTGTCGGAGACCGGCAGCGCGGACGCGAGCGTCCACATCGACCCGGCGACCCGTACGGTGTCCGGCTGGGTGAGCGCCGGGAACTTCTGCGGGCCGCAGAGCACCGACAACAGCCACGCCTACTACAAGCTGCACTTCGTGGCCGTGCTCGATCAGCCGTTCGCGGCGACCGGCACCTGGAAGGACACGACGCTCAGCCCGGGCACGACCGACGCGACCGGCGGCAGCGGTTACAGCGGCACCGGCCGGCCGAACGCGGGCAGGGGCTCGGGCGGCTACGTCACCTTCGCGCCCGGCACGACCAGCGTCGGCATGCGGGTGGCGATCTCGTACGTGAGCCCCGGCGGCGCGAAGAGTAACCTGGCGGCGGAGAGCGGCTCGCTGAGCTTCGACCAGATCGCGGCGCGGGCCCGGGACCTGTGGACGGCCCGGCTGTCCACGATCGCAGTCGGCGGCGGCACCGACGCGCAGAACCGGACCTTCTACACCGCGCTCTACCACGCCCAGCTCGAACCGACCCTGACCAGCGATGTCACCGGCACGTATCTGGGCGCCGACGGCAAGGCGTACTCGGTGAGGGGGGCGCAGCAGGCGCAGTACGGCACCTTCTCCGGGTGGGACGTCTACCGGGCGCAGGTGCAGTTGCTCGCGATTCTGGACCCGCGGATGGCCAGTGACTTCGCCCAGTCGCTGTTCAACTACGCCACTCAGCGCGACGGCGAGTGGGACCGCTGGCTGCTCGAACACGGCAAGACCGCGGTGATGTCCGGCGACCCGGCCGCCGCCGCGGTGGCCGGCATGTACGCCTTCGGCGCGCGGGACTTCGACGTGCGGGGCGCCTTCGACTCGCTCGTACACGCGGCGACCGTGCCGACGGCCAACGACTCCAGCGACGCGGGCTGCAACGTCGAGTGCGTCGGCCAGCGGCCCGCCCTCGACAGGTACCTGACGCTGGGCTACGTGCCCGCCGACGACTGCCACTGCTGGGGCGGCGCCGCCGAGACCCTTGAGGACTCGGCCGCCGACTACGCCCTGTCGCAGCTGGCCGGGGCGCTCGGCGACACCGCGAAGCAGCAGACCTTCCTGAACCGGTCGCACAACTGGACGAACGTCTACGACCCGGCCGCCAAGGCCGACCCGGGACTGGCGCACAACCTGCGCGAGCAGATCGCCACGATCACGGCCAGCGCCGAGAACGCGCCGTACGAGGGCAAGGCGCAGGCGTTCGACGGCGACAAGGGCACCAAGTGGCTCACCTTCGCCCCGACCGGCTGGGTGCAGGCCCAGCTCAAGCAGCCGCAGACGGTCACTGACTATGCGCTGACCTCGGGTAACGACGAGCCCACCCGGGACCCGAAGGACTGGGAACTGCTCGGCAGCAACGACGGCACGAACTGGGACGTCGTCGACGCGCGGACCGGCCAGGTGTTCGGGCGGCGGGGCGAGACCAGGGCCTTCACGGTCACCGAGCCGAAGGCGTACCTCCACTACCGCTTCAATGTCGTTGCCAACGGCGGGGCGCCGATCGTGCAGCTCGCCGAGGTGGAGCTGGCCGACCCCGCGGTGCCCACCCCGACCCCGGCGGACGGCTCGGCGGTCGGCTGGATGCGCGACAGGTACTCGGACGGCACCTGGGCGCCGGGCTTCAGCCCGTCGACCGGGACCGGCTTCGTCGAGGGCAGCAGCGCGCAGTACACCTGGATGGTCTACTCCGACGTCGTCGGGCTGGCCCGGGCGATGGGCGGCAACGACGTCGCCGTGCAACGACTTGACGCGTTCTTCCGCAAGTCGGACGGCACCTTCGACCTCAGTGCCACCACCGGCACCCGGTTCGACGCCACCAACGAGCCCGACATCCAGACGCCGTATCTCTACAACTACCTGGGAGCGGCGTACAAGACCCAGGAGACGGTGCATGCGATCGTCGGCACCAAGTGGAGCGACGGTACCGGCGGCATCCCCGGCAACGACGACGCGGGCACGATGTCGGCCTGGTACGTGCTCTCCGCGCTGGGCCTCTACCCGACCGTCCCGAGCCGTTCGGAACTGGCGCTGACCAGCCCGCTCTTCCCCCGGGCGGTGGTCCGGCTGGCCGGCGGCAAGCGGCTGACGATCGACGCCCCGCGCGACTCGGCGGAGGCGATCTACGTTCAGAAGCTGCGGGTGGACGGAAAACTGACCACGAAGGGCTGGTTGCCGGCCGATTTCGTAACCACCGGCGGCAAGCTCACCTACACGCTGGGTACGGAACCCAGCCTGACCTGGGGTTCCGGTGCAGCGGACGTCCCACCGCAGAACTGACTTGACGGACCTGTGCGTTTCGTCGAGCTCGCGCCGGATACCGTGATGGGGTCATGCCGCCACCTCCTGCCGACCTACCCGGCTTCCTGCACGGTGTCGCCCCGATCCTCGATCGGTGGGGCTATCTCGCCGTAGCGGGCTTCATCGGCGTGGAAAGTTTCGGAGTCCCCGCCCCGGGCCAGACGATCATGGTGGCGGCGGCGATCTACGCCGGCGCGGGCACGCTGAACATCTGGGGGGTCGCCGCGGTGGCGTTCATCGCGGCGGTCCTCGGCGACAACGTCGGCTACTGGATCGGCGTCCGCGGCGGCCGCGCCATCGTGCACCGCTGGGGCAAATACGCCTTCATCACCCCGGAACGCTTCGAGAAGGCCGAGAAGTTCTTCGCCCGCCGCGGCAACCGGATCGTCCTGGTCGCCCGATTCATCGATGGATTACGCCAGCTCAACGGCGTGCTGGCCGGGATGACCGCGATGCCGTGGCGGACCTTCCTGCTCTACAACGCGATCGGGGCCGCCATCTGGGTCGGCTGGTGGACAACGATCGCGTACCTCTTCGGAACGCACCTGGTGGCGATCATCGACAAGGCCCACCACTACCAGTGGTGGGCGATCGGCGGCGGCGTGGTGCTGGTCGGCGGCTACCTCTGGCTGCACATGCGCCACATCCGCCGCCGCCGCGCCAGGGCGGCAGCCACCCCCGACAAACAGCCCGAAGAACTACAAGCCTGATATTTTCGGCGTTAGGGACGGCATGGAATTGAATCTTGGAGGGCCCAGCTCGGCAGCGGAAACGGTTTTCACCTTCCATACCGAGCGGCGATTGGCTGGCGCCGAGTGGTGGCGGACAGCCGGCCGGCTGGTCGTCCATCTCGACCGGGGCGAGCACGCACTGCTTGGCCAACTCGCCTGGCGCGGACGAGACGGCGCGGAGGCCGCAATCGGCTTCCAGCCGGCGATGGGTCCTTCTACGGACACCACCGCACCGCCGACGGCACCCTCGCCGAGTACCGGGGAATTCTGGATTGGCGTTCTTCCCTCCCAGATGCGGACGCCCACACGCACGAGCCGCTGCCGAACCGATTCCGTACCGAGGAAAGTCAGGGAAGGGGAAGCAGTTGGCATGCCTCCGCGGAACTGACGCTGCTGGTGGACCACGGCGGAGCCCCGGTCGAGCGGGTGAGCTGGCGCGATCCGGCCGGCAACGCCGGCTCGGTAGTCCTGCAGGCGGACGCTTCCGTCCCCAGCGGCGCCCGTGAGGTCACCGCCTTGATACACCAGGTACGGGTGAGCGATGAGCATCGGGCCGCAGGCGAGATCGCCTGGAATCTCGTGGACCGTTCCCGCGACAAGTGGTTGGCCGACTTCACCGGCCAGGCCTGGCTGGAGTTCACCCTACGTCGGGCGGTGGTGGTCCGTCACTACGTCCTGACCTCGGCGAACGACGCCCATGACCGCGACCCTCGGAACTGGACCCTGTCGGGTTCCCAGGACGGCCGGCACTGGACGACCTTCGATTCCCGTGCTGGTGAGTTCTTCCCCACGCGGCACGGGACGCCGATTTCCACGAGGCGCTGCGGCACCCGATAATCACCGGCATGAGCGAGAACGTGGACGTCCTCGTCGTCGGGGCCGGGCTGTCCGGGATCGGCGCCGGCTACCGCCTGCAGACCGAGTGCCCCGGTCGCAGTTACGCGATCCTCGAGGCCCGGGACGCGATCGGCGGCACCTGGGATCTGTTCCGCTATCCGGGAGTGCGCTCGGACAGCGACATGTTCACCCTCGGTTATCAGTTCCGGCCGTGGAAGCAGCCGCGGGCCATCGCCGAGGGCTCGACCATCCTCGACTACATCCGGGCGACCGCCGCCGAACACGGCATCGACTCCAAGATCCGCTTCGGCCAGCGGGTGGTCAGCGCCTCCTGGTCGACCCCCGAGGCCCGCTGGACCCTGCGGACGACAACCGGCGACGAACACACCTGCAGATTTCTGTACGTATGCACCGGCTACTACCGCTATTCGAGCGGCTACGAGGTCGACTTCCCCGGGCGGGGCAGCTTCGCCGGGCAGGTCGTCCACCCGCAGTCGTGGCCGGCCGACCTCGACTATGCGGGCAGCCGGGTGGTGGTGATCGGCAGCGGCGCGACGGCGGTGACGCTGGTTCCGGCGTTGGCCGCCGACGCCGAGCACGTGACGATGCTGCAGCGCTCCCCCAGCTACCTGCTCACCTTGCCGGTCCATGAGGGCGCCACCAGGCGGCTCACCAAGGTGCTGTCCGAGGATCGGGCCGCCCGGGTGGTCCGGGCGCGTAACGTGCTGCTGGCCTGGGGGCTCTATCAGGCCGCCCGGCGCTGGCCGGAGCGGATGGCGACGGCGATCCGCTCCGGGGTGGCGAAACAGCTGCCGCCGGGCGTACCGGTGGATCCGCATTTCGCTCCCCGCTACGCGCCCTGGGACCAGCGGGTGTGCGTGGTGCCCGACGGGGATTTCTTCGCCGCGCTGCGCAGCGGACAGGCGTCGGTGGTGACCGCCACGATCGACAGGTTCACCGAGAAGGGCATCCGGCTCGACGACGGCACCGAACTGGCGGCGGACCTCGTCGTCACGGCGACCGGGCTGAGCATGGTCGCCTTCGGCGAGATGGCGCTCGAGGTGGACGGTCGCGCTGTCGAGTCCGGCGCGCTGCACGTCTACAAGGGGATGATGTTCGATGGGGTGCCCAATCTGGCCTGGTGCGTCGGCTACACCAACGCGTCCTGGACCCTGCGGGCCGACCTCAGCAACCGTTACCTGTGCCGGCTGCTCAACTACCTCGACCGGCACGCCATCGACATCGCGACCCCGGCGATGGACCCGGCGGAGTCCGCACCCGAACCGCTGATGGACCTGCGGTCCGGCTATGTGCGGCGAGCGGCCGGGATCCTGCCCCGGCAAGGCACCCGCGGCATGTGGCGGATGCGCAACAACTATTTCGTCGACCTGCCCCGGATGCGGTTCAGCCGGATCGACGACGGAGCGATGACCTTCACCCGGATCACGACAGGAGCCTGAGAAGATGCAACGGTTCGCGTTCGCCGGTCGGACCTGCGTGATCACCGGCGCGGCCGGCGGGATCGGCGCCGCGCTGGCACTCGACCTGGCGAAACGCCGGGCGGTGCTGGCCCTGGTCGACAAGGACGCGGACGGGCTGGCCCGGGTCGCGACGATGGCCAAGGAGCTGGGCGCGGGCGACGTCAGCACGTACGTCGTGGATCTCTGCGACGGCGGCGACCGGCTCGACCTGGCCGCCAAGGTGGCGGCCCGGCACGGCGGCGCCGACCTGCTGGTGAACAACGCCGGGGTGGCCCTGAGCGGCACCTTCGAGCAGGTCAGCATGACGGACTTCGACTGGCTGATGGAGATCAACCTGCACGCGGTGATCCGGACGACGAAGGCGTTCCTGCCGCAACTGCTGAGCCGCCCGGGCGCCCACATCGTCAACCTGTCCAGCGTCTTCGGGCTGATCGCACCACCCACCCAGGTCGCGTACGTGACCAGCAAGTTCGCCGTCCGGGGCTTCAGCGAGGCACTGCGCCACGAGCTCGAACCCCGGCAGATCGGCGTGACGGTCGTGCACCCGGGCGGCATCAAGACCAACATCGCGGTCAACGCCCGGCTCAGCGCCGACGAC
The DNA here is from genome assembly GCA_032160305.1 of Actinoplanes sp. GTDB lineage: Bacteria > Actinomycetota > Actinomycetes > Mycobacteriales > Micromonosporaceae > Actinoplanes. Next base: position 14,117 of record JAVHVY010000361.1, read on the forward strand.
ACCACCGGCGAGCAGGCCGCGGCGGCCCGTACGTTCACCGAGCTGGCGCTGACCATGCCGCCCGAGGAGGCGGCCGCGCAGATCGTGGCGGCGATCCAGCGGCGCCGGGGCCGGCTCGTGATCACCCGGACCGCGAAGTCCGCCGACGTGCTCCCCCGGCTGATGCCGGCGAGGTACTGGGCGATCGCCAGCCGACGCGCTGCCCGCGCCCAGGGCCTGGCCGCCCGGTAACGTGACGACGCGTTGTCAACCGTCGCGGCTGCGCGAGAGTCGGGTCGGCACGCCGTCCGGATCGCCACCGGCCCGGCTGAAGCTCGCCCGAACCGGCTCGCCGGCCTCGACCTCCGCCGGTCTGCGCGGCGCCGCACCGATCTCGGTCGCCTCGTGGGTCAGCTCGTCGGCGGTCGCCGTCTGAGTGCGCAGACCCAGCATGTCCAGCCATTCGACGAGCTGCCGGTGCACCGCGTCGGGCCCGACCAGCTGGTGCGTGACCGGTAGATCGGCCGGATGCACGAGCACCGCCTCGGTCTGCCAGCCGCCCAGGCCGCCGTGCGAGCCGACCAGCTCTTCGAAGGCGGCCACCTCCTGGGTGACCGGGTCGAGCGCGCTCATCAGCACCAGATCGCCGACGTGCGCCGACTCGTGGTGCCGCAACAGATCGGCCGGGGCCCGCCGCCCGTACGCGATCAGCGGGTCGATGCCCTCGACCCGGCCGTCGCGCAGATGATGGACCCCGTCGCAGCCGACCGCGACCGGACCGCCCCGGTCCGCGACGACCACCAGGCCGATGCCCGGATGTGCGGCCAGCCCCGGGATCAGCTTCGGATAGCAGTTGTCGATCTGCGTGCGGTCGAGCCGGTGCCGGAACCGGGTCAGATAGACCAATGCCAGGTTGCCCGAAGCGACCACCAGCAACGGCGCGACCGGCTGCGCCGGAAAATCGGGCTCCATCGTCGCCTCGGACTCGGCCGGCGTGTGCGGCGCGTCCGCCAGGTCCGGCGCCGAGAAGGTGACGACCACCTCGTCGAGGGTCTTGCCCCAGCGCTGTCGGAAGGTCGAGCCCTGACTCTGGCCGTGGTCGGAGAGCACGACGAGGCGGTAGCGCCGGGCCGCCTCCGGGGCGAGGCGTTCGAGCACGCCGAGCATCCGGTCCAGGCTTTCCAGCTGCCGCATCGACTCGGGCCGGGCGGGGCCCGCGTGGTGCGCGACCTCGTCGTAGTCGACCAGGTCGCAGTAGATCGCCGGGGCGCCGCGGGCCATCTGCTCGGCCATCAACGACACGTTCACGTCGCGCAGCAGCATCGAGGCCGGGCGCAACGCGAGGAACGCCCCGGACCGGCTGACCCGGGGCACCAGATTGCGCCGGCGCTGCAGCCGGGCCTGGTGCAGCTCGGTGAAGACCTCGCCGACGCCGAGCACGATCGCGCGGGTGAAGCCGTACGGGCTGGCCATGAACGCCGCCCAGCCACGCGCCGACCGGCCGGGCAGCGCGGCGTGGCTGACCGTGAGCAGGTTGATCGCGGCGTCCCCCGAGAAGACGTTGCCGATGCTGACCCCACCGTCGCGTAGCAGGCCCCGGCCGTCGCTGAGCCGCGACTCGATCACCGCCGCGTCCCGGGGGCGGTTGGCGACCATCAACCGGCCGGGATCCTTTTCGTACCAGCGGAAGGCGGGGATCTGCAGGGAGGCGCCGTGCAGGATGCCGGCCTGCGCGGCGGGGGTGGTCGACGGCAGGCCGGCGTGCCAGCCACGCATCGTGTGACTGCCGGACCGCAGCCAGTGGCCCAGGGTGGGTAGGTTGCCCGCGCGCACCGCCCAGCGCAGCACCGGCTCGGCTACCCCGTCGAGCTGCACGATCAGCAGGCCCGGCTCGGTGCCCGGCCGGGGCCGGCTGAGACTGAGGAAGCGGCCGCCCGCCTGCCGGGCCTGCCGTCGCCGGACCCCGCGCATCAGCCGCCGGGACTCCTCGACGAACGTGTCGTCGGTGCCGCTGTCGGCCATCCAGTCGATGATCGCGGCGAAGACGACGGCCAGGATCGCGGCGATCACCACATTGGGCCAGCCGCTGAGCCGTTTGACCGGGTCGAGCTCCAGCGCCACCGTGATGATCGTGACCTGGGCGACGACGCCGAGCAGCATCGCGCCCCAGCCGCCCAGCGCGACGACGCCGACCAGCAGCAGCGGCCGCAGCACCGCGCCGGTCACCGCGACCAGCACCACCAGGCCCAGGGTGTCGACCACGTCTCCGCTGGCCACGCCGGGCATCAGCCACAGGGTCAGGGTCAGCACCACGAACGTGGTCGCGGCGCTGCGCACGACCCGGCGCAGCCGGTTGAAGATCCGCCGCCAGGTGAAGAGCGCGCGCAGCTCAGCGAGCCAGTTCCGGGAGTCGCGAGCGCGTAGGGCCACCCGCAAACGATCGCACAGGTGCCGGTCACCCTGCGCGTGACGTCGGCGACCGGGCGGCCCGTGATAAGGGCGGCCGGGCTCGCGGTCCTATCCGGGCAACCCCGATCAGAACCGTTTTCTGATCCGCGCGGCCATCACCCGCCGGGCATCGGTCACCCGGCGGCGGCGGCGCGGGCGGCGGCGGGGTCGTCAGCGGCCAGTGCGGCCCGCGCGATCGACCGGCACTGCTCAAGGGTGTGCCCGGCCAGCGCGGACCGCACCGCCGGGATCGCCGCGGCCGACATCGACAGGCCGGTCACTCCGAGACCGGCCAGGACGAGGGCGAGGGCCGGGTCGGCGGCGGCCTCGCCACACACGCTGACCGGCCGGCCGGCCGCCACCCCGGCCGCCGCGGTCAGGGCGATCAGCGACAGCAGGGCGGGCTGCCACGGGTCGAGCAGATCGGCCAGTTCCGCGCTGCGGCGGTCGGCGGCGAAGGCGTACTGGCTCAGGTCGTTGGTGCCGACGCAGAGGAAGTCGACCACCCGCAGGATCTCGGCCGACCGCAGCGCGGCGGCGGGCACCTCGATCATCACTCCGACCCTCGGCAGGCCCGCCGCCCGGCACAGCGCGGCGAAATGCGCGGCCTCGGTGACGGTCGTCACCATCGGGGCCATCACGGCGACCCGGGCCGCCGAAGCGCGCGCGGCGGCGGCGATGGCCCCGATCTGGGTCTGCAGGATGTCCGGCCGGCGCCGGGCCAGACGCAGCCCCCGAATGCCGAGCGCCGGATTGGGCTCCTCGGTCTTGCGCAGGAACGGCAGCGGCTTGTCCGCTCCCGCGTCCAGGGTGCGGACCACGACCGGCCGGCCGGGCATCGCGGCGAACACCTCGGCGTACGCGGCGATCTGCTCCGCCGGGGACGGCGCCTCGACGTGGTGCTGGAAGAGCAGCTCGGTCCGGAAAAGACCGACCCCCTCGACCGGGCCGCCGCCCAGGTCCGCCGCACCGCCGATGTTGGCCAGCAGCGCCACCGGGTGCCCGTCGGCGGTCTGCCCTGGCCCCTCGGTGGCCGGCCGCGCCGGCACGGGGAACGACGGCCCCGGGCCGCCCTGGGCCGCTCCGGCGGTGACCCGGCCGGTCGCGCCGTCGACGGTCAGCACGGTGGCGTCGGCGATCTCCAGTGCTCCCGGGCAGGCGACCACGATCGGCAGGCCGCGGGCCCGGGCCAGGATCGCCGTGTGACTCAGATAGCTGCCGGCCGCGGTGACCACGGCGAGCACCCGACTGGGATCGAGCAGAGCCGCGTCCGCCGGCGCCAGGTCGGTCGCGATCAGAACGAACGGGCAACCCGGCTCGGGCAGGGACGGCATCGGCACGCCGAGGCAGCGGGCCACCACCCGGTCCCGCAGGTCGTCCAGATCGGCGGCCCGTTCGCCGAGCAGCCCACCGGCGGCCAGTAGCGCGGAGCTGTGCTCGGCCAGCACGGCGGCGACGGCGTGCGGGGCCTGCTGCCCGGCCCGGACGGCCACCGCCACCCCGTCGCGCAGCATCCGGTCCCGGGCCAGGGCTGCCTGGGCGTGCAGGATCTCGGCGGTGGTCGGGTCGCCGGCCGCCGCGGCCCGGCGGCTGATGTCGGCGGCGACCGCGTCGATGGCCGCCCAGGCTCGGTCCCGTTCGGCCGCCGGGTCGCCGGGCGGGCCGGGTGCGGGCAGCCGCGGCGGGTCGGCCAGCCGGTAGGCCGGTCCGGTGGCCGTACCGGCGCTGGCGCCGAGGCCGTACAGCAGCTCAGACACGGCCGGACCGCCCCCGGTCAGGCACGGGCGGCGTCCAGGTCATCGGCGAGCAGACCGGCCAGTATGGTCAGCGTCTCGGCCGCACCGTCACCGTCCGCCGCCAGGATCAGTTCGGTGCCGTAGGTCGCCGCCAGGCTGAGCAGGCCGAGCACGCTGTCGGCCGGCACCACCCGGTCGCCCATGCGAATCGTTGCCCTTTCGGGCAGACCTGCCGCGGCCGCCGCGACCCGGGCGGCCGACCGGGCATGCAGCCCGGCGACCGATCCGATCCGCACGGTACGGATCATTCCGCCGTCCGCACCGAGCTGAGCATCCGGACGATCTCGGCCGGCTCCCGCGCCTCGCGCAGCGCCCGGGCCCGGTCAGGGTCGAGCAGCAGGTCAGCCAGCGCGGCGAGCAGCGCGACGTGGCCGTTGCCCTGGGCCGCTATGGCCACGCAGACATAGACCGTGCCGCCGTCCCACTCGACTCCGTCGGGGAAGAGCAGCACCGCCAGCGAGTCGCGGCGCACCAGCAGGCGGGAGACGTCCAGCCCGTGCGGGATGGCTACGCCCTCACCGAGATAGGTCGACATCGCCCACTCCCGGTCCAGCATCGCCTCCCGGTACGCCGGGTGCACGGCGCCGATCTCCTCGAGCACGTCGGCGCAGCGGTGGATGGCCACGACCCGGTCGGGGGCCGACTCGGCGACCCGGACCGCGCGCGACTCCAGCACGGAGCCGGCGAGCGGAGTGCCTGCGGAGCCGGCGTAAGAACTCAACGGGAAACCCCTCACGGGCGGGTAGGCGGCAAACCAGGAATCCACGGCCGGTGAGGGCGTGGAATCCTGACCTTCGGGCTCGGAGGATGTCAACCCGCCAGCCTCACCAGAGCACGTCCCAACTTGCCGTCATTGTCGTCGCGATCCCAGGTGACCACCAGTGCGGGTGTCCGGGCGTACCGGGCGTCGAGGATCTGGTCGGACGCCTCGACGCTGGGTGCCGCGTTCGAGACCAGGAGCAGGCCGTGGACCTGCTCGGCCGCGAAAAGCTCCTGTGCGGCGGCAACGGCTTCGGACTGGAGCGCCCCGTTGTCCACATAGCACAGCGAAACCCCGAAAAGGCGATGGAAGACGCCGGCGAACAGGTTCGTCTCACCGTCGCCGGGGACCCAGCGCAGCGTGGCCGCGGTCCGGCGCAGGGACACGATCACGGCCCGTTCGTAGCCGACCCGGCGTAGCGCCTGCCGGTGGGACGAGTCGAGTCCCTCGGTCAGCCGGCTGCGCTGGGCGGCGGTCATCGCCTCCAGCAGTATAGCCAGATTCTCCGGCGTGACCCGTTTGAGCTGGGCGCTTGCCTCCTGCGGGGGCAGGGCGACGAGCAGGCCGGCCGCCTCGGCCAACGGGCACTCGGCCAGCACGGCGGCGAGCCGGGCCTCCCCGAGATGGTGGACCAGGGGAGCGACCCGGTCGGTGCCGGCCGCGATCAGTAGCCGGCAGATCAGCGCGCTGTCCATCGCCGCGAGCAAACGGTCGATCCGGTCCTTGGGCATGGCGAGCAGGACGCCCACCGCCCGCTTCGGTGATGACGCCTTGAGCATGGTGACCACGTGGTCCGTCGGCATCCGGCCGAGCATGATCAACTCCTCCCGACTACGGACCGCTGTTGACGGTGCCGCCCTGCTTGATGGCGGTCACCACCCTGGCCACGTTCGGGTCGCCCAGAAAGACCCGGAAGCCGACCACCACGGCGGCCGGGACGCGGCGCCGGGCGCGTTCGGACAGGGCGGTGTGGCAGATCACCACGTCGGCGTCGGCTGGGATTCCCGCGACCGGGTGATGCTCTACGGTCACCGGGTGCCCGCGCAACTCCCGCTTCAGCGTGCTGGCCAGCATCACGCTGCTGCCCATCCCCGCGTCGCACGCGACCACCAGTTTGCGGACCTCGGCGCCGGCCATGCTCGGCATCGTCACAGCCCTTCCTCGTGGCGGGCGAGCCGGCCGAAACCGAGCAGCAGCGAGCCGACTGCGAAGGACACTCCGGCCGCGACCACCACTCCGGCGAGCACCCCGAAGTAACCGCCGCGGGGCGTTTCCGCCAGGTAGGCGAAGATGCTGCCCGGCGACGGGGTGGCGACCAGCCCGGCGCCGGTCGCCATGAAGGTGACGATGCCCGCGGCGCCACCCGCGATCGCGGCGAGGACCATGGTCGGCTTCATCAGGACGTACGGAAAATAGATCTCGTGGATTCCGCCGAGGAACTGGATCGCCATGGCCGCGGGCACGCTCGGCCGCAGCGATCGGGGCCCGAAGAGCAGGTAGGCCAGCAGGATCCCGAAGCCCGGCCCCGGATTGGTCTCCAGCATGAACAGGATGGACTTGCCGGTCCCGGCGGACTCGGCGACGCCCAGCGGCCCGAGGACCCCGTGGTTGATCGCATTGTTGAGGAAGAGCACCTTGGCCGGCTCGATCAGCAGCGCGGCCGCCGGCAGTAGGTGATGGCTGACCAGATACTCGACGCCCTTGCCGGCGGCGGTGGTGAAGATCCGCATGATCGGCCCGATCCCGACCACCCCGGCCAACGCGGCGAGACAGCCGACGATGCCGGCGGAGAAGTTGTCGACCAGCATCTCGAAACCGGGCCGGATCCGGTCGACGGTCAGCCCGTCGACCAGCTTGAGCAGGTACGCTGCCGCCGGTCCGACGATCATCGCGCCGAAGAACATCGGGGTCGTCGAACCGACCACGATGCCGACGGTGGCGACCGCGCCGACCACCGCACCGCGCTGCCCGTGCACCATCCGGCCACCGGTGTAGCCGATCAGGATCGGCAGCAGCACCTTGACCATCGGGTCGACCAGGGCGGCGAACCTCTCGTTGGGCAGCCAACCGGTCGGGATGAAGAGCGCGGTGATCAGGCCCCAGCCGATGAAGGCGGCGATGTTCGGCATCACCATGCCGGCCAGGTAACCGCCGAAGCGTTGCACGCGGGCCTTGACGCCGGTCTCCTCCGCAGGGGGGGCGTAGAACTCGGCCACGGTGACGCTCCTCAATGCGACCTGGGGGTGATCGAGTTTTTTGTACACAGCGGATCACCGAGTGTCAACGCTCGGCGGACATCCGTGCGCGAACGGCTCAAAGGCCGGCGCACCGCACGGCGCCCCCATATTAGTCAAGTCGGCGGCACATTGCCCGGGCCGGAATGCAAGCATGGTCACAATGGCCTCGCCCGCCGACTCCGCCCGGCCCACGACCGTGCCGCCTGCCGCCTGGTGGCGCCGCGGCCCGGTGGTGGCCGCCGTCGTCGTGCTCGTGCTCGGCGTCGAGCTGTCCTTCGGCTGGTCCGCACTGATCGGCGCCCTGACCCAGCTGCGCACTCCGGAGTGGGGCCGGGTGGCCGGCGCCTTCGCCGCCGAGCTGGCCTCGATGGGCACGTCGGTGGGGTCAACCGGGTGCGGCGCCGCCCGGCCGACACGGGCCGTGACGTGCTGCTCGGCTTCGTCGACGAGTTGCGCTCGGTCCGGGTCCGGCCGGCGAGTTTCGCCTCGGCCGTGCTGCTGGCCGTGGCGAACTGGCTTTTCGACGCGCTCTGCCTGTGGATATGCTGCGTGGCGATCGGCGCGGACGGAATCACCGTCACCAAGCTGGTGATCGCCTACTGCGCCGGGATGGCCGCGGCCAGCGTGCCGATCGTCCCGGGCGGCCTCGGCGTGGTCGACGGCGCCCTCGTCCTCGGCCTGGTCGCCGGCGGTCTGACCAGCAGTTCCGCGGTCGCCGCGGTAGTGCTCTACCGGCTGATCAGCTTCGGTTTCATCATCGGCACCGGCTGGCTGATCTGGCTGTTGATCCGCTACCGGGGGCGGCGCGTGCCGGCCCCGGTGCCGTCCTAGGGCAGTTGCTCTTCTGGCCGCACCCGCGTGCCGCCGTCGCCCGAACGCCGGCCGAACATCCGCCAGCCCCGCCTGCGCTTCTCCGGGGCGCGGGCGGCGGCACCGTTCAGCACGGCCAGCCGGTGCTGGGCGACCGGGTTGTCCGGGTCCAGCTTCAGCGACAGCAGCAGGGCCTGGCGGGCCTGGTCGGAGTGCCCGAGCGCGTCCAGCGTCACCCCGTGCGTGAAGTAGTAGTGCGCCTCGTGCGGGTCCAGCCCGATCGCGGTCCGGGCGGCCTGCTCGGCGTCCGCGATCTGCCGATCGGAGGCGAGCAGCGCCCAGGCGACCCGGTCGTGCCAGAGCGGGTTCTTCGGCTCGACGATGACCGCTCGGTAGGCCGTCGTCACGGCCTCCTCGTGCCGGCCGAGCAGGGTCAACGCGCGGCTCGCGGTGGCCAGCGGGCGCGGGTCGCCCGGGGCCAGGGCGATCGCCCTGCCGGCCGCGTACAGGGCGGGTTCGACCTCGTCGAGCACCAACCGGACCCGGGCCATCAGGATCCAGCCGGCCGCCGATCCGGGGTCGTCGGCGAGCACCTTCTCCAGCGCCGCGGCCGCCTGCGTCGGGTCGACGCGCTCGAACAGCGCGGCCGCCCGGGCCACGCCCAGCTCGGTCGGGTGGTGGAACACGGAAGCGGCGGACTCCGTCGCCGGGGCGAGGTCGAACATCGGCACAACTCCGGCCTGCAGGGGATAACGCTGACTTCGTCATCATCGGCCTCGACCAGGAGATTGTTAGCCGTTTCGGAGGATCATCCGTTGTCAGCTGACGGGCGGCGCCCTCGGCCGCGGGGGGAGATCGGTCCGAAAGGCCACGGCATCCTTGCCCGGAACGCCGTGAGCCGCGCCCGCGCTGGGCCCCACATGGTAGAACGTCGGCCATGACTTCTGGCTACCCCGAAGCGCCGCTGACGACGCCGGAGCAGTGGCGGGACTGGATCGCCGGCTACAGCGAACAGTGGTTCGCCGCGGCGAGCGAGGACGACATCCGGCTTGCCGACCTGCCGTCCGGCCGGCTCACCGGCCCGCCCGCCGACCCGGCAGCGGTCGAGCGGGCCGAGGCCACGTTGGGTCGCCGGCTACCCCCGTCGCTACGGTCGTTCTACCTGGTCACGGACGGTATGCACGAGGCCGGGCTGTGGAACGAACGCATCGTGGCGCTGCGCGAGCTCGCCTGGCTGCGCGACACCCCGATGGGGGATTCGTTTCTGATGGTCGATTCTGACGACGAGCAGTTCGAGCGCTTGATGAACGAGGCCCTGCAGATCGGACTACGCGAGGACACCGGCGACTACTGGTTCGTCGACCCGGGTGACCAGACGGGCGGCGAATGGGCCGCGTACACCTGGCACCCGAACGACGGCTCCGAGCCCGAACGCTACGACAGTTTCGCCGCCTTGATGATCGAGTTGCGGGCCCAACGCTAAAGGCGAGTTGCGGGCCCAACGCTAAAGGCTGCGCGCCGATCTGCCAGCCGCGCTCCTAGGTCAGCTGGCTGATCGCCTCGACGATCAGCCAGCTGCCGAAGATGGCGAACAGCGTGGCCGCACCGTACCGGATGGACCGCTGCGGCAGGTGTTTGCCGATCAGCCGGCCGAGCAGGATGGCGAGCGCGTCCGCGGCGACCATACCCAGCGTGGAGCCGACCCAGGTGCCCAGCCAGCCGTGCTGGGTGGCCAGCGTGATCGTGGCCAGCATCGTCTTGTCACCCAGCTCGGCCAGGAAGAAGGCGGTGCCGACCGCGATGATCGCCGAGCCGGTGGCCATCTCGGCCTTGCTCTTCTCC
>JAVHVY010000213.1:0-3744 GCA_032160305.1 Actinoplanes sp.
GCTCTTCACCCACGAGCCCGGTGCCGACCCGCACGTCAAGATGCAGCCGATTCTTGACGACCTTGCCTTCGGGAACGCGCTGGAAGAACAGTCGCGGGCCCACACCTGAGGGATCAATGCAGGCGAATGCTGAACCCTGATGCTCAGGCGGCAGCGCGCGATCGAAATCGTCCCACGTAGCGAACCCCTCCGGTGGGGGCGGAACGACATACCCCAACACTTCGCACCAGAAACGGCCGACGGGCTCAGGTTCTGCGCAGTCGAAGGTGACTTGGAACTGCTTGACCGATGCCATCGGTCCACCATAGAGGCGCGGTCTTCGTCGTCCCCATGGGCCCGCCCCTGGCTAATCACGATAGGCGCTGGCACAGGTCGCCGCCGGCGTCAACGACCAGCTGGATATGGCCGAGGTGATAACCGACGAGGACGACGACGCCTGATGTTTCCAGCCCTCGATCATGACGGGGGCGGGGTCACTGTCCACTCAGGTCGGAGCTGGCCCGTCTTTACACAGAGAGATCTTGTCCGGTAACGTAGCGCTCGCTGCCAACTCGACAGAGTCCATCGGAGAGCCACGTGCGGAGTGCGTTTTGACGGCGGGCGCTCGCGCGCTGGTCGCTGTGCTGGTGAGCGCGGTCGTGCTGGTGGGCCCGTCGCGCGCAGTCCGAGCCGACACGGAGTACCGCCGGGGGCCTGACCCTACCGAGGACAGCGTGAGCGCGCCGGTGGGACCGTTCGCCACCGCCTCGACGTTAGTGGCGGCGTCGGCAGTCACTGGATTCGGCGGCGGCATCATCGATTACCCGACCGACACCAGCGAGGGTACCTTCGGCGCGGTCGCCTTCGCGCCGGGGTATGCGGCCACTATGGACAACTACACGTGGGTCGGCCCGCGGATCGCCTCGCAGGGCTTCGTGGTGTTCGTGATCGACACCCTCACGCGCACGGACGCACCGTCCCAGCGGGCCAACGAGTTGCTGGCCGCCCTCGGTTACCTGGTCACGGCCAGCCCGGTGCAGACCCGCATCGACCCCGATCGTCTCGCGGTGGCCGGCCACTCGATGGGCGGCGGCGGCACCATCGAGGCCGCCAACGCCCGGCCCGGTCTCCGGGCAGCCGTCGCGCTCGAACCCTGGCATATGGACAAGAGCTGGCCGAGAGTGCGGGTGCCCACGCTGATCGTCGGCGCCGAGGCGGACACGACCGCGCCGCCCGCCACCTTCGCCGAGCCGATGTACGAGAGCATCCCGGCGGCGTCCGAGAAGGCGTATCTCGAGCTCAACGACGCTGACCACCAGGTAGGCACCAGGAGTGACCCCACCCAGGCCAAGTTCGCGATCGTGTGGCTCAAGCGCTACGTCGACAACGACACTCGCTACGAGCAGTTCCTGTGTCCCAATCCCGGCCCGAGTGCCGCCATCGAGGAGTACCGGGACACCTGCCCGGCCTGATCGCGGCGCGGCCTGACCGCAGCGACCATAATGACCTCCGCACTGTCCATGCCGCTGGCAACGCGCGACCAGTCAGCGGCGGCCCGCGGTCAGGGCGACGAGGAACTGGCCGCCGCCTGCGTCGACGCTCGCGGTCACCGGCAGTCCGGGTACCAGTCGGGAGAACCGGTCGACCAGCCAGTCCGCCGCTGCCTGGGCGTCCTTCTTGCTCGGACAACGGGCGACCAGCTCGCGGCCACCTTTGCGTTCGAGGCGGTCGGCAACGGCGATCAGCGGCGCGGGCTCCACCACGTGCAGACGGTCCGGCCAGGCGATGACCACCTTGACCGCGCCCTTGCGGGTGTTGCAGGCGCGGTGCGCGAGCCGCTCGGCAACCTTGGACTTCCGGTCGGCGGTGCGACTGTCGACGCTGGGACCACGCGGATCATTCACCGGCAGGTCGGCGTCGACCGGTTCGTCGCACACCCAGCACCGCCAGCCGTCACGCTTCGCTACGTCATCAAGGAGACTCATCCGAGCAAACTAGCCTCTCAGCCCTCGCGGCCAACGACGGCCCGGCGACCGCAGTCCGTCCGCGAAAAACCCTCGCGTTAGGCATTGACATCCGTCAGTGGATGGTTACCAATAGGTAACACGAACGGGCATATCAAGCCCGACCTTTGAAGATCGGAGATTCCTGATGAACGGATCTCTCGGCCGTCGCCTCGCCATCGGCTCCGCCGCGATCGTGCTCGGCGGCCTCAGCGCGGTCGTCATCCAGTCGCCGGCGCTCGCGGCCACGTTCTCGGCGTCCTACACCTGTGTCGCCCCGGTGCTGGGCACGCAGACCGCGACGATCGACGGCACGCTGACCGCCACCCCCAACCCGGCCGCGGCCGGGTCGCCGGTCGCGGTCGCGTTGCATCTCGCTCAGATCAGCCTGCGGGCACCGCTCACCATCAACTCGTGGTCGATGACCGTCGGCCTCGACGTCACCGGGGCGGAGGCGGCCCAGTTCGCGGTCACCGGCTCGGGCGGGCGGGTGCCCGCCAACCAGCCGATCACCGGCGACCTGGCCGGGAGCTGGACGCCGGCCGTGGCCGGGACCGACGAGATCCGCGGTGGTGCGGTTGTCGTCAAGGCCAATGTGTTCCTGCTGGGCAACCTGACGATCGACTGTACCGCGGACGAGCCGCGCCCGGTCGGCGAGACCCTCACGGTCAGCTGATCGCCGCCGCCCCGACCGGGGTCCGGTCGTCACGTACCGGTGCGGTCGTCACTCGAGCCGGGCGTACCGCCTTGGTGCTGTCGCGGTCCAGGCCCGGGAACGGGCGCTGGCCGGCGTCGACGATCCGCTCCGGACGCTCCAGGCCGGCGTCCCCGGCCCAGGCGACCGTCATCGCGGTCGGGGCAGGCTTGTGCTCGGGCTCCTGCGGCGGCTCATAGGTCCGCGCTGCACCGCGGTGGGTGCGCCCTCGTAGCGCAGTCCGGGTGTCAGAACCTCGCGTTTCATCACGACGCTGTGCGGTGCGACGAACGTGCCCTGGCCGATGTCGGCACCGTAGAGGGGTACGGTCGCGTCGGCGAGGGTGGCGTACGCGCCGACCCGGATCTTGTCGATCTTGAGAACGCGGTCCTCGAACGTGTGCGCCTGGAACATCGCGTTGACCGTCGCGCCGTCGCCGAATTCGAGCATGTCCGGGTCGACCACCTGGGCCCAGCCGTCGCCGAGTATCACGCCCTGGCCGATCCGCATTCCCATGCGCCGGAGGTACACCGCGAGCAGGAGGGTGCCCTCGAGCGCGGCCAACGTGCGGGCCGCGAGGAAGCCCCACGCCACGTACAGGAAGTCCCAGCGGCTGCACCAGCACGACCACAGTGGATGGATGCCGGGTTTGACCCGGCCGAGCAGCGCCCATTTCAGGCCCAGCACGATGAGGCAGAGCCCGGCCGCGGCGGCCAGTGTGACGCCGGGCGCGCCGATCAGCAGCATGGACCAGATCTGCAGATGCGCTGCGACGGCGCCGATACCCCAGGACCAGCCGACCAGCACCAGCGTCCGTACCGCGGGCAGTGCAAACCGCAGCCATTCCCAGCACAGTCGGCTGACCAACCGGCTGGTGGGCGGTTCGTGGGTCAGGCTCCGTTCGGCGGTCACCACCTCGCGACGTGGCAGCGGGAACGCCGGGTGCCCGAACCACGACGTACCCGGCTCGACGGCCCGGGCGTCGGCGACGGTGGCGATGCCGAACAGGACGTCGCTGGGCATCCGCTGGCCGGCCGGCACGACGGCGTGGTTGCCGAGGAACGTGTT
>JAVHVY010000215.1:0-15309 GCA_032160305.1 Actinoplanes sp.
CGGTGATGAAGTGGGGTTCCAGGCCGATGTGCGAGATGGCGTGTGGAAGCCATGGTTGCGCGTGGTCCCACCCGTGCCGGGGTGTGCCCTCGCCGTAGCCGCCGCCCCGGCTGGCGAGCACGACGAACTCGCGGCCACCGAGTAGGCCGGCCTTGGTCTCGGGATCGATCGTCAGTCCGGGCGCGATGAGGTGGTCGACCCAGGCCTTGACGCTGCTGGGTGCGCCGAAGTTGTACAGCGGAAGTCCTAGCAGAATCGTGTCTGCTTGTTTGATCTCGTTGACCAGCTGCTCGGTCAGTGCCCACGAAGCAGCCTGGGCGGGAGTGCGCTGCTCGGGTGGCACCATCCGGGCCAGGGCGGTGTCCGCGTCGAGGTGCGGGACGGGACTGCTGCCCAGGTCCCGGTAGGTGACGGTGCCTCCGGGGTGGGCAGCGCGCCAGACGTCGCGCGTGCGGGCGGTGAGTTTGCGGCTGACCGAACGCTCACCGGTGATGCTGGAGTCGATGTGCAACAGGTGTGCCATGTCGCTGCCCTCTCATAAATGGTCAGTGCTGAGCATCTCGTTTGCCAAGCACAAACTATTTATACCACAGCAGTGATGCGTCGGGCAGGTACAGTTGCCGTATGCCTGCACGGCCCGTGGTCAGCCAGCAAGTGCACCGGTCAGGTGCCCTGCTTGATCACCTTGCGCGCAGGATGCGCCTACGGGGCGAGGCTGTGCTCGCGCCGCTGGGCCTGCGGGCCCGGCACCTGGTGGCGCTGACGGTGCTGCGCGATCGCGGCGGCAGCACTCAGCAGGCCCTCGCCGCGACACTCGACATGGACGCGACGAACATCGTCGGGCTGCTCAACGAGCTGGAAGCCGAGAAACTGATCGAACGGCGGCGCTCACCCGAGGACCGGCGCCGGCACGTGGTCGAACTCACCGACGCCGGCGCGCAGCAGCTCGCGGAAGTCGAGTGTGCGATGGCGGCAGTGGAGGAAGAGGTACTCGGCGCGCTCGATGCCAGTCAGCGCGAGACGCTGTACAGCCTGCTCCAGCTGGCTTCCACCGGCACGGTCGTGAACTGCACTACAGCCGTCCACGACTAGAAGATATCGCCCCCAGCGCGACACGGTCTCCCGGGCGCACCAGCAGCCGGACGTTACCCCGCCAGCACGCAGCCGTCCATCAGTGGCATCGTCGTGTGCCAGCCTGCCCGTATGCAAGGGCGGGTGGTGTCCGAGCGGGCAGAATTCGCCGAACTCGCGGCCCCCTGGACCGGGTTGTCCAGGGCGTACCCGGGTGCGGATCGAGGGCGCCGGCCCGCTCGCGTTAGTTGTGCGGCGGGCCCAGCCGGACCCGCTGAGCGCGTTCCTGGACAGGATGGACGTGTGCCGTTGCTGGACGGGGCATCCGCGGCGACCAGCGACGGCAGGTTGATAGCCAGCAAATGGTGCGGTGATGATCTAAGTGGCGCGCAGGTTCGCCCGCGGCATGCCGGTGGCACAATGCAGGCCAAGAAACAACAGCCTGGTCCGGGGCGGCCACCACCGCACCGGGGCACAACCCAGGCGGTCCTCGGGCCGGTGCGGTGCCGGTCGATGCCCAGAGGATCGCCAGGACCAAGCGTTGGAACGCCTTACCGCGAGCGCGTAAGAGCCGATCAGAGGAGTGGGCGCCATTCCGCACAAGTCGCCTCCCGGCGGGGGAAGAACTCTTCGCCCACTACCACGACCGAGGCTGAGGCAATAGCGATGTCGCTGGAGCACCATGACACCACTGAGGTGGTCACCGACGAACAGCTACCGTGGCCGGCAGGCCTGCCGACCTCGGGGGTTCGCGCTGTCGAGTTGGCGGTGAATGAACGCACCCGGGTTGCTCGCGTCTGGTTACCGGATGGTTCGACGGTGATCTGGAAGGAGTCGACGGGTCCGGGCGCGGTGGCGCGGCGGCGTCACGAACTGGCCGTGTTGCGTCGATTGGCCGGTGTGCCCGGAGTGGCGCGGCTGGCCGAAGTGTCGCATCCGGATGCGTTGGTGTTGGCCGACGACGGCGGGGGCGCCTTGTCCGCGACGATATCGGACACGCCGTGGGATGTGACGCGGGCGGTGCGGTTGGGTGTGGCGTTGGCCCGGGTAGTGGCGCAAGTACATGCCAGGGGTGTGGTGCATAAGGATATCAACCCGGCAAATGTGCTGGTCACTGACGATGGTCGCCCTGTGTTGATCGACTTCGACGTGGCCAATACGTTCGCCGAGGATCGGCCGGGCTTCGCCAACGTACGGGACATTGTCGGCACTCTGTCCTATCTTCCGCCGGAGCAGACGGGTCGCACGGGCCTACCGGTGGATCATCGGGCGGATCTGTACTCGTTGGGCGCGACGCTGTACGAGGTCCTGACGGGCCAGCGACCGTTCGACGCCGACGATGAGCTGCGACTGATCCACGACATCCTGTTGCGGGTACCTGTGCCGCTGGTGCAGGTGCGTGCCGATGTGCCAGCGGTGCTTTCCGACATTGTGGCTCGTTTGTTCGAGAAGGAGCCGGATCGGCGGTATCAGTCTGCCGAGGGATTGGCGCACGACCTGGCGTGCCTGATGGACGAGTCGGACGCGGTTCGTGAGCTGGGTAGGTGGGACTTTCCGTTGCGGTTGTCAGCGCCGTCGCGGCTGGTGGGTCGCGATCGTGAGTCGGCGGATCTGGATCGGGCCTTCGACGAGGCCGTGTCCGGTAAGGCCCGAGCGGTGTTGGTCGCCGGCGCGCCTGGGGTGGGCAAGAGTGCGCTGATCAACGAGTTGCGGCAGCCGGTGGCGGCTCGGGGTGGCTGGTATGTGACCGGCAAGTCCGATCAGTTCGCCCATGACAACGCGGTGGGTTCGGTACTGCAGGCGATTCGTGGGATCGGCCGGTTGTTGCTGGCCGAGCCGAACCGGACGGTGACAGCGCTCCGGCAGCGGTTAGCCGAGGAGTTGTCGATCAACATCGGGTTGATCACGGCGGTATTGCCGGAGTTCGCCATGTTGCTCGGCGCCGATCATCAATCGATGGCGATAGACCCGGCTGAGCACGAGTTGCGGCTGCGTCAGGCGGTGCTGGCGGTGTTGCGGGTGGTAGTGGGCCCGGACCGGCCGTTGGTGCTGGTGATCGACGACCTGCAGTGGGCCGATCCGGTGTCGTTGGGGTTGTTCGACGCGGTGTTGACCGAGCCCGATCTCGATGGGCTGTTGGTGCTGGGGGCGTACCGGTCGCAGGAGGTGGACACAGCACATCCGCTGTCGGCGATGATGGGGCGGTGGCAGCGGCTCGGTGTGGTGGATGCGCCGGTCCAGTTGGAGAACCTGCCACCGGGCCAGGCTGACGTCCTGGTGGGGGAGGTGCTGCGGCTGCCGACTTCGCGAGCGCGGGCGCTGGCGGCTGTGCTGCACCGATGGACGTCAGGTAACCCGTACGACACCCTTGAACTGATCAACGCGTTGCGGCGCGGCGGCGTGCTGACCCTCGCCGATGACGGCTGGCGATGGGACGACAGGGCGATAGAAGACCATGTCGGGCAGACCGGCGTGGTCGCGATTCTCCAGGAGCGCGTCGATCGGTTGCCGGTGACGGCGCAGAGATTGCTGCAGGCCATGGCGTGTCTGGGTGGCGAGACCGAGATGCAGCTGCTGGCCCGGGCATTGGATGTGCCAGTGGCCGTGGTGGTGGAACAGTTAGTCCCGCCGCTGGAGGAAGGTCTGTTGGTCATGATCGACGGCGGGCGGGCCGATGAGGCGTTGCGGGTACGGTTCCGTCACGATCGCGTCCAGCAAGCCGTCTTCGTAGCCTTGGATGACGGGGCTCGCACGTTGCTGCGACTGTTCATCGCCCGGCGGTTGGCCGAATTCCCAGATCACCGGGTGAAGGCAGCCGAGCAGTACCTGGGTGCGGCCGAGGCGGTTGGGGACCTCGAGGAAAGGCGCAAGGTGGTGCCGCTGTACCGGGTCGCGGCGGATAACGCCTGGCGAGCCGGCAACCATCTGACCGCCGAGCGGTTTCTCGCCGCCGCCGCCAGCATCCTGACGGAGCTCGGCGCCGGCCATGATCTGGATCTGCAGGCCGTATGGGCACAGCAACACGCCGCCCTGTACGCCCTCGGCCGCCTCGACGAGGCCGACGGCGTCTACGCCGCCATCGAACGCGGCCACCCCGACCCCATCGACCTGTCCGTCGCCGCCAACATCCAACTCAGCAGCCTGGCACACCGCAGTAAGCATGCCGAGGCGCTGCGGCTGGGACTGAGCTTGTTGGCGTTGCTCGGCAGCCATCGGCCCGGCCAAGAGTTCGGCCGGACCGTTCCCGCCCAGTGCCGCGAGGTGGTGGCCTGGGCCAATGGACTCGACCTGGCGAACGACCTGGCCCGACCCGAGATCACCGACCCGACCGTCATCGCCACCAGTCGCCTCTTCAGCCGCCTACTTCCCGTGACCTTTTTGCTGGGCGAACCGATGGTCGGCACCTGGATTTTGTTGGAGACCTGGCGGCTGTGGGTGCGATATGGACCCTCAGCGCACATCGTGGCCATCCTCTCCGGAATCGGTACGACGCTGGCGGCGGTGAACGGCGATTTCCATACCGGGTACGTCGTCGGCCGACATGCCCTGGCCATCAGCGAGGCCCGCACTTACGAGCCGATCACCGCACTGGTGCGGTACCGGTGCGCACTGCAGCTGATGTGCTGGGTGGAGCCGCTGGAGAACGCTGTGGATCAGGCCCGATCGGCGTATGAGGGCCTGATTCGCGGCGGTGACCTGCACATGGCCGGCGCCGCGAAGTTCATCGCGGCGAGCATGCAACTCGACCTCTGCCGGTCGGTGGAGGCATGGGCGGCAGAGGTCGAGGAGGTGGACTCCTTCGCCATTCGTACGGGCAACGCCTTCACGCAACGCAACGCCGCCTGTCTGCGGCAGGTGGCGCGCGCGCTGCTGGGGCAGACGTCTGCTCTCGGCAGCTCCGACAACACCTTCTTCAGCGACGAACACCTCGCCAAGCTCGGACCCAATCCGTTCGCGCGGGGCATTTTCCACGTCTACTGCGCGACCACGGCTGCGATCTTCGGTGACGAAGCTGCCCTGGACCGACACACCGCCGCCGCAATGGACGTGCGTCAGGCGATCGCGGGTTATCCGCTGATGCTGTGCTACCTGCTGCGGGCGATGTCGTTGGCCGATCAGCTGCGTCGCGACCCGCTACCGGAGCGCGACGACCTCCTGACCGAACTCGACACCTGCCGGGACTGGATCGCTGCCCGGGCCGAAGACGCGCCCGGCAACTTCCGGCATCTGCTGGCGCTGGCGGATGCGGAGCGGGCCTGGGCTCGGGGCGACCTCGTCACCGCGGGTGCGGCCTTCGACCTGGCCGCCAACGACGTGGAAACGCGGCAGCGACCGTGGCACCGAGCGATCATCGTCGAACGCGCCGCCGTGTTCCAGCTCGCCCTCGGCCATGTCTGGCAGGCCCGATGGTCGCTGGCCGAAGCCCGGCAGGCATACGCCAGTTGGGGCGCGGTCGCCAAGGTGCGTCAACTTGATGCGAAGTATCCTTCCCTGCGGGGAGTCCGCAGCGCACGCGCCAGCGCAGTCCGCCCGGGCACGGTCCGCGCTACGACCGGCCACATCAACGCCGACGCCATCGACACCCTGGCCATTCTGCGCGCCTCCCA
Organism: Actinoplanes sp.; assembly: GCA_032160305.1. Classification (GTDB taxonomy): domain Bacteria; phylum Actinomycetota; class Actinomycetes; order Mycobacteriales; family Micromonosporaceae; genus Actinoplanes. The sequence continues at coordinate 5,679 of JAVHVY010000215.1, forward strand.
AGCGCTGAGCTCCGCCACCGACCTGGACCAGCTGCAACTGACCATCGTCGAACAACTCACGGCCCTGACCGGCGCCTCAGACGTACGACTGGTGATCCGCGACGAGGAACACGGTAACTGGTTCCTCCCCGGCGGCGCCCGGACGGACCAGCGCGACATCAGCGTGGAAGATGCGGGTGCGGAAGGGCTGTTGCCGCTGAGCGCGTTCGAGTACGCCGAACGCACCGAGGAAGCCCTACTGGTCCAGGACGCCACGCGCGACGACCGCTTCGCCCGTGACCCCTACCTGACCGGCGCCGCCCGCTGCTCACTACTGGTGGTCCCCGTGCGGCACTCCGGCGCCCTGCGCGCCATGCTCCTTCTGACCAACCGGGAAACCAGCGGCCTGTTCACCACCGAGCGCCTCGACGCCGTCATACTCATCGCCGGCCAACTCGTCGTCTCGCTGAACAATGCCCTGCTCTACGCCTCACTCGAACAACGCGTCGCAGACCGTACCCGCGAACTTGGCGAAGCCAATCACAAGCTGGAGATCCTCAGTTCCACCGATGCACTGACCAACCTGCCCAATCGCCGCCAGTTCGAAGAAATGCTCAACGAGCAATGGCACCGGGCCGACCGCGTCGACCGCTCGTTCGGCCTCATCATGATCGACGTGGACTTCTTCAAGACCTACAACGACGAGTACGGCCACCAAGGCGGCGACGAATGCCTGCGCCGCGTCGGGGCTGCCCTGGCCGGTGCCGTGCGCGGCGCCACCGACCTGGCCTGCCGCTACGGTGGCGAAGAGTTCGTCGTCATCCTCGGCGAAACCGACGACATAGGCGCCCACGTCGTCGCCGAGCGCGTCCGTACCTCGGTACGAGCCCTGCGGATACCCCATATCGCCGGCGTTGACGGAACTCTCTCCGTCAGCGTCGGCGTCGCCACCGCACACGTCCCAATCTGGGAGAGTTCCGACGAGCTGCTCGCTCGCGCCGACGCCGCCCTCTACCGAGCCAAAGAAGGCGGGCGCAACCAGGTCCAGATCGCGCCACCGGCAACGCTGTCGCTACCCGCGGGGACCGGGATGTGACCGTTCCCCACCGGTCAGCGGCAGGTGATAAGCCGAGCGCAGGTCGGTCGTACCCTAACCGGCGGGCGGCGTCCTGCTCATTGTCGCCCGGTTCCGTCCGATAAGAAGGAGTGCCCGCCCTACACCCGTCAACCGGTCGACCGCCATCCGACGGGCATCGCAGGGTGCTGCTGCGGGACCCGGTCATCCTGGCGATGACGGCCTGGACCACGCTCGGTTCAGTGCTGATCTTCCTGATCAGCGGTCACACGTCGCGGCAGGTGCAGGTCTTCTGGGTGTTCCAGCCGCCGCTGGACGTGGTGCTGGCCCTGAGCTCGTGGCGGGTGTACCGGATCGCCACCGGGGCCGTCCGCCGGTTCTGGCGGATCCTGGCCGCGGTCGGGTCGGTTTTCCTGATCGGCGACTGCTTTCAGACGACTCAGGTGCTGTTCCACCCGCAGGGCATGTCGACGACCGGTGGCCCGGTGCAGGTCGCCTGCCTGATCCTCGGTCAGCTGGCACTGGTGATCAGCATGCTGACCCAGCCGCACGCCACCCGCTCCGGCCGGGAACGGCTGGCGCTGTGGCTCGATTCGGCCGCAGTGCTGGTCGGCGGCGCGGTGGTGTCCTGGTGCTTCGCGGCCGCCCCGACCGGCAACCGGCAGGCAGCCATCCTCGCCACGGTGGCGGCGTCCGGGGTGGCCCTCACCACCGGCTTCGCCTTTGTCAAGATGGTGCTGTCCGGCAACGCCCCGATGAACAAGCTGGCCGCTACCCCGATGATCGCGGCGGCGGCGGTGGTCGGCTGGGGCATCTTCCTGGCCCCGGGCAGCGGCACGGCGGCGGTCCCGCCGGTCACGTACGCGATCCTGTTACTGCCGTCGCTGTTGATCTCGACCGGCCCGCGGGTGCAGGAACTACTGGCCCGCACCGACGCCGCCCCTTTCGGGGCCCGCCGGAAGAAGCCCTACAGCCTGCTCCCGTACGGGGCGATCGTGATCGGCTTCGGGGCGCTGCTCGCGATCATGCCGCAGGGCACGACCGTGCAGCTCTGGGGCGTGGTGACCGGGGTCATCCTGATCACCGGGCTGGTCGCCGGCCGCCAACTGGTCGCCTTCCACGACAACGCCAACCTGATCGGCCGGCTCGACAGCACGCTCGGCGAGCTGCGCGAACACCAGAGCCTGCTGCGCGACCAGGCGCTGTTCGACGGGCTCACCAAGCTGGCCAACCGGAGCAACTTCGGTGAGCAGGTGGCCCAGGCCCTGGCCGGTGACATCTCGGCCGGGGTGTCGCTGCTGCTGATCGACCTCGACAATTTCAAGACGGTCAACGACACGATGGGCCACGCGGCCGGCGACGAGTTGCTGGTCGTGATCGCCAGCCGGCTGGGTGGCGCGGTCCGGGCCGCCGACTGCGTGGCACGGCTCGGCGGCGACGAGTTCGCGGTCCTCCTACAGGACGCCAGCCCACGGGAGGCTGAGCTGACCGCGCGGCGAATTCTCGACGACCTGGCCCGGCCGACCCGAATCCAGCAGAACACCCTGGTGATCCGGGCCAGCATCGGAGTGGCCGTCGCCGGGCCCGGCGACGATCCGCAGGCACTGCTGCGCGACGCCGACATCGCGATGTACTCGGCCAAGGACAACGGCAAGGGCGGCTGGGTCCGCTGCCTGAGCATCGAGGTGACCGAGACGGCGGTGCTCGACGACGACGTCGCCATCGCCACCCTGCACGCACTGCGCGACCTCGGCGTCCAACTCGCGCTCGACGACTTCGGCACCGCTGCCTCCTCGCTCGGGCTGCTGCTCACCTGCCCGGTCACCACCCTGAAGCTGGACCGCTCCTTCGTGGAGGAGATCACGACAGTCGACCGGCAGCAGGCCGTGGCCACCGCGGTCAGCCAGATCGCCTACGCCCTGGGACTCAAGTCAGTCGCCGAGGGCATCGAGACCCACGAGCAGGCCCGCCTGCTGCAGGACCTGGGCTACCAGTACGCGCAGGGTTTCCTCTTCTCCCACCCGGTGCCGCCGGATCAGGTGGCCGCGATGTGGGCGCTCGCCTCCCGGCAGATCGGCTACGTGCCCGCACGGTAGGCGGCAGATTGTTCAACCCAAAGCTGCTGGCTGGGGCCGGACTGACCACGTCGTGGTGCATCATCGGGCGTACCGGTTCTTCTCGACCGCTCGTTGGTCGTCGATCAGATCGGTCTGATCGTGTTCGATCTGGTCCTGGCCCATCTGGTCGCGGACGGCGCCGACGCCCACGATGCCGGCGGCGGACGTCAGCGGGTCCTCGTTTTGTCGGTGGGCTTCGACGCCGTCGTCGACCCGGACGCCGTGGCGCTGGGGACCTTCTTCTGCTCGGCAATCCTCTTCTGCTCGGCAATCCTCTTCTGCGCGGCGTTCTGCTTCGCGAGTTGCGCGGCTACGTCTTCGGCATTGCTGTTGCTGTTGCCGGTGACGGGGTCCGGGGTTCTGCTCGGAATGGGATCGTCCGCCGTGCCGGAGTTCGGGGACAACTTCAGGTCGAGGGGCAGGGCCTGGCCGACCTCAGGCGCGACGGGGAACCGTAGGGCGGGGCGCCCGGCCAGGGCATCGCGGGTGAAGTCGCTCCACAGGTGGGCGGGCATGGTCTCGCCGGAGATCGCGTCGCCGCTCTTGTCCATGATCGGGCCCGGGTTCGCCTTGCCGATCCAGATGGACGTGGCCAGGTCGGGGGTGTAGCCGGCCGTCCAGGCGTCCTGATTGGCTTTGGTGTTGCCCCACTGCTGGGTGCCGGTCTTGGCGGCGGCGGGCCGTCCCGGGTCGACATCGTCCGCCCGTACGACGTCCTGGAGGACCTTCGAGACGTTGTCGGCCGCGGCGGCGGAGATCGCGTTCCGATGGGTCTTAGTCGCTGTCCAGAGTTTCGTGCCGTTCGCCGAGGCAGCCGACTGCACGAAGTAGCGGTTGTGCTGGATGCCGCCGCCGGCGAAGGTCGCGTAGACAGAGGCCAGGTCAGCGGGGGAAACCGCGTAGCGGCCGATGGCGATGTCCGGCCGGGTCTTGCCCGGCGAAGGGTCGCCCTTGGCGTCGACCAGCGACGGCTTGTTGTCGTAAAGGGTGGAGATGCCGAGATTGTGGGCGAGTGTGCGCACCGTGTCGGCACCGAGCAGCTCGGTGACCGCGTAGAAGGGCGTGTTCAGCGACTGGACCATCGCCGTCGCCAGGGTGCATTTCGGGCACTGAGCATTGTGCTGGTTCTTCAGGGGCACGCCGAGCCGGCCCGGGAAGTTCTGCGGCGAGTTGCCGTTCCAGATCGACCAGGCGCTGATCCCCCGCTCCAGGGCCGCCCCAAGCACGATCGGCTTGAATGTGGAGGCGGCCGGGTGGATGGCCAGGGCGTCGTCGAAGAAACCCGACTGCTTGCCGCCGTAGTAGGCGCGGACCGCGCCGTTGCCCGGGTCGAGACCGACCATGGCCACTCGCAAATCCAAGGGCTGCCCCCGTAGGTGGGACACGACGTTGCTGAGGGCCGCCTTCTGGGCGACGACGTCTAGGGTGGTCACCACTGACAGGCCCCGCGTGTGCAGCTTTTGCGAGGAAATGCCGTGCTGAGCGAGCTCGTTCTCGACTCGGTCGACGACCACGCCGTTCGGTCCGGCCGCTGCGGCGGACGGGGGCGAGATTTTCGGATACGTAGGCACCGCGGCCAGCCATCCGATATCCCGTTCGGCGTTCACGACCCACGTCCAGCGGTCCTTGGCCGCCACGGCGTCGTTGGCCGGGTCATTGCGGTACGGATCCTTGATGGCCGCCGCGAGCACAGCGCCCTGAGCCTCGGTCAGCTGGTCCGGCGTCACCCCGAAGTAGGCGTGCGCCGCGGCGGCTATCCCGTAGGCCCCGCGCCCGTAGTAGATCGTGTTGAGGTAACGCTCGAGGATCTGGTCCTTGCTGAACTTGTGCTCCAGCTTAAGCGCGAGCGCCATCTCCTTGGCTTTGCGGTCTAGCGTGACGTCCTGGGTCAGGAACGCGTTACGGGCGTACTGCTGGGTGATGGTGGACGCGCCTTCCTGGCCGCCGCGAATGTCGGCGACGACGGCCCGCAGCACGCCTCGCACCGAAACGCCGGAGTGGTGGTAGAAGTCGCGATCCTCGGCCGCCATCACGGCATTGCGTACGCCCTGCGGCACCGACGAGAGCGGGACGTCACTGTGATTCTCGGTACCGACCCGGGCCAGGATCGTGGTGGCATCGCTGTAGTAGAGCGTGGACGCCTGCGGTTGCGCCCGGTCGTCCGGCAGATCGACCGAGCTCACATAGACCACAGCCGTCGTCACCCCGGCGACAACCGGCACCAGGATCCCCGCCGCCGTCCAGCTGAAAATGCGCCGCCAGCGCCGCTTAGGCCGGTGCCGATGACGGTTCGACTCGTTTTCGCTCGATAGATGGCCCATACCCCCCAGGACGCATCAACCGGGCATCAAAGTTGCAGGTTGATACCAACTACTTTGTGTTTGCCGGCGCTTACTCGATCACCGTCGAGGTCCGTGGGTTTCGTCACGTATGCGTTGGCGTGCCGGGACGCTTCCGTCATCTCACCCCAAGATCACCCAGGCCCGGATCGGCCGGTGTGTCACACCACCGCTGACCCGCCACCCAAAACTGCGAAAGTCGAGTGACCAGCGTTGGAGGGGCAGCCAATCCGGTTGATGAGGTAAACGCACTTCTGGTGTACGCAGGAGCAATTCGGTCTGACCGACAGCCAGGCGCGGTTTTTGCGAGGTGACGCCACCGAAGAACGGTTTGCGGGCGCCGCCCCCGATGACCCGCAAGGCTTTCCACGCATCGCCGTTGCAACGGTTGAACTGCGAACCAGTTGGAGCGCGTACTACCGCCTGTGCACGACGGACATACATTCAGGCGAGCAAAGGAAACCGCGGATGACAATCAGCATCGACACCACCCGGGCCGATACCGCACCCGTGGCAGTCGTCCGAACCAACCAGGAATACCGGCTCGTGCTGACGAGGCACGTCTGCGGCGACACCCCGCTGTTCGCCGTAGAGGGCGAAGTCACCCGCGTACCGACGATGTATTCGGTGCAGATCGGGCGGGACCTGCATATCGACATGCCGGACGGCTTCCTCGCCGAGGCGGTCCTGGACCGCTTCTTCTGGCGGTTCACCAACCACAGCTGCGAACCGAACGCGTTGCTGCGCGACCGGGAGATGGTGGCGCTGACCTGTATCGAGCCGTGGCAGCAGATCACCTTCAACTACAACACCACCGAGTACGACATGGCCCAGCCGTTCGCCTGCCGGTGCGGCAGCCGCTCCTGCGCCGGCGAGATCCGCGGGTACCGCTGGCTGTCCGCGGCCGAGAAGTCGCGGCTACGACCGTCCACGGCGGCGCACCTGGCCGACCCGGATGAGGACGACGAGCCGACGCTACGGCTCCCCCGGTCGCGTCCGTGTCCCTGATCGCCGACGCCGCAAGGACCACTGACCGGCTGTCGGACCTCTGCGGTTTCTTCGACCGTGCGGTGCGCCGCTGGCCGGGGGCGACCGCGATCGACGTGCCGCCAGGACCCGGCCGGCCCCGGCGAAGCCGCATGAGCTACGCCGAACTCGCGCAACGGTGCGACCACGTCGCCGCCGCCGTCGGGGCCGCGTTGGGGGGTCGTGGTACCGCGGCGGTGCTGTTGCCGCGCACCGCCGAGCACGTGTACGTCGCCCAGCTCGGCATCCTCCGGGCCGGCTCCGCGTACGTCTGCGGGGATCCGGCGTTCCCCGATGAGCAGCTTCGCCACATCCTGGCCGACGCCGACGCCCGGGTCCTGCTGACCGACGCGGCCGGCGCCGAACGGGCCGCCCGCGTCGGCTACCCCGGCGAGATCCTGCGGATGGACCAGCCGCTGCCGGCGGCCCGGTCATCCGGCACGAGCGGCGCCGGACCGGACGACATCGCGTACCTTATCTACACCTCGGGCACGACCGGCCGGCCCAAGGCCGTGCTGATCCCGCACCGGGGGGTCTGCAACCTCGTCGCCGGTGACCTGGCGGAGTTCGGTCTGGGTCCGGGCGACCGGGTGGCACAGGGCTCGTCGACCGCCTACGACTCGTCGGTCGAGGAGATCTGGCTCGCCCTGTCGTCCGGCGCCACCATCGTGGTGATGGACGACGACACCGCCCGGCTCGGCCCGGACCTCGTCGGCTGGCTGCGCGACGAGCGGATCACCGTCCTGTGCCCACCGCCCACGCTGCTGCGCGCCACCGGCTGCGCGGATCCCCAACGCGAGCTGCCCGACTTGCGGCTGCTCTACGTCGGCGGGGAGGCGCTGCCGGACGATGTCGCCGAACGCTGGGCCCCCGGCCGCCGCATGGTCAACGGGTACGGCCCCACCGAGTGCACCGTCACCTGCCTACGCGCCGATGTCATCCCCGGCGACCGGGTCGCGATCGGCTCCCCGGTACCCGGTGCCACGGCCTGGGTCCTCGACGAGCACCTGCAACCGGTGCCGCCTGGCGCACCCGGCGAACTGTGCATGGGCGGCGCCGGGCTGGCCGCGGGCTACCACAACGAACCCGAGCTGACGACGGCGAAGTTCGTCCAGCATCGCCGGCTCGGACGCCTCTACCGCACCGGCGACCTGGTACACGAGGACGCCGCCGGCACGCTCTTCTACCACGGTCGTATCGACTCGCAGGTCAAGCTGCGCGGTTACCGCATCGAGCTGGAGGCGATCGAGGCGGTGCTGGCCCGCTGCCCGGACGTACGGGAGGCCGCCTGCCGGGTCGAGGGGGACGGTGCCGGTCAGGTCATCGCCGCACACGTCGTACCCGTGGATCCGCGCCGGCCGCTCGACCCGGACGAGCTCAAGAGCCGGTTGGCGACGGACCTGCCGGGCTACATGGTGCCGGCGTTCCTCGCGGTGATCGCGGAACTGCCCCGCAACGCCAGCGGCAAGCTGCGCCGCGACGCGCTGCCCCCGCTGCTCACCGCGGCCGGCGCGGGCCTCCCGGCCCTGGAGACGCTGACCGGGCCGGTCCAGCGCGGCATCGGCGCGGCCCTGCTGCGGGTGATGTCCCCGGCCCGGCCGGTCGGCCCTGACGACGACTTCTTCACCGACCTCGGCGGCAGCTCGCTGCAGGCCGCGATGCTGGTCTCCGAACTCCGCGCCGACCCACGCACCGCCAGCGTCACCGTACGCGACCTGTACGAGGCCCGTACCGTCGCCGGGCTGGCGGAACGCGCGACGGCGCCCTCCGCCGCGCCGCACCGGGTCGCTGCTCCGCCGCCCTCGCTCAGCCGCCGGCGTACCGTGCCGGCCACGGTCGTGCAGGCGTCCTGGCTGCTGCTGGAGGCGATGGTGGGCGCCGGGATCGGCTATCTGGTACTGGTCCACCTGCTGCCGTGGCTGGCCGGGATGGTAAGCCCGTGGGTGATGCCGTGGGTGTTCCTCGCGGTGAGCGCGCTCGCCCGGCCGATACTCACCCCGGCGGCGCTGAGCGTGGCCGTTCTCGCCAAGCGAGTCCTCATCGGACAGTACCGGCCGATGCGGGTACCGGTGTGGAGCGGGCTCTACATCCGCATGTGGATCGTGCAGCAGCTGGTCCGGCTGGTGCCGTGGAACACCATTGCCGGCACCGAGTTCCACAGCGCCGCACTGCGACTGCTCGGCGCACGCGTCGGCCGGCGCGTGCATCTGCACCGCGGGGTCGACCTTTCGCGCGGCGGCTGGGACCTGCTCACCATCGGCGACGACGTGACGGTCAACCAGGACGCCGCGATCCGACTGGTCAGCCTGTCCGAGGGGCACGTGGAGGTGGGACCGGTCGTGCTGGAGGACGGTGCGACGCTCGACGTTCGCGCCGGCGTCGGTCACCACACCGTGGTAGGGCGCGGGTCGGTGCTCTCGGCGCTGTCCGCCTTACCACCCGGCGTACGCATCGGGCCCGGGGAGGTCTGGGACGGCATCCCGGCGAGCTTCTCGGGGTTGCCGACGCCACCGCCACGGCTGACCCGGGCGGGCACCCAGCTGACGCCGCGGCTGCACGGCATCGCGCTGATCGCCGCCGGCAGCGTGGTCAGAGCCGCGTTCGCGCTGCCCGCTGTGGTGCTCTGGACGGCGATGATCGGCGGCACCGGTACCCAGTATCGCGACGTGTGGGACGTGCTGATCCACCCGCTGGCCCACGTGCTGGCGATCCTCGCCACGTGCGCGCTGAGCTGCGCCGCCCTGGCCGTCTCGGTGTTCTGCGAGGCCTTCGCCGCGCGGGCCCTCGGCGCCGTCCGGGAGGGTGTGATCGGCCGCTACAGCCTCGAGTACATCCGGGTCTGGTTGAAGACGGGGATCGTCGACACCGCCGGCCACTGGCTCAGCGGCGGCCTGTACTGGCCGTTCTGGCTGCGGCTGTCCGGGATGTCGGTGGGGCGCGGCTGCGAGATCAGCACCATCGTGGATGTGGTGCCCGAACCACGACGTACCCGGCTCGACGGCCCGGGCGTCGGCGACGGTGGCGATGCCGAACAGGACGTCGCTGGGCATCCGCTGGCCGGCCGGCACGACGGCGTGGTTGCCGAGGAACGTGTT
>JAVHVY010000465.1:0-6995 GCA_032160305.1 Actinoplanes sp.
TCGCCGAGCAGCGCCAGGCCCGCCGCCGTGCGGCGAGCTTCGCGAACTCGGGGACCAAGGCCACGCTCGAGACGCTCATGGAGCAGCTCAAGGAGGGCGAGAAGACCTCGCTCACCCTGGTGCTCAAGGGCGACAGCTCGGGTTCGGTCGAGGCGCTCGAGGACGCGCTGTTCAAGATCGAGATCCCGGACGAGATCCAGCTCAAGGTCATCCACCGCGGCGTCGGTGCGATCACCGAGAGCGACGTCAACCTGGCCAGCGCATCCTCGGACGCGACGGCCACGATCATCGGTTTCAATGTCCGGGCCTCGAACAAGGTCAAGGAAATGGCCGACCGCGCCGGCGTGGAGATCCGCTACTACAGCGTGATCTACCAGGCCATCGAGGAGATCGAGGCGGCGCTCAAGGGGCTGCTCAAGCCGGAGTACGAAGAGGTCGAACTGGGTACCGCGGAGATCCGCGAGGTGTTCCGCTCGTCCAAGATCGGTCTCATCGCCGGCTGTATGGTCCGCTCGGGCCTGCTCCGCCGCAACGCCAAGGCGCGCATCCTGCGCGACGGCACCGTGGTGGCGGACAACGTCACGATCAGCTCGCTGAAGCGGTTCAAGGACGACGCCACCGAGGTCCGCGAGGGCTTCGAGTGTGGTCTGACCCTGACCGGCTTCGGCACGCCGCAGGTCGGCGACGTGATCGAAACCTTCGAGATGCGCGAGAAGCCGCGCGCCTGAGGGGGCTGAGAGTCCTGGGAGCCCCCTGTCCGCGGAAAGCGCGGACCGGGGGCTCTCAGCATGCCTGCTGTGGGGGCCGAGCCCCCAGACCCCGCGGTGCGGTGGTTGTGCTTACCGTGCGGTGGTTGCGCTTACCGTGCGGGCGTTGCGCCTACCGTGAGTGTCGCGGTTTTGTGCGCCTGCCAAGATGGCTTCCATGTCCCGGTATGCCTTGCTCCTCGCGCCCTCTGCCAATCGTGTCTACGCCGACCAGGCCGGGCGGATGTCGCGGGCGGAGCTGGGCGCGTTCGCGCCGCTGCTGTCGCCGGGCGCGGATCTCGAACAGATCGGGACGACGACGCTCGGCGGGGTCGGATATCTGACCTTCACCGCTGACCTGAGCGCGCGGGACGTCGCCTACCTGTCCAACATGTCGGCCGCCTACGCGCTGTTCACGCTGCTCGAGGACGACCTGCTGCGGCCGGTCGAGCTCACCCCGCTGGCCCGCTACGACAGCGACCTGATCACCATCCCGAAGTACGCCGGCAAGACCAACGAGCAGTTCACCAAGCTCCTGCTCAACCTGACCCTGCTCGCCTCGGCCTCGGCGCCGCGGATGCTCGGCGGCGGCCTCACCGTCTGCGACCCGCTGTGCGGGCGCGGCACGACCCTCAACCAGGCCCTCATGTACGGCTGCGACGCCATCGGGGTGGAGTCGGACGGCAAGGACGTCGAGGCGTACAAGTTGTTTCTGCAGACCTGGCTCAAGCGCAAGCGGCTCAAGCACACCGCTGACCTGGTGCCCGTCCGCAGGCAGGGCAAGCGGGCCGCCCGCCGGCTCGAGGTGACGATGGCCGCGTCCAAGGACGACCACAAGGCCGGCGCGGTGCAGAAGGTGACGGTCGTACAGGCCGACACCACTCAACTCGACGGGCTACTCCGGGGCGGCTGCGCCGACGTCATCGTGACGGACCTGCCCTACGGGGTCGTGCACGGCAGCTTCGACGATGCCGGCGGCATCTCCCGCAGTCCACTCGACCTGCTCGAACGCGCCGTGCCGCAGTGGACCGGCTTGCTGCGTACAGCAGGGGCGTTGGGGTTGTCCTGGAACGTGAAAGTCGCCAGACGGGAACTCGCCGAAGACATCCTGCTCGCCAACGGGCTCGAGATCGTGCCGCAGGGCGACCTCGCGCACCGCGTCGACCAGGGCATCGAACGCGACGTGATCATCGCCCGGAAACCCGCCTGACGACCGATCGGCGGCGGCGTAGCCTGCTCGCTGATGTATACCGAGACCGCAGTTTTCGACCTGCTCCTGCCCGGCGACTCGCAGTCGCTCAAGCAGAAGCGTTCCTATGTCCGGCCGATCATCGCGATGCTGCGCAAGTACGAGGTCAGCGTCGCCGAGGTGGGCCTTCTCGAACTGCACGGCCGCGCGCAGATCGGGGTGGCCGTGGTCGCCGCCGAGCCCGGCAAGGTGCGCGCGGTGATCGACACGTGTGAGAACCAGATGGCCGGACGGCCCGAGATCGAGCTGCTCTCGGTGCGGCGGCGCCTACACGGCGACGACGACTGAGCCGTTATCCACAGTCGGACTGGCAGGGCGTTCGGCCGTATCCCGACCTGGGTAGTCTTCATGCGTTGGGCGGGAGGCGCATGACGCCTTGGGGCGGCCTTCTGCGAGCACGGTTGTCGGAGGTGGGCATTATGTCGGATCCGGCCAAGACCCGGAAGCACGCTGAGCGCGTCCGGGAGCTGGTGGCTTCGCTGGTGCGTGAGATCAAGGACCCGCGGCTCGGCATGGTCACGATCACGGATGCGCGGATCACCGGCGATCTGCGTGACGCGACAGTGTATTACACCGTTCTCGGTGACCAGACCGAGCAGGCGGCCACGCAGGCCGCGCTGGAGAGCGCGAAGGGCATGCTGCGCACCCGGGTCGGGCACGCGCTCAGCCTGCGACACTCGCCCAGCCTGGCGTTCGTGCTCGACAACGTGCTGGACCAGGCCAAGGAGATCAACGACCTGCTGGCCGAGGCCCGGCATCGCGACGCCGAGGTGCAGGCCCTGGCCGCGGGCAAACAGTATGCGGGCGATCCCGACCCGTACAAGATCGACGAGCCCGACGACGCCGATGAACGGGTCGGCGCCGGCGAGGACAAGTTGTGACCGAAGCGGTCGCCGATCGCGTGCCGGCCGCGACGGCCGCCGACCTCGACTGGTCGGCGGCTGTCGCGGCCATCCGCGCGTATGCGCCGGACGGCAAGGTTCTGCTGATCTGCCACGTCAATCCCGACGGGGACGCGCTCGGCAGCATGCTCGGCTTCGGGCTGGGACTGCGCCGGCTCGGCGTCGCGCAGTTGCAGGCGACGTTCCCCGGCGCGTTCGAGGTGCCCGAGCCGTTCGCCGGGCTGCCCGGTCTCGATCTGCTGGTCCCGGAGTCGACGGCCTGGGAGCAGCCCGATCTGGTGATCGTCTTCGACGTGGCCGCGGAGTCCCGCCTGGGTGCGCTGGTCGATCGCCTGACCCGGTCCACGGCGACCGTGGTGCTCGACCACCACGCCTCCAACACCGGCTTCGGCGGGGTCAACCTGGTCGACCCGTCCGCCGCGGCGACCTCGGTGGTCGCCGAGCAGTTGCTGGACCGGCTGGACATCCCGCTGGACGCGGAGATCGCCGAGTGCCTGTATGTGGCTTTGGCGACGGACACCGGCTCGTTCAAGTTCGACATGACCACGCCGCGCGTGCACGAGATGGCCGCCCGGCTGCTCGCCACCGGCCTGCGTCCCGGCGAGATCTCCCGACGGATCTTCGACTCCCGGCCGTTCGGGGCGATGAAACTCTTCGGCGAGGTGCTCGTCCGCGCCCAGCTGGACCCGGCGGCTGCCGCCGGCCACGGCCTGGTCTGGACGTATGTGACCCAGGCCGACCTGGCCCGCCACGGCCAGCGGCCCTACGTGATGGACGCGCTGATCGATCCGGTCCGCACGGTGGCCGAGGCCGACGTGTCGGTGCTGGTCAAGCAGACCGGCGACGACGAGTGGGCGGTGTCGCTGCGCAGCAAGGGCGCGGTCGACGTGAGCGCGGTCGCCGTGTCGCTGGGCGGCGGCGGGCATCGCCTGGCCGCGGGATTCACCGGCCACGGCACCCCGGCCGAGGTGGTCGCCGTGGTCAGCGCCCGCCTCGAGTCCCACCTGATCTAGCCTTCGGCAGATCCTGGGTACACCTTCAGCCGGTCGACCGGCTGATGGCGGCTGTCGGCGGGGCGCGGGCAGCCGATGGCCCCCCCGTTCCGGGGTGACCGATCGGTAGCTTGTCCGCTTAGTGGGAAGAACACGGCAATGGACGGGCCTGAACGATAGTTTGGTCCTTAACGGTGATTTGGTTTTGCGCGGACGCCACCACCCGTCCGCCGCGGAGCCTCGAGCCTCCTGGGTCAACCGCCCGGGCTGCGTCACCCGCCAGGCGCCCGGTGATCCCGGGCCGGGCACCGTGACGCCTCGCTCGACCGACCCGTGGGCATGCGCCCGTTCCTCGTGGAAGGACCACGATCATGGCTGCCAAGCCGAAGCCCCAGCCCACCGACGAGGCCCGTGAGGCCGCCCGTCGGGCTCTGCAGACGTCGATGGACACCCGCCAGTAGGGAATAAGCATCCGCCGGAGCCCTAGGGTGGGCGAGTGGATGTGGATGGACTGATCGTCGTGGACAAACCGGGCGGGATGACGTCGCATGACGTCGTCGCGCGGATCCGGCGGTTGGCGAAGACCCGCCGGGTCGGGCACGGGGGCACGCTCGACCCGATGGCGACCGGTGTGCTCATCATCGGCGTCAACAAGGCGACCCGGCTGCTCACCTATGTGATCGGTTCGCAGAAGAGCTACGCGGCGACGATCCGGCTGGGCGTGGCCACGATCACCGACGATGCCGAGGGCGACGTCACGTCGAGCGCGTCGACCGGTGCCGTCACCGAGGAGGCGATCCGCGCGCAGTTGGCCGCCCGGACCGGCGAGATCGAACAGATCCCGAGCGCGGTCAGCGCCATCAAGATCAATGGCGAGCGGGCCTACAAGCGCGTACGCGACGGTGAAAGCGTGGAGATTCCGTCCAGGCGGGTGACCATCCATTCCCAGGAGATCCTCGACATCCGCCGGGTCACTCTCGACGACCGTGCGGTCGTCGACGTCGACATCACGGTGTCGTGCTCCTCGGGCACCTACATCCGGGCCATCGCCCGCGACCTCGGCACCGCCCTCGGCGTCGGCGGTCATCTCACCGCGTTGCGTCGCACCGCCGTCGGCGGCTTGACGCTGGCCGAGGCGAGCACCCTGCCGGAGCTGGCGGAACGCGCCCCGGACGTGATCGGCCTCCCGATGGCGCAGGCGGCCGATCGAGCCTTCGCCCGCCGCGAGGCGACCGAGGAGGAGACCCGTATCCTGCGGCACGGCGGCCCGCTCCCGGCCGTCGGCATCGCCGGCCCGTACGCCGTCTTCGACCCGGCCGGCACCCTGCTGGCGATCGTCAGCGAGAAGCAAGGCCAGGCCAAGCCCGAGATCGTCCTCGCCCCGGCCTGAGCCCGGCTGAGCCGGACCCTGGAGCGGCCGGTTGAGTTGGGCCGGTTGAGTTGGGCCCTGGAGCGGGCCGGTTGAGTTGGGCCGGTTGAGCCGGGGCGGGTGGGTCGGCGGTGCCTAGTGGGGCAGGTGTTCGGCTACCACGGCGATCAGTTCGGCGGCTGCGTACGGCTTGTCCAGGAAGCCGTCGCAGCCGGCTTCGAGGGCGGCCGCCCGGTCCTGGGGCAGCACGCTGGCGGTCACGGCCACGACGACCGGCTTGACGTCGCCCATCGGGAGCGAGCCCGCGGCCAGTTCGCGGGCCAGGGTCAGCCCGTTGCCGTCCGGCAGGTTCATGTCGAGCAGGACCAGATCGACGTGCCCGGCACCGAGCTGGGTGCGGGCCGTCGCGATCGTCGAGGCGTCCAGAATGATGGCGTCGCGGACCAGGCCGAGCTGGGCGCGGGAGAGTACCGCCTTGACCAGCGTCCGGTTCAGCTCCTCGTCCTCCACCAGCAGAATTGTGCTCACAGGTCGTCCCTTTCCGGTGTCGGTCGAGCGCCCAGCAGCGGCGCGAGGATCTCCCAGCCGGCCCCGCCGGCCATCGCTTCCGCGACGACCCCGCCGGCCATCGCCGTGGCCACCAGCGGGGCGGCGTCGCCGGCGTCGGTGCCCGCGGCCTGGGTCAGTCCCAGCACCGGCGTGTGCCGGGTGGCCGGGTCCTTCTCGATGGCGGCCAGCAGGCTGAAGCCGTCCACCTCGTCGGGTTGCATGTCGCAGACGATCAGGTCGAAGTGACCCTGCCGGCTCATCGCCAGCCCGTCCTTGCCGTCGGCACAGGCCACCACGTCGGCGCCGCCGGCCCGTAGCCCCCGCTCGATCGCCTGGCGGACCTCGTCGTCGTGGTCGACGACCAGCACCCGGGGCGCCGTGGCCTTGACGGCGGTGGCCTCGGCCAGGGCGCCGAGCAGGGCCGGCTGGTCGACCGGCTTGACGAAGTAGTCGGTCGCGCCGAGGTCGAGGCCGGCCTGGCGTTCGTCGATGATCGTGACGAAGAAGGCCGGGATACCGGCGAGCCGGTCGTCGCTCTTCAGCTGCCGGAGGACTTCGAAGCCGTCAATACCGGGCAAGTTCACGTCGAGCACGATCGCGTCCGGCCGGTTCGTCGCGGCGTACACGAGGCCGGCCTCGCCGCTCGGGGTCACGTCCACCCGGTAGCCGGCGTTGGTCATCTGGGTACGCAGCAGCTCCACCGACTGCGGATCGTCCTCGATCAGCAGGACGTGTGGGCCGGGGCTGTCCTTGCCGGCGACCTCGCGGACGCTCGGGGCGAGCGGCAGGCGTACCGAAAAGGAACTGCCCTCGCCCGGGGCCGAGACCAGCATGATCGTGCCGTCGTGGGCCGCCACCAGGCGCCTGGTCAGCGCCAGGCCGAGGCCGGTGCCGGCTCGCCGGCCTTCGTCGTCGCCGACCTGCTGGAATTCCTCGAACACCCGGGCGTGGTCGGACTCGGCGATGCCGACACCGGTGTCGGTGACCGTGACCGCGACCTGGTCGCCGTCCTCGGTGACCGAGACGGAGATCTCGCCGCCCTCGGGGGTGAACTTGATCGCGTTGGACAGCAGGTTTTCGAGGATCTGCCGGAACCGGACCCGGTCGGCGAGGGCGGTGAGCACCGGCAGGTGCGTCTCGACGGTCAGCTGCTTGCCGTCGAGCAGCGGCGCCAGCCCGGTCAGGGTC
>JAVHVY010000471.1:0-3605 GCA_032160305.1 Actinoplanes sp.
TCTGGGCGGCCAACCCCTCCAACGGAGACACCGTGTCGCTGTGGACCAAGCTGGCGCTGGAGGCGGCCCGAGCGCGGCGCAGCGCCGAGGGCGCGAAGGCCCGATCCCGCGCGGCATCGAAGGCCAAGGGCCTTGGCACGAATCTGTCGCTGCCGACGAAGCTGCTACCCAGCCGGGAGACCGGACGCGGTTCGGGTGCCGAGCTGTTCCTATGCGAGGGTGATTCTGCGCTGAGCACCATCAAAGCGGCGCGAGACGCCACCTTCCAGGCGGCCTTCCCGCTGAAAGGCAAGCCGCCCAACGTCTACGGATTCACCCTGAGCAAGGCGCGGGTCAAGGACGAGTTCGACTCGATCGAACGCATCCTGGGCTGCGGGGTGCGTGACCACTGCGACCCGGAACTGTGCCGCTATGACCGGATTCTGTTCGCCTCCGACGCCGATCCCGACGGCGGCAACATCAACTCGAGCCTGATCTCGATGTTCCTGGACTTCTACCGGCCGCTCGTGGAAGCCGGGATGGTCTACGTGACGTTGCCACCGCTGTTCGTGGTCAAGGACGGCACGCAACGGATCTATTGCCAGGACGAGTCCGAGCGCGATGCTGCCGTGGTTCAGTTGAAGGCCACCTCCAAACGCAAGGTGGAGGTGCAGCGGAACAAGGGTCTCGGCGAGATGGATGCCGATGACTTCTGGAACACCGTGCTGGATCCGCAGCGGCGCACCGTGATTCGGGTGCATCTCGATGACGGTGAAGCCGAGCTGCACCACACCTTGTTCGGCGGACCGCCAGAGGGCAGGCGCACGTGGATGGCCGATATCGCCGCCCGCGTCGACACTGCCGCGCTGGACCTGACGTAGGAGATCGACGTGACCGCCATCATCGAGCAGAATCCCGATCTGGTGCTCGACCAGAGCGCCGATGATTACTGGAACCACTACCAGCTGACCTTCGCGCTCTACAGCGTCAGCGACCGCGCCATCCCGTCGGCATTCGACGGGCTCAAGCCGGGCCAGCGGCGCCTGCTGTATCAGATGCACGACTCCAGGCTGCTGCCCGGCAACAAGCCACAGAAGTCCTCGAAGGTCTGCTCCGCTGTCACCGGCAACCTGCACCCGCACGGCGGCGCGTCGATGTACGGGGCCGCGGCGCTGATGGCAGCCGAGTTCCAGCGCGTGAAAGTGATTGACGGACAAGGTGCTTTCCCTCGGATCCAGGGTGATATCCCCGCGGCCGATCGCTACACCGAGATGCGGCTGTCCGCACCCGGCGCGGCACTGACCGCCGAACTCGACGATCACGCCGTACCGATGGTGCAGACGTTCGACGGTGAGTGGACCGAACCGACGATGCTGCCGGCACAGTGGCCGGTTCTGCTCTGCAACGGCGCGATGGGCATCGCCGAAGGCTGGGCCACCAAGGTGCCCGCGCACAATCCGCGCGAGATCATGGCCGCCTGCCGGGCACTTCTGGCCAGGCCAAACACAACTGACGACACCTTGATGAAGCTCATTCCCGGCCCCGACTGGGGATGTGGGGCCACCGTGGTCGGCAAGGCCGGGCTGCGGGAGTACATCACGACCGGGCGCGGGCAACTCACGGTACGCGGCACCGTGTCGGTGGACGGCAAGAACGTCATCGTCACCGAGCTGCCGCCCGGGGTCGCGAGTAACACTGTGCAGGAGAGAATTCGAGCGCTGGTCGAATCCGGGGAGATGTCGGGGGTGGCCGATATGTCCGATCTGACCGACCGCCGCAACGGGCTGCGCATCGTGGTCACGGCCAAACGTGGACACAGCGCCGAGACGATCCGCGATCAGCTGCTCGCCCTCACTCCGCTGGAATCGACGTTCGCTGCCAGCCTGGTCGCGCTCGACGAGGACCGGGTGCCGCGCTGGTGGACGGTGCGCGAGCTGATCGGCGCTTTCCTGCACCTGCGCGATTCGGTGGTGTTGCGGCGCAGTGAATACCGGCTGGAGAAGGTCACGGCACGGCGTCACTTGGTGGCCGGCCTGATGCTAATCCATCTCGACATTGATACTGCCGTCGCGGTCATTCGCAGTTCCGACACCGTCGACGACGCCCGACAGGGGCTGCAGGAGCGGTTCTCGATCGACGAAGAGCAAGCCAATTACGTTCTGGCTCTGCAGCTTCGCCGACTGACCAAGCTCGACGTCATCGAGTTGCAAGCCGAAGCTGACAAACTGGACGCCGAGTTCGTCGAGCTCACCGAGCTGGTGACCAATCCCGATGCGCGCCGAAAGGTGATCGACCAGGAGTTGGTGGAAACCGCCAAACTGTTCAAAGGCCCCGAGTTCGATCGCCGGACCGTCCTGGACGCATCGGCCACCCCGGTGACGTCTGGGTCCGATGACGACGGCGCACGCGAGCGGAAGGTGAACACCTCGTGGCGTCTTGACGACCGCGGTGTCTTCTCCGACAGCCACGGTGAGCTGCTGACGACGGGTCTGGGTTGGGCAGTGTGGACCGACGGTCGGATCAAGTTCACCATCGGGAGCGGCTTACCGTTCAAGATCCGCGACATCCCGGTGGCGCCGGATATCACCGGGCTGCTGCGGTCGGGAGTGCTGGCGCCCGGCTCTCATCTGGCGCTGGTGACGCGGCGTGGGAAGGTGCTGCGCATCGACCCCGCCGCGGTGAATCCGCAGGGCGCTGCCGGCAACGGCGTTGCCGGAGTGAAGCTAGGCTCGGGTGACCCTACGGACTCAGTCATCGCCGCGCTGCCATTCACGTGTGAGAACGGCGAGGCCATGCTGTCCATCTCCGAAAAGGGCTGGAAAGTAACCGAAGTCGCCGATATCCCGGTGAAGGGCCGCGGCGGCGCGGGCGTCGGGTTCCACCCGTTCGTCCACGGCGAGGGTGCGCTGCTCTCGGCATCGGTCTCTGCGACCGGGTACGTACGCGGCAAGAGGGCCGTGCGGGCCGAGAACCGGGCGAAGGCGTCGGTCAAGAGGTCCGGTGAGGACGTAACACCGGCCGAGTAGGCGGCACGGATCTCGTAACCGTGCTGTGGGCATCTCTCCTCCCCGAACTCCACGGTCCTGCCCCATCCGCCCGAGGAAACCACCAGGTGCTGCCCAATCCGCGGCTCGGCGACACGTGCCCAGAGCGCGAAGGGTGTCAGTCGTGTCGGGGCGATACGGCGGGCGGTGGGTGTTTTCGCTGTGTCTCCTGACTCACGGGGGCGGTTCAGCCTGTTGGCCGACCGTGCGTTGTGTCCCCTCAGGCGGATCCCCACGTTCACAACCCTCGCAGGGTTCAGGAGGTGAACGTCACAGAGGTCCGGACGCAGGTTGTACGGCCCGCGGTGAACGATTGGCGTGTTTTGCGCGTCTTCATCGGAGAACGCGACTTCAACCGAGGAGCCATTCCGATGTCAGCTGCGCTTCGTAACCTTCCGTTACACGCCCCACGCACCGCCCAAGGTGTACTCGCACAGGTCAATACGCTGGTGGGGCAACTACGTGCGCGAGCGCCCGAGACCGAACGACTTCGCCGCATGCATCCCGACAACCTGCGTGACCTGACCGAAGCTGGGGTCTTCCGGCTCGCGATGCCAACCGACGTCGGCGGCTACCAGGCGG
>JAVHVY010000476.1:0-16628 GCA_032160305.1 Actinoplanes sp.
AAGACGGGACTCAGGGTCTGCCCGAGCCTGCTCCGTTCTTGTGGTCCGGCTGCTCAGGCACCCGGCAGGAGCGTTCCAGCCAGAGCGCGGCGCCGATCAGCCCGAGCGCGGCGACGAGGCCGCCGACCGCCGCGGGGATGTCGTCGCGGGCGGCTTTGGTCGGCTCCAGCGCGAGCCAGGCGAGCAGCCCGCCGGAGAAGCCGCCGGAGAGCGCGCCGGCCAGCGACGACGCCTTGGCCAGTACCGCATACCGGGCCACGGCGAGCGCGTCGACCGGGCCGGCGCCGGGGCGGTGCTCGATCCGGGCGGCCGTGTTCTGTGCGAGGAGGCCCTCCGCGATCGCCAGCACGAAGAGCACGATGATCGGCGGCCAGGGCAGCGCCGGCATCCGCGAGTAGAAGCCGCTGAGCAGCAGCCAGCCCGCGGCCGCCGCCGCCAGCGCGGCCACGACGAGCACCGACAGGCTGGTCGGGCGGATCGACGGATCCGGCTGGTCTCCGCCGGGATTGTTGCTCACCCCGACGACTCTAGCGGCAGATCCGGGCGCGGGGTCATCGCTGCTACCTCCGCGGTCAACTCGTTGCCGTTGAGCAGATCCGTGACCCAGCCGTGCCCCGGGAGCTGAGCGTAGGGCTGCAGGTCGAGCCAGGGTTTGAGGACGAAGGCGCGTTCGTGGGCGCGCGGGTGCGGCAGGGTCAGTTCGGGATCGTCGCTGCGCACGGGCCGGTCGTCGGCGTCCCAGACGGCGATCACATCGATGTCGAGGGTGCGCGGCCCGAAGCGGCGTTCCGGGTCGCGGACGCGACCCTCGGCCGCCTCGATGCTGCGGGCCCGCTGGAGCCAGTCGGCCGGCACGGCCCCCGGATCCACCACGAGCAGGACCGCGTTCAGGTACGGCGGTTGCCCGGTGTCGCCCCAGGGCGGGGTTTCGTAGACGCCCGAGGTGTTGACCACGCTCTCGCCGAGCAGCTCGACGGCCGTGCGCAGGTGGGCGTACCGGTCGCCGAGGTTGCTGCCGATCGACAGGACCGCGCGGCTCATCGGCTGCGCCGCAGGGTGACGGCGACGTCGGCGAACTCCAGCAGGATCGGCGCGCCGGGCTTGTGCACGGTGACCGTGGCGGCGGCGACCCGCGGGTCGCTCAGGCAGACCTGGACCAGCCGGTCGGCGAGCGTCTCGATCAGGTTGACCGGTTCCCCGGCGATCACCGTGGCCAGGGCGCCGGCCAGTTCGCCGTAGTGGACGGTGTCGGTGACGTCGTCGCTGGCCGCGGCCGGTGCCAGGTCGACCTCAAGCTGCACGTCGACCACGAAGTCCTGGCCGTCGCGCCGTTCGAGGTCGAACACCCCGTGGAAGCCGCGGACGCGCAGCCCGGTCAGGGTGATGCGGTCGGTCACGGCGCGCTCCTGAGGGTGGGCCGGCCGGTGGCTACCCAGACCGCGAGCGCGTCGACGGTGGCCCGTACGTCGTGCACCCGGACGCCCCACGCTCCGGCGGCCGCGGCCAGCACGGATGTGGCTATCGTCGCGGCTTCGCGGTCGTCGACCGGGCGCGGTGTGCCGTCCGGGCCGGCCAGCAACCGGCCCAGGTAGGTCTTGCGACTACCGGCGAAGAGCACCGGGAAGCCGAGCGCGACCAGCTCGTCCAGGTGCCGAGAGAGCTGCCAGTTGTGCTCGGCGGTCTTGGCGAAGCCGATGCCCGGGTCGAGGATGATCTGCTCCGGGGCGACGCCGGCCGTGGTCGCCGCAGACACCCGGTCGAGCAGCTCGGCGCGTACCTCGGCCACCACGTCCGCGTAGACGGCCAGCCGGCCCATCACGCGGGAGTGGCCCCGCCAGTGCATCAGGATCCACGGGCAGCCGGCCGCCGCCACCACCGCGGCCATCGCCGGATCGGCCAGTCCGCCACTGACGTCGTTGACGACCAGCGCACCGGCCTGGATCGCGGCCTCGGCGACCGCCGCCCGGGTGGTGTCGATGCTGAGCGGCACGCCGGAGCGGGCCAGCTCGCGGATCACCGGGACGACCCGGTCGATCTCGGCCCGGGCGTCGACCCGGTCGGCACCCGGACGGGTGGATTCGCCGCCGATGTCGACGATGTCGGCCCCCGCGGCCCACAGCGCGACACCGTGGGTCACGGCGGCGGCGAGATCCTGGTACCGGCCGCCGTCGGAGAACGAATCGGGCGTCACGTTCAGCACGCCCATCACGACCGGGTGATCTTGCCGAAGCGGCAGCTCAGCGGTCGAAGTCACAGCAGGAGGGTACCGGTCCACCCGATTTCGTACAGGTGTACTAGAGTTCGTGACTCAGGTTCAGCCGCGTCTTTACCTTGAGTAACGAATCAGGCAGCTTGTCGCTGGAAGGGACGGCCCGTACCCTTCGGACTAGGCATCATTTACCGACCGAAGGAAGCAGATGGGCTTGGTCAGGACGTGGACGCCCTAACGGCTCACTCGACGTGTCGAGCTGTAAGTAGCACCATATGGGCGTTGCCGTCAGCGAAGGCTTCACAACTGCAGTGTGTCCGGCACCCCTCGCCGAGCACCCGGGAGGTTTACCGATGATCGCCACCGAGTTGGCCACACAGGTCGCTACCGCGGTCGCTACCGCGCTGCCCGCCGGCAGCACCCTCGCCCAGGCAGCGCCCAAGGGCATCAACACCTCCGGTGTCGTCAGCTTCTTCGCCAGCAACGTCGCCCCGATCCTGCTGGCGATCCTCGGGATCATCTTCATCGGCCGGGCCAGCCGGGGTGAGATTTCCAAGGTGCTGACCAGCTCGGCGATCGCGATCGTCGGACTCGCCTTCATCGCCGGCGCGGCGACCCTGTTCTTCCTCGGTGACTACATCATCGGCATCATCTTCAAATGAGAGCCGCTGGAGCCTAGATGCGGCTGCGCACAGACGACGACATCTACCGGGCCCGCCTGGTCTACCTGGGGCCGCCCGGTTACACGCTCCCCATCCACCTGCCATATGCGCAGTACGGGATGTTCGTCCTCCTCGTGCCTATATTCATGTTCCTGCACTATCTGCTCACCTTCCGCTTCGACGCGTTCCCCGCCTGGGAGATCGCCCTGGCGATGGTGTCCACGTCGTACGTGTTCCGGCATGTCGATCCCGATCGGCCGGCCCGGGTCGTCATCCGTACCGCCCTCACCGACTGGCGCCGCACCCGCGAGCCGGCCGTCGAGCAACGTGATCCGAGACTTGTCGCCACTCGTATCCGGGTTCGCGAGGAGCTGATATGACCGGTCCGACCAGTCCAGCAGCATGCCCGAACGGGGCCGGCGCATGACCGAATCCACACCGCCCGGGCATCCCCGCGCGGTGGTTCACGCGTCGGGCAGGTCGAGTAACAGAGGGCGTTCGGACAGTTACCCTTCGCCATCGAGTCCTGACGAGGACACCATCGTCGACTCGGAGCTCGTGACCAGTCCCGACCACGGGGCGATCGGAGTCTTCCAGGCCCCCCGGCCGGTGCGCCCGCGCGCCGCCGCCGGCCAGGCGGTCGACCCGATGGACATCGACTCACCCTTCCTCGACCTGTTCGGCGGCGGCCCGGCCCCGGCCCGGCCCGCAGCACCCACAGTCGAGGAACGCGATCCGGATTTCGACTTCGCCGAAGACCCGCCCGATCCCGCGCCGGCCGGGCTCGAGCCCCCGGTCGACCCCGCGTTCACCCGGGCGCCGGTCGGGCCCGCCGCCGACTTCTTCGCCGAGCCCGGAGCGCCCGACGCCGACTTCGAGGACTGGCCCGACGAGGCCCGGCCCGGCCCGGCGGCGATCCCCCCGGCCACAGCTCGGGCAGCCGCCCCGACGGAGCCGGTGTCGAGTCCGCCGTTGTGGCAGACCGTCGGCAGGCCCGGGCCGCAGGTCGCTCCCGGCGTCCTGGCGGTGCAGCCGTACGACCCCGGCGCCCTGCACCAGCCGGACACCCGCGCCGAACTGCCCGTGCCGATGCCCGAGAAGGCCCCGGCGAGACGACCGGGACGCGAGCCGGCCCGGCGCAAGCGGCGCGGCGAGCCCGACAACCTGCCCGCCCGCCAGCAGAACGACGTCAAGGTGGCGCCGCTGCGCCCGCACAAGCTGAAGTTCAATGACCGGGACCCGGCCATCGAGCTGCAGATCAACGAGATCGCCGGGCACCTGACCTTCACCCAGAGCACCGTCACCGCCTGGTACTACCTGCCCGAGGTGCGCTGGGCGTTCCGGCCCGACGCGGAGCGCGAGGCGCTGCTGTCGGCGATCTCCGAGCAGTACGCGGGGCTGGCCGGCTTCCGGCTGCACCTGCGGCGCACCAACCGGCCGTTCCCGGCCGACGAGTGGGCGCGCACGGTCGACTCGTTCACCGCGAAGCCGTTGCCGGACGTCGGCGGCGCGACCTCCTGGTCGGATCACCTCGTCGCCGCCCAGCGGCACCTGCTCTCGGTCAACCACGCCGAGGGGCAGACCTACCTCGGAGTGACCTTCGCCCGGCGCTCGCTCGGAGACACGTTCGCCGAGCGGATCCTGCGGGTGTTCGGCAAGGGCACCTCGGACGGGGAGCGGCGCAAGCTGGGCCGCACCGTCGAGCAGTTCGACGAGGTGCTCCAGGCGTTCGGGATGCGCGGCCGCCAGGTCACCCCGAAAGAGCTGGAATGGCTGCTGTTCCGGTCGGTCGCGCTGTGCATGGCCCCGCCCGGGCCGCTGTCGCCGGTCACCCACGGTCAGTGGGACTCGGGCGACCTGCTCGCCCTGACCGAGCAGGTCGAGCGCTACCGCACGCCGTACGGGTCGACGGTGAAGCTGGTCAACCGGATGACCGGCGAGGAACGGCACGTCGCCGTGCTCTCGGTCGGGCGGATGGAGCCACTGGAGATCCCCGAGAAGCACGAACCGTGGCTGCACTTCCACGAGCGGCTGCCGTGGCCGATGGAGCTGTCCTCGCGGATCGACATCCTGGGATCGGGCAGTTCGTTCAAAAACCTCGAGCACCGGCTGCGGATGATCCGCTCCCAGCAGATGGACTACGCCGAGCACGGCATCGACGCCCCGCCGGAGCTGGAACGACTGGCCAAGCGCGCGCTGGTGATCGGCGACGAGATGACCACCGGCCTGCCGGTCGAGTCGGCCCGCGCGCACGGCTGGCACCGGATCGCCGTCGGCGGCCGCACCCGCGAGGAGTGCCTCGAACGAGCCCGCCGGCTCATCCAGCTCTACTCGCGCGAACTGCGGATCTCGCTGCAACACCCGAAGAACCAGGACCAGCTGGCCCGCGAGTTCATCCCCGGCGAGCCGATCGCCAACACCGGCTACGTACGCCGGATGCCGGTGAAACTGCTGGCCGCGGCGCTGCCCCAGGCGGCGTCGACGGTCGGTGACCGACGCGGCGACCTGATCGGGCGCACGGCGGGGACGTGCCGGCGGCCCGTCTTCCTCGACCTGCACTTCCCGATGGAGGTGCGCGAGCGGTCCGGCCTCGGCGTGCTGGTCGCCGAGCCCGGTGGTGGCAAGTCGACGCTGATGGGCGCACTCGGCTACCTGAACGCCCGCCGCGGCGTCCAGGTCACTCTGCTCGACCCGTCCGGCCCGCTGGCCCGGCTCTGCTCGATGCCGGAGCTGCGCCCCTACAGCCGGGTACTCAACCTGACCGGCAGCGAGCAGGGCACCCTCGCACCGTACGCGTTGATCCCGACCCCGGCACGCAGCGAGTTCCCGACCAGCCCGACCGGCGACCGGGAGTTCGAGATCGCGGTCTCCAACGCCCGCGCCGAACGGCGGATGCTGGTCCAGGACATCTGCTCGATGCTGGTGCCCCCGCAGGTGGCCAAGGAGTCCTCCACGGCGACACTGCTGCGGCACGCTGTCCGCCAGGTACCGGCCGAGGAGACCTCCACCCTCGACGACGTCGTCGCCTGTCTGCAGGGGCTGGACGACGAGGGCAAGGAGCTGGCCAACCTGCTGCTCGACACCGCCGAGATGCCGCTGGCCCTGCTCTTCTTCGGCCGCCCGCCGGCTCACCTGCTCAGCGCGGACTCGGCTCTGACCGTGATCACGATGGCCGGGTTGCGCCTGCCGGACATGAAGATCGAACGCGAATACTGGTCGGCCGAGGAGTCGCTGGCCCTGCCGATGCTGCACACCGCCCACCGGCTGGCCGTCCGGCGCTGCTACGGCGGCTCGATGTCGTCGCGCAAGATGGTCGGCCTCGATGAGGCGCACTTCATGGAGGGCTGGCGCTCCGGACGCTCGTTCCTGGTCCGGCTCGCCCGAGACTCCCGGAAGTGGAACCTGGCCGCCTTCGTCGCCTCGCAGAACCCGCGCGACATCCTCGGCCTCGACGTGCAGAACCTCGTGTCCACGGTCTTCGTCGGCCGGATCGCCGAGGACCAGGAAATCGCCTCCGAGGCCCTGCGCCTGCTCCGGGTCCCGGTCCACGACGGCTACGAGGCGACCCTGGCGTCGTTGTCCCAGGTCGACACGTCGTCGTCGAACCGGCTCGGCTTCCGCGAGTTCGTGATGCGCGACGTGGACGGCCGGGTCCAGAAGATCCGCGTCGACGTGTCATATGTGGACGGTCTGCTGGACTACCTCGACACGACGCCGGTGACAGCGCAAGCTGCACCCACGGCTCTTCCCTCCACACTGTCCGATCTGGAGGTCTGACCATGGTCCGGCGGGCGTACGCGATGGTCCTGACCTTGCTGGTTGCGGCCGTCGCCAGCATCGCCTGGGCGGTGGCCGCCCCCACCTCAGCCTCCGCCGCCCCGCTGCGCGCCCCCGGCGGCGCCTGCAGCACCGACGAGTGGCAGCAGGACTTCAAATCCTGTGTCGCCCGGCTGGCGGACGTCAGTGCCGAGCGCGCATCGTGCCTGACTCCGCCGACGCCCAGCACGCCCGACTCAGGGCTGGCGGGCTGGTTCGCTGAGCGCCCGGCGTCATCGACAAAGCCGGGCCCGCAAGGCATCTACAGCGAATACGGTTACGCGGGATACGCCTACACCACTTATGACCTCGATAGTGGCTGCGCCTCGACGCTGATAGATCCGGACTACAAGTTCGAGACGACGGTCGCCAACGGCGAGTTCATGGTCGCGACCGCTGTCATCGGTGCGTCGAATGCCCTGCGGGAGCGTGCCTGGGATCCGGACACCCTCTGGGGCTGGGCCGACCCGCTGGTCGAGCAGGCCACCCGCGCCATCTACGAGAAGGTATTCAGCGTTTTCGGAGTCATCACTCTTGCCATCGTAGGTATCTACCTCCTCTGGCGATCCCGTCAGGCGGATATGGGGGCGGCGACCACCACGGCCGGGTGGGCGATTCTGGTCATGGTTGCGGTGACAGCGATTGCGGCGTGGCCAGTCCGATCCGCCAACCTGGCAGACCAGACCCTGGTGACAGTCCTTGGCGTGGTCCACGATGCAGTCGGTCCCCGTGCATTGACAGCGCCGAACGGCACGTGTGACGACCCCACGCCAGGCGCCTGTGCTGACCATCGCCCCCCAGCCGTGCGCGCAAGCGATACCGCGACGGACACCATGTTGTACCGGAACTGGGTGCGTGGCCTGCTCGGCTCAGCAGACAGCACGACGGCACAGAAGTACGGTCGAGCGCTCTACGACGCACGATCGTTGACCTGGGACGAGGCGCAGAAGATGCGGGACAATCCCGCTACCCGCCCGGCGACGCTGGCCGCCAAGAAGAAGCAGTGGGAAAAGGTCGCCGAACAGGTCAAGATCGAGGATCCCGAGGCTTACCAGTATCTACAGGGCGTCAATGGGATGGATCGAATCGGCGCCGGTTTCATTGCCGTCCTTGCCTCCCTGATGTTCGCGATGTTCGATCTCACCGCGTCGATCCTGGTGCTGCTCGGTTTCCTGATCTTCCGGTGGGCGGTCATCGCAGCGCCCATTCTGGGCACAGTCGGTCTCCTCCAGCCCGCGAGCGCGGGTATCCGGCGCCTCGGGAATGCCGTCGTGGCCGCAATCTTCAACATCGCCATCTTCGGAACGGGCGCAGCGGTCTACCTGTTCGCCGTGGACCTGATCATGAATACGGCGAGTCTGCCGGGCTGGCTGCAGGTGGTCCTCGTGTGGCTGTGTGGGGTCGTCGGCTGGCTGCTGTTGCGGCCCTATCGGCGGATCACCCAGATGGGCGGCAAGGACGGCACCCGGGCGATCCTGTCCCCGGGCTGGCATCGACGGTTCTTCCGGGACATGAAGGACGCTGCCCGGCTCGACATCGCCGAGGGCGGAGGCACGCGCGAGCCCGTCCTGGCCAACAGGCGGACGGTCTACGTCGACCAGAGCAATCTGCGGCCGGAAGCCCGGAACGAGGACCCGTCGCAGTCGAGCCGCACCGAACTGGTCACCACCCGGGCCCCGAACCCGGGATCGGCCCCGACGCGGCCGGACGGCAACGAAAGCACCCGAGACGACGCGCCGGTGCCGAGCCGCGCGCCGGCTCCGGTCGGCACCCGGTCGCGCCGGCCGTCGTCCGGCTGGACGGAGCCTGATGTGGCGGAGCAGCCGTCATCCTTCGCCATCTATCGGCCGGCGACTGGGAACACGAGCAGTGAGCCCAAGTCGCCGCGAGTGCGCACCGAGGCGAAGTGATCGGCCATGCCCCGCTTCGTCGAACTCGGCCTGACCCGGATCTTCCGCTCCCGGTGGGGCATCGCCCTGATCATCGCCGTGCTGGTACTCGCCGTCGTCGGCATCGGCCGGATCTTCGCGGGCGGTAGCGGCACACCGAGCCCAGTGGTCAACGCCGGCTCGGCGGCTCCGGCGATCAGCGTCGACCCGAAGAACGACGACAGCGAGATCTCGCCGGAGCCGGCTCCGGCGCCGACGGCAAACCCGGGGATGGCCGAGCCGGAGGCTGTCGCCTACGCCTTCGCCTCGGCCTGGGTGGATCACAAGAACGTGTCGGCGAAGCACTGGCACGACGGCATCGTCCCCAACTCGACCAAAAACCTCTCCGACGAACTGGACAACGTCGACCCGGCGAACGTGCCCGCCAGCAAGGTCATCGGCCGGCCGGCGCTGGTACCGGTGGGCGAGGGACTGGTCAGCGCGGTGGTCAACACCGACGCCGGCAAGCTGACCCTGCGGCTGGTCGCGCCGGACAAACATTGGCTGGTGGACGGCATCGATTGGGAGCGCGGGTGAGTCTCCCGCGGCCACGCCGGGTGGTCGTCATCGTGGCCACCATCGCCACCCTCACCCTGCTCTGTTGCGGCGGCGCGGTCAGCGCGCTCCTTTTCGGCGAGTTCAACCAGAACAAGACCGACACTCTCTCCTCAGCCGGCTGCGGCGCCGGCGGTGTCGTCGACCCGAATGCGAAACTGCCGTCGATCAGCGCCTACGGATCGACCCAGATCCACAACGCGGCCATCATCATCAAGACCGGCTCGGATCTGGGACTACCGCCCCGAGCCTGGGTGATCGCAGTCGCCACGGCCATGCAGGAGTCGCGGATGACCAACCTGGGCAACCTCGGATCGCGTAACGACCACGACTCACTCGGCCTCTTCCAGCAGCGGCCGAGCGCCGGCTGGGGCACCCCGGCGCAGGTAACCAACCCGGTCTACGCCTCGACGAAGTTCTACACCAAGCTCAAGAGCGTCCCGGGCTGGGAGAAGATGTCGCTGACCCAGGCGGCCCAGCGGGTGCAGCTCAGCGCCTACCCCGATGCGTACGCGAAGCATGAGGGTGTGGCAACGCAGATCGTGAACCTGCTCGCCCACGGCGCCGCCCGCGCGGTCGGCAATCTGACCAGCATGGTCTGCCTCTCCAATGTGGGCCAGGTTGCCGCCTCCGGGTGGACGATCCCGGTGAAGGGAGCGGTGGTCGGCTCGGGCTTCCGGACGCCGGATCGGCCCACCCACCAGGGCGTCGACATGATCGTCGGCCGCTACGCGCCGATCCTCGCTGCGGCCAGCGGTGTCGTCAGCGTGGTCAAGTGCAACATCGATCATCTCGGCCGGCAGACCTGCGATGTCGACGGCTATCCCGGCAAGGGCGGCTGCGGCTGGATGGTCGAGATCGTGCACGCCGGCAACGTGATGACCCGCTACTGCCACATGGTCGAGCATCCGATGGTCCAGGTCGGGCAGAAGGTCGTCGCGGGACAGCAGATCGGGCGGGTGGGCACGAGTGGCAACTCGTCGGGTCCGCACCTGCACTTCGAGGTGCATCTGGGCAACGATCGCCGTAGCGTCGGGGCGATCAACCCTGTCCCGTACATGCAGGAGCAGGGAGCGCCGCTGGGAGGCAATGGATGACGGGGGGATCACTGCCCGACCCGTTCGCCGGACGATCGGATTGGGCGCCGGATCCGCCGCGCCCGATCGTGCCGACGCCGGCGACGATGGGCGGCCAGTTGCGTGGACGGCGGGTGCTGATCGGGTTGCCGGGCCACGGCTGGCGCGGTGACCTGCGAGCCGACGAGAAGGTTGTGCAGGGCAGCCGGACCTACGTCCCGGTGATGCCGGAGTCGGAGTGGTACCGGGCTGAGGCGGAGCAGACCGAGGTCTTCGCACCGCTGGTGCCGGTCGAGCGGGTCTGGGTCGAGGAAGAGGGCATGGCCGGTCCGTCGGCACCGGGCGGGGACCTGCTGTCCCGGCTCGTGTCACTGGACGACCCGCCGCGGCGGACGCCGGTGTCGGCGCTGGAGGCCGACCTGCTGACCGGGCGGCGCGTGGTGCAGCTACTGGAGGACGGCGGCGAACGCCGGAACCTGCGAGCGGTCACCGAACTGCACACCAGCCAGACCGGAGACATCTGCGCGCGGGTCGCGACCGAACTGGACTGGTACCGCTGGGGATGGAGCGGGCGCGCCCCGAAAACCCTCGAGGTGGCCGTTCACCTGCTCTGGGTGGAGTGAGTCTCAGGCCTGCTTGGCTGCGCTACAAACCCGCCAACCATCCTGATCGACGACTCCGAAGCTCCAGGTCTCGGTGCGACGACTCTGTGTATCGCCGTTCTTGGTTCCGGCGATGATCAAGTCGGTTGCCACCGATCGACTCTTAGGTCCAGTGTTGGAAACCGTGAGAGTGCCCCATGTGACGACGACCTTGACGTCAAATTCCTTCTCCCTGGTGACGAACTCACTCCGAAGCGCGGCAATAGCTGCCAAATCAAGGCCCGTCTTGCAGGTAAAGAGGGCCACCTCCTTGTCGTCGCGGTTCATCAGGTAGGCGCGGAGAAAGCTGTCGACCACGGCGTCCGGCTCGGACCGTTGAATCTTGGTCGCGCCGTCGTACAGCGAGATGGCGACCCCCACCCCGCCCAGGCACAGCAGTACGACGATCCCGAGCACCATGGCCAGCCACAACCGCAACCGCCTATTCCGCAGCCTGCCGCCCACGACAGCCGGAACCGGCCCACCGACCACCGGCACGGCCCCCGTCGAACGCTCAGGCGGTTGCATACCCGCCAGCCTAATCCGTGCCCCGGCGCCGAGGATCCGCAGTGGACCCACCGGACCCCCTAGGGTGCTCAGGAGAGCGGAAGCGGCGACCCGCACCGGCTACGCAACGCGATCGGCTGCCGGGTGCAGGGTACGGTTTGAGCGCACAGAGGGAGGTGTGGCGTGGCTGAGGCGATTGGCCGGATCGACCAGGCCGCTGCCCTGCACCGGCAGGCGACGGCCACCGCCGACGCGGCCGCTGCCGCACTGGAGGCACGTCCGACGGCGACCGCCGATCCGCTGGCGCAGCACGCGCTGGCCGAGGAGATGCGCGCGGCCGCGCAGGCGCTGACCCCTGGCTGGCTCGGCGCCCCGCTCGACGCGCAGGCGCCGAGCACTCCGCTCGGCGGCGCCTATCCCCCGCAGTTCGTCCGGCTGGGAGCGGCGCAGCCGCTCGACGACGCGCGTTTCCCGGCGATCGTGCCGCTGCTCGGTACCGGCCACCTCACGATCGACGCCGATGCCCGCGACGCCCGGGTGTTCGGGCTCCTACGCTGCGTACTGTTGCGGCTGCTTGCCGCCGCTCCGGCGGGGTCGCTGCTGATCCGCGCGGTGGACGGTGCCGGTGGCGGCACGGTGTTCGCGCCGTTCGCGCCGCTGGCCGACGCCGGTCTGATGTCACCGCCGGCGACCGACCGGGCCGGGCTGCGCGACGTGCTCACCGAGGCCGAGAAGTGGCTGCGCCCGGCGCGCGCCGGCGGTGGCGTACGCCGGGGCCGCCGCGACCGGACCATGCTGCTGGTCATCGCCTGCCTGCCGGAGATGACCGAGGGCGGCGAGCTGAACCGGATCGCCGCCCTGGCCCAGCAGGGCCCCGATTCGGGCCTGTACCTGATCGTGGCGGGCTGGCCGCCGCCCCCGCTGACGGCCGAGACGACCCAGGCCCCGCTGCCGCGCACGACCATGGTTTCGCTCCGCAACCCGTACGCGGTGATCGGCAACCCGCCCGGCGGGAGTTACGGTTCGACGCCGGAGGCGGTGTGGCTGAACGCGCCGGTCTACCTGGACGAGGATCCGCCCGCGCACCTGGTCGACGCGGTCTGCCGGGAGTTGGCCGCCCATTCGGCCGCGGCCTCCCTGCTCAGCCTCGCCGATCTGCTGCCCGAGCCGGCCGAGCAGTTGTGGACGGGTGACGCCGCCGAGGGGCTGGGCACGATCGTCGGGCACGACGGTGACACCGCGGTCCAGCTGCGGTTCAACGACCTGACTCCACACTGGATGGTCGGCGGCCGTTCCGGTGCCGGCAAGACCGCGTTCCTGATCAACGTCCTGTACGGCCTCGGCACCCGCTACGGGCCGGATGAGCTGGCGCTCTACCTGCTCGATTTCAAGGAGGGCGTGTCGTTCACCGAGTTCGTCCCGACCCCGCGGGATCGCACCTGGCTGCCGCACGCGCGGGCCGTCGGCGTCGAGTCCGACCGCGAGTACGGGCTGGCTGTGCTGCGTGAGCTGGATGCCGAGATGACCCGACGGTCGGTGGCCTACAAGCGGGCCGGGGTGACGAAGTTCGCCGAGTTGCGCGCGGTCGCCGCCGAGGAGGGCCGGGGCAAGCCGACGCCACGGATCTTGTGCGTGATCGACGAGTTCCAGGTGCTGCTGGCCGGTAACGATCCGATGGCCGGCGAGGCGGTGCAGCTGCTCGAGTCACTGGCGCGCAAGGGTCGCTCGTACGGAATCCATCTGATCCTGGCCAGTCAGACCGTGCGCGGTGTCGAGGCCCTGTACGCCAAGCGGGATTCGATTTTCGGCCAGTTCCCGGTGCGGGTCGCGCTGCCCGGCGGCGGCGACGTGCTCGAGCCTACGAACGACTCCGCGGCCGGTCTGCCGCTGGGCACCGCGGTCGTGAACACCGCGGGCGGTCTCGGCGGCCCGCGCGGCGCGACCCGCGGTCATGAGCGGATCATCCGGTTCCCCGACCCGAACGCCGACCAGCAGGCCCTCACCGAGCTGCGGCACAAGTTGTGGGGCGCCCGCGATCCGCAGGCGCCGCCGCCGCGGATCTTCGCCGGTTATCTCCGGCAGCATCTGGCCGACGACCCGACCTATCGGGCCGCGCTGGCCGGCCGGGTGAGCCGCCCGGCGGCCCTGGTCGGCCGGGTGATCGACGTCAACCTGTCCACCGCCGCGTTCGCACTGGACTCGTCGCCCGGCCGGCACCTGTCGATCTTCGGCTCCCAGGCCGACGGTGCCGACGTGCTGGAGGCGGCCGCCCGCAGTGTTGCGGCCGCCCACGCCCCGCGTACGACGAGACTGGTGATCGCCTCGCTCGTCGCCGAGGGTGACGAGATCGCCAAAGCCCTCGCCGTGGACATCGGCCACCGGCAGGAGGTCGTGGTGGTGGACGCGGCCGGTCTGGCCGCGGAGCTCGACCTGGACCGGCCCGGCTACCGGGTCGTCTTCGGCATGGACGCGGCCGGACCGGGCACGTTGGCGCGGCTGCGGCAGTTGCTGCGCGAGGGTCCGAGTCACGGCGTTCACCTGCTGTCCTGGTGGCGGGGCACCCGACGCTTCACCGAGGAGACCGGCGGCAGCGCGGGCCGGGAGGACGTGGCCGGCCTGCTCTTCCTCAACTGCCCGGCGCAGGACGTGATGCTGATGCTCGGCCGCACCCTGGACTGGCATCCCCGCGAGAACCGGGCCCTGCTGCACGACCGGCACACCGACCGGACAGTGACGATCGTCCCCTTTGTCCGTCCGGAAAGTGACGAAGCGTGAGCGACCAGCCGTTGGCCGGGCCGTGGGCGGATTATCTCGACGCCGCTCAGCGCCTGGACGCTCTGCGCCGGGCCGCCAGCTCCGCGGCGGGCGAGCAGGCGACCGCGGTGCGGGCCGCCCAGCAGGAGCTGTCCGCGGTGCGGGCCCGGCTGGCGCCGCAGCATGCGCGGTTGGCGCAGGATTTCGGCGTACCGGAAACGGCTCTGCTGCCGCAGGCGGCTGATCAGGCCGCCGCTGCACAGGCGGTGGCGGGCGGCCCGGCGGCGGTGCTCGCCGCGCTGCGGCAGGCGCGGAGCACGGCCGATGCCGCCGACGCGACCATGGTGGGCGGCGGGCCGCGCCGCGCGCCCGCGGCTTGGCGGCCCTGGGCGCGCAACCTGCTCGTGTACGGGCCGTTCGCGGCGTCCGTGCTGGTCATCCAGATCGTGCTCTACCTGGTCGCGCCATCGGGTTCAGTGCCGACGTATGCGCTGCTCTGCGGCCTGAGCATGCCGATCCTGGCCTTCGGCCTGGGCTGGCTGACGATCGGTTTCGTCTACGGTCCGGGCAAGGTGGACCGCACGCCGATCGTGGGCGCGATCGCCTGCCTGACCCCGGTCCTGTTGACCTGCATGGGCGTCGGCCTGCTGGCGTTCTTCCGCGGATAGGGGTGGGTTGTGGCGAGTGTGGAGGAGATCAAGGCGAATGTCGCCGCATCGGTGGCGGGTTCGAGCCGGGCGGTGAGCGGGATCCAGCAGGTCAACGACCAGGTGGACGAGGCGCTGATGCTGCTGCGGCTGACCGCGATCGGGTCGATGCACCCGTCGGTGGCCACGGCCATCGCCCAGCTGGAGCAGGCGCGCACCCGACTCGACGAGGCGGCGACGCTGACCCGGGCAGCCATGGACAGCGCCACCACCTACCGCATGATCATCTAGCTGAACCACGGGTCGATTCACGGCGTTGACCTGCGCTTTCCTTGACCGGGGAGCGCCGTCCCTGCACGCCTGTCGATGTTGACGGCAACCGTGACGGCAACGTGCACAGACCACGACGCCCAAACGGCAGGCGGCGCTACCCGGCGAGAGCCCGGCAGAGGTCCTTCATCAACAGCAGCAGGTGCATCGGGTCCGTGGGGCTCGGCTCGAACTTGGCCAGGCGTAGGTAGAAGTCGCGGGCGGCGTCGGTTTCGCAGTGGATGAGCACCGCCCGCACCCCGATGACCTCGGCTGCGGTAGCGATACGCCGCAGCGCGTCGACCACCAGCGCCCGCCCGAGTCCAGCGCCCTGGACGGCCCGGTCGACGCCGAGCCGGGTCAGGATCACCACGGGTTGGTGGTAGCGGCCGGCACCCTGCCGCAGCCGCGGTGAGGCGTCAGCCGGGGCCACGCTACCGGCCGCCAGGGCGTAGTAGCCGATCACTCGCCGATCCGGATGATCGGTGTCGCCAACGACGTAGACGCGGGACAGCCCGGCACGGTGCGCCTGCAGGGCGTGCTCGGCCAGCCAGACGGATTGAGCCGGCGATCCGCAATCGAAGCCGGTCACCACATGCGTGGCCGACAACGGCTCGACCGGCGAGAAGCGCGAACTCACCGCTGCGCCTCGCCCGCAGAGCTGTCGAGGACCGTCGGCGCAGTCAGCAGATCCCGCAGACCCGCGACATCCAGAGCCGGGCGCTCCAGCGCCTCGTCGAACACCCGCCACGCGTCCTCATCCAGCAGGAAAGCCCGCCGATCAGCCAGCACATCAGCCGCCGCGTCGGTAGCCGCCTTCAACACGAACGTCGACACACTCGCACCAGTGGCCTGACTGGCCGCCTCCAACAACGCCTTCTGCTCAGCATCCACCCGCAGGTGCAGCCGTTCCGCCTTCGCGCTCATCACCCAAGTGTACGCACAACGTACGCCACTTGCGAACGCGGAAGCCCAGAGAGCGGAGGCTGGTCAAGAACTGCTCTACACGTATCAAGACGACCGCGCACGCGCGGCCGGACCCGGCCGGCACCCTAGCTGGGACGGGAGGGTCAGTTGGCGTTGATCAGGGCCATGACCTCGGCTCGGACCTTGCCGTCGGTCTGGAAGGCGCCCCGCACCGCCGAGGTCACCGTACGCGCGCCGACCTTGCGGATGCCGCGCATCTCCATGCACAGGTGCTCGCACTTCAGCACCACGATCACGCCGCGCGGGCTCAGCTGGTGCATGAGCAGATCGGCGATCTGCGAGGTGAGGCGCTCCTGGACCTGGGGCCGACGGGCGTAGACCTCGACCAGGCGGGCCAGCTTAGAGAGTCCGGTGATCCGGCCGTCCGTGCCCGGGATGTAGCCGATGTGGGCGACACCCTTGAACGGCAGCAGGTGGTGCTCGCACATACTCATCAGCTCGATGTCGCGTACGAGGACGAGCTCCTCGTGGTTGGCCTCGAACGTCGTGGTGAGCACCTTGGCCGGGTCGACCCGCAGGCCGGCGAAGAGCTCGGCG
>JAVHVY010000008.1:0-3725 GCA_032160305.1 Actinoplanes sp.
TCCGGCCGCCCGTCCGGCACCCACTGGCCCGGTCCCGGCCGCACCAGCCCACCCTTGGTGGCGATCACCAGATTCTCCGGGTACGGATACAACGCCTCGGCGATGAGGATCTCGCTCACGTCCGGCCCGTACGAATCGGCGGTGTCGATGAAATCGATCCCGATCTCGACCGCGCGGCGCAGTACCCCCTTGGCCTCGTCTCGGCTCTTGGGCTCGCCCCAGATGCCGTCGCCGGTGATCCGCATGGCGCCGTAACCGAGGCGGTTGACCGTCAGGTCCCCACCGAGGTCGATCGTGCCCGCCGCACCGGCTCCTGGTGTGCTCACCGTACCCACTCCCCTGCTTGTCGCCCTCTACTGTCTTCCCGAACCTACGCCGGATCGCCACGGCGGGCCGATCGCCGCACCCAGATCAGTCGCCACGCCGGTCCGCCCACGTCAAACAGTCCGGGCCCGTTGTCGGACGGCTCTTCCGACTGGAGATCGACAGTACGATCCGCGCGACCGCAGCCGCGTTCGCCGAGCCGACGCTGCGCAGCCTCGACGCCATCCACCTCGCCACCGCCCAGGTTCTCACCAACGAGTCCGGGACGGCGCTCATCGCCTTCGTCACCTACGACCGGCGACTGCTCGAATCCGCCAAAGCCGCCGGGCTACCCGTAGCGAGTCCCGGCCAGAACTGACCGGCAAACTCCCACGAGAGGACCGCACGAGAGGACCGAAAGAGGATCTCCCGAAGGCCTGCCGAGTTGGTCGTTGTGAGGACTTCGGCCGGCGGCGGAGTTCACTCGTGGGCGACCGCTTGCCGGCCGGGTAGTGATGCCCGGTCGGCGGCGGCCCGGCCCGATGCCCAGCCCTGCCGGTTGTTGATGGTCGTCGTGTGGTGCGTCAGCTGAGGGAACTGTTTCTCAAACGCGTCGCGTACCGCGTCGTCACGGGCCGCGAGCACGGGCAGTAGCTGGGCGCTGCCCGCCGAGCCGGCCGCTTCCTGGCCGACCTCGTCGGTGGCGGCGCTGAGTCGTTCACCGATCCGCGACGCGTACGCCGTCAGGAACGACTGCCGAAACGAGCGGGTGGTGTTACGCCCGTACTCGTCAGTAGTGGGTTTGGCCTGTGTCATCGCCCTCGTCGCCTGCACGAGCAGCGACGTGAACAACAGTTCGGTGGAGTCCAGATCCGTGGAGAAGCCAACGATGGTGGTGAAACCGAACCGTTTCGCCCACACCGCGCGGCAGCTGTTGGCCTCCGCGACGACCTGGAGCAGCAGCGACTTCGGCGCCTCGTACGGATTGTCGATACCGACCCGGCGGGTGACCGGCTGGTCGCGGTCGCCCGTCGCGGCCACCAGCAGGGCGTGGTCGATCCGGTGACGGGCCATCAACTCCTGCGCCTTGGCGGTGAACGCATCGGCCTCCTCCGGGAAGTCGGTGGACTCCGCCTTGGCCAGCAACGCCCGAACCCGGTCCAGCATCCGCTGGTCGAGGTCCGCCGGCGCGGCCACCGCGGCCGGCCGCGCATCGCCGGGCGCCGGACCGACCACCTCGATCACCGGCAGCGTCGCGAGCAGATGAAGCACCTCGATCATCGCAGCGATCACCTGTGCCCGGTCGAGGCCCTGCCGGTCACCCCAGGCCGTCACGTAATGGTCGTCGTGCTCCCACCACACCCGTGCATCGACGGCCGCCACCTGCGCCTGCCACCGCTGGTCGACGGTCGCCCTGGGATAACCGCGCATCCCCGCCGCGATGGCATCGACCATCAGGCGGCCGTGACGTGCGGTGCACTCACGGCGGGCCACCCGGACCAGCTCGGCCGGCTGCCATCCGCGCCGCCACGCCTGCTCCACGTCGCGCAGCAACCGGGTCAGCAGAGCACGGTTGACGACCTGGATCCCGACCGCCCCGCCCAGGCCAGCGACCAGCCGGGCACGGCAGCGGTCAAGCTCGGCGCTGCGTTCGCCGTGCTGGGCGTGGATCGCCTGACCGATGATCTGTTCCGCGAGTTCGAGCTGCGACGCGGTACGCGGTGCGCCGAACAGGCCCAGCGGATCATCGGCGTCTGCCGCCCCCGCGGACCTTCGGCGGTGCGCCGCTTCCGCCGACTTCCGCTTGGCCTTGTGCCGCTCCCGACTGTTCTTACCCACTGATTTCCGCCCAACCCCACGCCGGCAAGCCGCCCACGCTATCAAACCGACTACATCGCGGATGCGCGCATCCAGGCGTGATCGAGGCTCAGGGCACGGGCGGATCGGGGTTCTCTGCCCGGAAGCGGTCCGCGGCGTCGTGACTGATCAGCGATGCGTCAAGCAGCCACTCGACCGGTCGACAAGGCGGGTGAGTCAGTCCGCCGGGTCGAGCATGCCCGCCTTGCCCAACAGTAGGGTGGCGAAGAGCCGGTCCCGCAGCGCCTGCTGCACCACCAGGTCGGTCAGCTGTCTCGGGCCCAGACGTTGCACGGCCCGCAGGAGATCGGCGCGCTCAGGCTCGATCGGGCCATCCTCGTGCGGGCTGCCCGCGGCAGAGAACCGGACAGCCGCATCGAAGGCTGCCAAAGCGACGGCGACAGCGTGCGCGCAGAACTCGTCGCCCGCGGGCAGGGTTCCGCAATCACAATCCGCGATGAACGCACGATCGACGACGCCCACCCAGGGCTGAAAGCTGGTCTCGCCGTCGGACACCACCGCCCGGGCGCCGCCGCCCACGGACTCCAGGTCACCGACCCGGACGTCACGCAGCAGCCGCTCAGCGACCGCAGTCACCTCCGTAGGGACCGAGCTACGAAACGCTGCAACATCGATGTGAACCGCCACGGATGCTGACCTTACCGACAGGCCGTTGACGGCCAGCGGGTCGGTGCCTCCCCAGAGGCCGTCACCCCGCGGCCGTCCGAGCCAGCGGCGGCCTACCCCTCCGTCTGGGTCTCCGGCCGGTCGTGGCCGCCAGACGAAGTCGTCGACCATAGGATCCTGGAATGGCCCGGACAACGGATGAACTGCTGGCACTCCTCGCCGATCTGGAGAGCGACCAGGTCGAGCGCAAGGAGTCGCTGAGCCCAGGCGACATCAAGGAGCGGGTCTGCCAGGCCATCTGCGCGTTCGCCAATGACATGCCCGACCACCGCGCCTCCGGGGTGATCTTCATCGGGGCGACCGACAATGGGCGTCCGACCGGCGCGACCGTGAATGACCGGCTTCTTCTCACCCTCGCCGACCTGCGGGACCAGGGCAGAATCCTACCGCCACCGATTATGTCCGTCGGTAAGGTGACGGTGGACGGTTACGACGTCGCGGTGGTCGAGGTGGAGCCCAGCCCGAGCCCACCGGTCCGATTCAACGGTCAGGTGTGGATCCGGGTTGGTCCGCGCCGCGCCATCGCCACCGCGGACGAGGAGCGCCGGCTCGGCGAACGGCGACGCAGCTCCGACCTGCCGTTCGACGCCCGCCCGACGGTCGGTAGCAGCATCGCGGACCTGGACGTCAACGCTTTCGAGCGGGAGTACCTGCCGAGCGTGCTCACCCCGGAGGTCATAGCGGCCAACGGCCGCAGCATCGAGCAGCGTCTGTCGTCACTGCGACTGGCCACAGTAGACGGCACGCCCACGAATGCCGGCCTACTGATCGTCGGCGTCGACCCAACCCGGTTCCTGCCCGGTGCTTATGTCCAGTTCCTGCGCGTCGCCGGGCTGGAACTGGACGCGCCGATCATCGACGAGCGCCGTCTGACAGCG
>JAVHVY010000061.1:0-3263 GCA_032160305.1 Actinoplanes sp.
AGGAACGGCCGGCCGCCGGATCGGACCGGCGCCGGCGACCGCCTGGCGACAGCCGGGCCGGCGCACCCGGTTCAGCCCGAGGCATTGCCGGTCAGGTTCCAGGACGCCAGGTGCAGCGCCGGAGCCACGTAGCGCACCCCCGACCACCGGTCCGGCAGCTGGATCGCCTCCGCGCCGATGCCGCGCACCAGGCCCAGGCCGAGCGCCTGCGGATACGACTGGGTGAAGCGCATGTTGCCGACCGCCGCGGTCACCTCGCCGCCCTCGACCAGCCAGACCCCGTTGCGGGTCAGGCCGGTGACGACCAGGCTCTTCTGGTCGAGCACCCGGGTGTACCAGAAGTCCGTGATCAGCAGCCCGCGCTCCATCCCGGCGACCAGCGCCCGCGCCGATCCGGCGGTCGGACCGGTCGCGCCGCCGTCGCCGGTCGGGGTCGCTGCGCCCGGCGCCAGCCGCAGGTGGGTCGCGTACGGACCCCAGCCTCGAGACGTCGGGGTGGCGTGGCCCGTCGACACCGCGCCCACCTCGGCCGCCGACGACCGGTCGTGGGTGATCCCGACCGTGGTGCCGTCCTGGACCAGGACCAGCGACGCCCGGGGTGTGCCCTCGGTGTCGAACGGCAGATCCGGCGCCGGTGCCCCCGGACCGCCGATCGGCTCGTCGATCAGGGTCACCGCCGGATCGAACTGCTGCACGCCCAGCTCGGCGAACGACTGGTGCTGGGCGTACGACTTGCCGTTGAAGCCGAAGGCGGCCATGGTGGCCAGCACGTCGGCGACCGCGTCGGGCTCCAGGACCACGTCGTAGCGGCCGGGCGGCAGCTCGATCGGCGAGCCGGCGGCGCGCGCCTTGGCCGCCGCCCGGGCGCCGAGCACAGCGCCGTCCAGCTCTGCCAGCCGGCCGGTCGCCAGCCGCGCCACACCGTCCGCCCCGGCGTTGCGGGCGATGCCGTCCATCGCGGCCTCGGCGAAGCGGCCCTCGACGGCCTGCCCGGCGGTGTTGGCGAAGGCCGCCGTCGCGTAGTTGGTCCGGCAGTATCCGGCCGTCTCCAGCCCCCCGGCCGCGGCGACGAAGTCCCGCACCCGGGCGGCCCGTTCCTGCGGAGTGGCGCGCGCGGTCGCCTCGTCGAGCTCCTCGTGCGGATGCAGCGCCCCCGGCGGGGCCAGGCCCGGCCAGGCGGCGTCCGGCGGCCCGAGCCGGGCGGCGGCGATCGTCCGGTCGACCAGCGCCCGCAGGCCCTCGGCGTCGACCCGGGTGGTCGAGCCCGCCGCGGTACGCCCGTCCAGGTGCAGCCGCAACCGCACGGTGGTGGTCGCGCCGGCCACGTTCTGGTGGATCGCGGAGTTGGCGAAGCGGGTCAGTGCCTCAGCCACGTGCGAGGCGACCACCTCGGCCTGCGCCGCCGGGCCCGCCGCGCGGCGGACCAGCTCGACGACCCGGCCGGCCAGCGCGAGCTCGCTCATGCTCCGCATCCTTCCGCGTGCCCTTCTGGCCCTTGCTTCGCTGCGGTGCAGTCGATCACGCGGTGCCTCCCTCGGCGTGCCCTTCTGGCCCTTGCTTCGCTGCGGTGCAGTCGATCACGCCCGCACCCCCACCCGTACGCCGGTGAACCGGGCCGGCGCCGCCGGATGCCCGGTGTGGCCGACCTGCGCGGGCTGGCCTTTGCCGCAGTTGGGCGTTCCCCATGAGACGATCTCCGAGGAGAGCATGTCCATCGACTGCCAGAACTTCGGGCCGATCCCCGTGTACGTCGGGTTGCGCAGCATCCGGCCGAACCGGCCGTTCTTGATCTCGTAGCCGATCTCGCAGCCGAACTGGAAGTTGAGCCGCCGGTCGTCGATCGACCAGGACCGGTTGACGTCCATGAAGACCCCGTCGTCGGTGGCGGCGATGATCTCGGCCAGGGTGTGCGGGCCGGGTTCGAGCCCGACGTTGGTCATCCGGACCATCGGCAGCCGGCCCCAGCCGTCGGCTCGTACGCTGCCCGCATAGTCGAGCCCGGCCACCGCCGCCGAATCGCGCCCGGCGAGCACGCCGACCCAGATCCCGTTGCGCACCGCGTCACGTTTCGTCGCCGGGGTGCCCTCGTCGTCGTAGCCGAAGCTGCCCAGCGAGCCCGGGATGGTCGGGTCGATCGTGATGGTCATCAGCTCCGAGCCGTAGCGCAGCGAGCCGAGCTGGTCGAGGTCGAGCCAGGAGGTGCCCGCGAAGGCGGCCTCCCAGCCGAGGATCCGGTCCAGTTCGATGGCGTGCCCGACCGACTCGTGGATCTGCAGGGCCAGTTGCTCGTCGCCGAGCACCAGCGTCGTCTCGCCCGACGGGCAGAGCGGCGCGGTCAGCAGCTGACGGGCCTCCTCGGCCATTCGCGGCGCGTTCTCGACCAGGGCCAGCCCGTCGACCAGCTCCCAGCCGCTCGTGCCGTACTGGCCGCGGTGCGACGGCCAGGACCGGCGCTGGATCTCGCCGTCGCCGAACGCGCTCGCCCACACCCCGCCACCGCACTCGCGGATGTGCTGGTCGATGCGATGTCCGTCGCTGGACACGAACCACTTCCGCGTGTCCCACACCTGGAGCAGGCCCTCGGCCAGGTCGGCGCCGGCCTCCTTCGCGGCCTGGGTGGCGGCGCTGAGCAGGTCGCCCTTGGTCGACAGCGACACCGAGAGCGGGTCGATCTCGCAGCGGCTGGCCCAGCTGGCCTCGCCCGCGCCGGTCGGCACGAGGTCGATCGCCGGCCCGGGCACCATCGCGCTGGCGGCGGCGATCTGCGCGCAGCGCCGGCCGGCCGCCCGCGCGGCGCTGTCGGACAGGTCCGGTACCGCGTAGAAGCCCCAG
Organism: Actinoplanes sp.; assembly: GCA_032160305.1. Lineage (GTDB taxonomy): Bacteria > Actinomycetota > Actinomycetes > Mycobacteriales > Micromonosporaceae > Actinoplanes. The sequence continues at coordinate 2,833 of JAVHVY010000061.1, forward strand.
CTGGAGCCGACCAGCGCCCGGACGCCGATGCCCGCGCTCTCGTCGTCACTCACGTCGTCGACGTGGCCGTCGCGCGCCGACATCCCCTCGCTGCGCCGCACCATCACCCGCGCGTCGGCATAGCGCGCCCCGGCGTCCAGCGCGGCCTGCACGGCGGCACAGGCCTCATCGAAATGGTTCCCGCTCATGCCCGAAACCCTAGGGGAACGCTCCGACATCCGCGGCCCGGTGACCCGCCCTCAGCCCGGCGGAAGCAGATCCGCGGGAAAGATCGTGACCTGGACCGGCTCTGTCAGTTCGAGCGCCTGGCCGGCCCGGGTCACGGATTGCTCCTTGTACCGGTCGCCGACGAGACGGTAGAGATGCAAGGCGCCGGTCTCCTGCTCGACCAGCAGATACCACGGGATGCCGGCCACCGCGTAGTGATGCAT
>JAVHVY010000077.1:0-3217 GCA_032160305.1 Actinoplanes sp.
GGACGCCGGCGACGGTGACCAGAGTGCCGAGGTCGACGGCCAGCCAGCTGTCCGGCCGGGCCGGCTGGGTGTGGTCGACGGCCCAGCGGGTCAACGGATTGCCGTCGGTGGCGTTGCGCGCGGGGAAGGTCACGTCCGAGGACGACGCGCCGGGCAGCGCCCCCTGGGCCAGGTCGGCACCCTGCTTGTCGAGCACCGCGAAGGTCCAGATCGAGTAGCCGGAGCCGGTCGCCGCTTCCCGGGCGAGCATCCGCACGTAGCGGGCCGGGCGCGGGGAGAAGGTCAGGTGGTCGGTGCCGCCGTCGCCGCTGGCCTCACGGTCGCTCAGCACCAGCTCGCCCCCGGCCGACGTGAAGGTGCGGGTTCCGGTCAGGCCCGGCACGCCGGGCATCGCCAGGTTGAAAATCGTCAGCGACCCCTCGCCCGCGCCCAGCCCGGTACTGGCGTAGATCACCGTCCCGGTCGGCAGGGTGGCAAACCCCGCATACTGCAGCTCACCCAGGGTGAGCACGGTCACGGTCGCGTCCACCCCGTCCCGGACCTTCTCGTACGCGGTGACCCACTGTCCCGTGGGTGTGCGGCCGGGCGGCAGGAAGCCGGGCGCCCGCGAGTCGACCAGCCAGTTGTCGTGCCCGGGCTGCCAGAGGAAGCGGACGAAGCCGTCCTTGGTGACCGCCGCGGCGAAGGCCCGCTCGCACTGGTGCACGACCATCCCGATCTCCGCCCCGAAGTCCCGCGTCCCGCTCGCGTCCCGGAAGAAGGCCGGGTTCGGCGGTGTCGGCCGGTCCCGGTACCGGTGGAAGAGGTAGGCGATCGCCAGTTCGGCCCGCGCCTGCGACTCGTACTCGTCCGCGCCGGCGACCTTCGTCAGCCGGTAGGCGGGCTCGTGGCGCAGGTACGGGGTCAGGCGTGCGGCCAGGTCGGCTTCGGCGCGGGCCGCGTCGGCGTCGCCCTGCACCTGGGCCAGGAAGGCCAGCGGCAGCACGTCCCGGCCGTACCGGTGGTAGTGGTCGGCGACCATCGGCAGCACCGGTTCGCCGGCGTCCGACGCCAGCAGCCGCAGGGTCCGCCACAGCTGCTCGCCGTTCGGCGGCCGGGTCAGCACCTGCGGGAGCGGCTTGCCGGCGACCAGGAAATGGATCGCCGCGCAGCCGGCCGTACGCCAGAGTTCGGCCTGGTGTTGCGGGTCGGCCGAGCCCTGGTTCTCGACGATGAAACTGTCGTGGATGTTGTGCGCCGTCGCGCGGTCGCCGATCCGGCGGCCGTCGACCACCGCGTCGTTGATCCGGTCGGCGGCGGGTAGGCCACTCGCGTTGGTGGCCCAGATTCCGAAGCGTTCCCGGGTCTTCGGGTCGTCGTGGTACCAGGCCAGGCCGGGCGCGAGCGCCTGGGCGTAGACGCCCATCTCCGCGAGCTTGGTGTCGCCAGCCCAGCCGCCGGCGGTCCCGTTCGGGGACCATTGTCCGCTCAGCGGATCGTCGGCGGCGCCCAGTCCGACCACGTAGGCGGCCTGGCCGCCGGCGATCTTCTGCACGTTCGCCTGGGTCTCGGCGCCGAGGTCGTCCCAGAGCAGCCGGGCGGCCAGCACGAAGTACAGCTCGAAGGTGGCGTCCCAGAACAGCTGCTGGCCCCACTCGTCGCCGCCGGCCAGCCGGTTCGAGGCGGCGAAGCGTTCGATGGTGGCCAGGGTGCGGGTCCTCAGCCGCGCCTTGGGCACACCGGCCTTGACCGGGTCGTATTTCTCGGCGCGGAGCAGGATCGCGTTGCCGAGCACGGCGATGAAACCGAACTCCGCGGCGGCGTAGGCGCCGGTCGTGGCGTCCCATTGCGCTTCGACCCACTGGGTGTGCTCGTGCAGCACGTCGAGGTAGATGTCGGCGACGCGGTCCCGGGCCGGGGCGGCCCACCCCACCGTGGACCAGGGCAGGGCCAGCGCACCTCCGGCGGCCCCGGCCAGCGCGAGCACCTGGCGACGAGACACACCCGACATGACACCCCCCGGACAAGCGACAAGGCCACCACGATTCTCCACCGGGGAAATCCTGTCAAACCCGGACCTTCGGCCGAGCGATGACGGTCGATGGAACGGCTCGGAGTCCACGTAACCAACCCAGCACACAAAGTTGTCGCAAGTTCCGCAACACAGATTGCTTGTCTGTTAATTAAGACATCGATAGAAATGACGGGTAGAGCGCTCTTCGCCGCCATCCCCACGCCGGATAGCCGTCCGTCCTCACGGCTCCGCTCCGACGGGCGGCGGAGAAAGCGCTGCCACCGCCACCTCCATAGGGAGTCCCCCATGCCGCACGCGATTTCTCCGGTGCGACGACGGCGGCCGGTCATCCTGACGGCCTTCCTCGGCGCTGCCCTGGCCCTGCTGCTCACCGCCTACGTCGCCGTCACCGGGCTCAACGCCCACGCCGCGGCGATCCCGATCTCGCAGGGCAAGCCGACCACCGCCTCGTCGAGCGAGAACCCGGGACCGTACCCGGCCTCGGCCGCGGTCGACGGCAACACCGCCACCCGCTGGTCGTCGGCCTTCAGCGACCCGCAGTGGCTGCAGGTGGACCTCGGCGCGACGACCCCGATCACCTCGGTCACCCTCAACTGGGAGGCGGCCTACGGCAAGGCCTTCCAGATCCAGACCTCGGCGAACGCCAGCACCTGGACGACGATCTACAGCACCACGACCGGCGGCGGCGGCGTACAGAACCTGACCGTCTCCGGCAGCGGCCGCTACGTCCGGATGTACGGCACGACTCGCGGTACGCCGTACGGCTACTCGCTGTGGGAGTTCCAGGTCTTCGGCACCGGCGGCCCGACGACCCCGCCGACGACCACACCGCCGACCACACCACCGTCCGGCGACTTCTGGGGTGACACCAGCAGCATCCCGGCGGCGCGGAACGTCCTCGAACTGAAGGTTCTGAACCGGACCAACGGCAAGTACCCGGACAGCCAGGTCTTCTGGAGCTTCAACGGGCAGACTCACTCGATCGCCGAGCAGCCGTTCTTCGACATGCCCGCCAACTCGGCCGGCCGGATGTACTTCTACCTCGGCTCGCCGACCAGCCAGTACTTCGACTTCATCGAGTTCACCGTCGGCGCCTCGGTGTTCAACGGCAACACGACCCGGGTCGACGCGTTCGGCCTGAAGATCGCGATGCGGCTGCACGCGCACGACGGGTACGACGTGCAGGTCGGGGAGAACCAGTCG